>QNZV01000024.1 GCA_003978395.1 Sulfurovum sp. | reverse complement strand
AAAAGCTCATCAAAAGAGTCTTGAACAACAGAAAAATAAGCTATTTCACTCTCATAAACATCTAAGCCTGTATTTTCAGACAAATAATCAAAACCTTTATTAAACTCTTCTTGTTGTAAACGTGGAAGCGTTGGGGTTTGGGTTAAAATATCATAAGCCCTATTGTATGAGACCTTATCTTTAAACGTATAATCATCAAATGCCTCTTTAAAATAGAGTTGATAAGCAGAAGAGGGAAGATAGATAATCCCTAGAACCTCAGGAGACAAGTAAGTTTTAGACAAAGAGTGTAACCAAAAGACAGAACCCTCTTCAAGTAAAGCTTTTAGTTTTTTAAAGTTTTCAGATAGATTATAGTCATACACAGAATCTATAATAATCCTATTACCTCGATGAACCAATGCTTTAATCTGCCCTATATCTTCCTCTGATACTTCTCTACCCATTGGGGTAAAAGGAATGGTTAATAATATAATAGACTTTTTTACTTCTTTTAGACTCGCCCAATCTGTTTGAGGATAAGTCTCAAAGGTTTCGATGTTATTCTCTTTTGCCAATTCAAAATAGCGTGGGTAAACATCTTGGGGCATAAAAATAGTCTCTGATTTAAAAAGATGAAACAACTTAGAGAGAGAATGCCTAACCCCTCTACTTAATGCCAAGTTTTCAGAAGGAATCTCGACCCCACTAAGCTCTTTCCATTTAATATACAGCTCTGATTGAGTAATATTTTGACTTCTAAATACCACTTTATCCAAAAGATAGTTCATCGAAATAAAAGGGTTCATACAGTCAGCTCTAAAGACATTAGGGTTCTGTTCAAGATAAGTTTTTTGCCACGCTTTATACTCTTTAAAATTCATTTTCTTCCTTCATCTTTCGCTCTATGAAACTATTTTTATCTTCCAATGAAGCCAAGCAGTCGCCATTGCTCATAATATTCCAACTTCGGCTTAAGCCATTGACCAACTCCCAATAGAGTGAGGGTTCGGTATAGACAGCAATCGTAAACCTATTCCCTGCAAAAATGCCTTCATACAAAGGTGCACCCCAAGGAAGTTCTCCTACTTTTTTAAAACCATGCTCTTCACAAAACTCCAAAACAAGACGTAATGAGACTTGGTTTTCGTAGGAGAAATCATTGGCTGAATATTCATGATAGTAAGATTCACTTGAAGTAGCCACATAAAGCTCTTTAAAACATATCTGCTCTACCCCAAAAGAACCAGCCCAATTTAAATAACGGGCTATCTCCTCTTTTGAGTCTACAGCACCCTTTTGAAGTACAGAAATTAAGCGAATATTAAGTTCTGTTTGAGTATTTTTATTGACCTTTAAAATATTCTCTATGGGAGTATGAAGCTTCATTATCTCTTCATTTTTGCCATCATCATAATGATGCCTAGAGATAGATAAATCAGTCAATCCATGTTCTTTTAACTCATTAAGCGTCTTTAAAATCTCATGAGGTTTTTGTATGGCATAGTTGTGAGCATTGGTAATGAGTACAACCTTTTGAGGGAAATAAAAAGAACACTGTTCAATCATCTCTAAAAGCTTATTATGTGCAATAAGTGTTGGCTCTCCACCACCTGTAATCACAGCTCTACTTGCTCCTCTCTCTTTGGCTAACTTTAGGTAAAATGCTATGCTATCATTTTTCAAAAGCCCTTTTTCTAAATCTTCCGAGACAGAGTAAGTTGAAAAACAGAAATCACAGTTCGCTTGACAACCACTTTTAACAGGTAAAATAGAGATACTTCTTGGTCGAATCTCATTATAGTCTCTTTGTAAATCAAAATTAAGCTCAAACGATTTAGCTGTTAGGTCTTCAATCCGAATAGCTTTTAACTTATACTCTTCATCTAAAGTATAAACGGAGACTAAATCAATATAATTCTGTTTAATATACTGTGCCAAACCTGTCTCATGGTCATTATGGGTTAACAAATCTCCAATATCTGTTTCTAAAACAATTAAAAAGTCCTCTTTAATCCCTACTTTTTGAAGCAGTTTACTTGCTTTTGTAATACCAATATCAAGTTCATCTTTTTTTAAAATAAAAAATTGTTCAGAAAAAGTAGAGGCTTTTAAATTCTTTTTTGAGTAGACTTTTTTGTATTTGTCAAAGCCTTTTACGAAGTTTGATGCAATGGTTACATGGTAATATTTGTTCATTTTTTATTCCAATAAATCAAGAGTATGTATAAACACACAAAGCTTGATGTAACTCTTTGTTCCAAAACAGATAAGTATCAGCATGGTCAGCAAGAAACTCATCTCCAAAAACTACCCCAATGGGTTGCCACTCTTCTAAAACAATTGATTTAGGTAAAAGATATTTTGCATTTACCTTTATCTCCTCGAAGCCACTTTGAAAATCTTTAGAGTTAGGAGGGTAAACAATGGGACTCTTTTCTAATCTCGTCCAACCTAAAACAGTTTGTACGTACCCTGCAACTTTTCCTTTGGTCTCATATATATGTTTGCTAACTCCAAACTCTATAATTGAGGCTATAGTAAATTCAAATGCTATCAGAAAAGAGTTTTTAACTAAAAAAATTTTAGAA
>QNZV01000130.1 GCA_003978395.1 Sulfurovum sp. | reverse complement strand
ACTCTCTAAAGATTTTTCAGGGAACAAGGCTCGTAAATTTCACTACTATTTAGCCCATCAATTCCCCCTTATTCAAAAAGTTGTCTCTTATGGCTCGGCTCAATCCAATGCGATGTACTCTCTCTCTGTTTTAGCAAAAAAACAGGGGTGGAAGTTTGATTATTACACAACACATATAGCCGACTATTTAAAAGAGAATCCTCATGGAAACTATAAGTATGCTCTTGAAAATGGGATGAAAATATATGTAGAGGAGAAGACTCCTATTGCATCAACCGATAAAACAGCCCTTTTTATAGAAGAGGGTGGACGACAAAAAGAGGCTGAATATGGTCTAGAAATTTTAGCCAAAGAGATAGAGTCTTGGAGAGAGGAGCAACAGATAGAAGAGCTAAATATCTTTTTGCCTTCAGGCACAGGAACAACTGCTCTTTTTTTACAAAAGCATAGCAAATATAGAGTCTATACCACACCTTGTGTTGGTGGTGTAGATTATCTGAAAGAGCAGTTTTTGATGCTTGAAAAAGATAAAAACGCTCATCCAACTATTGTAACACCTTCAAAAAAACGACACTTTGGAAAGCTCTATAGAGAGTCTTATAATATTTGGTTAGAATTACAAAACAAAATGGGCATAGAGTTTGATTTACTTTATGACCCACATGGATGGCTAACCTTGTTGGAGAATCCACAAATTTTTGATAAACCACTGCTCTACATTCATCAAGGTGGATTGATTGGTAATGAGAGTATGTTAGAGAGATATAAAAGGAAATACAGTGAAAATATTTAGTACAAAAGATGAAAACTTTCAGAGTGAATTTGATGAGTTATTAAAACGTGGAGCGATGGATATTGATGGAGTAACTTCTATTGTAAAAGGGCTTCTTGATGAGATTAAAAATGATGGAAACTCTGCCGTAAAAAGCCATATTTCCAAGTTTGACCGTTGGAGTCCAAGTTCAGATGAAGCATTGGAGGTAACTTTAAGTTCTATGGAAGAGGCGTACAATAATATTGACCCTACGTTAAGAGATGCACTGCACTTAGCCTATGATAGAATTGAAAACTACCACCAAAAATTGATGCCAAAATCATGGTTTGACTTTGAAAAAAATGGTTCTATGTTGGGGCAAAAAGTCACAGCTGTAGATTCAGCAGGACTCTATATTCCTGGTGGAAAAGCAGCCTATCCATCATCATTGTTGATGAATGCTATTCCTGCTATTGTAGCAGGTGTAGAAGAGATAGTTGTCTGTACTCCTGCACCTGATGATGAGCTTAATGAACTGCTTTTGGCTGCTTGTCACTTATGTAAAGTAACAAAAGTATTCAAAGTAGGTGGAGCATCAGCTATTGGAGCAATGGCGTATGGAACAGAGACAATTCCCAAAGTAGATGTGATTACAGGACCTGGAAATATTTTTGTAGCAACGGCTAAAAAATTGGTTTATGGCGAAGTAAATATTGATATGATTGCAGGGCCTAGTGAAATAGGAATTTTGGCTGATTCTACAGCACGACCTGACTATTTAGCCATAGATTTACTCTCACAAGCAGAACATGATGAGATGGCGAGTTCAATTTTAATTACAACCGATGCCTCTTTAGCTCCAAAAGTAGCTAATAAGATTGAAGAGTTTTTAGGAACACTATCACGTGAAGAGATTGCTAGAACATCTATTCAAGAGCGTGGAGCAATTATTATAACTCAAAATATGGATGAAGCGATTGATTTAATGAATCAAATTGCACCTGAACACTTGGAAATAGTCACTACAAATCCAATGGATTTATTGGCAAAAGTGAAACATGCAGGAGCTATATTTTTGGGCGAATACACACCTGAACCTATTGGAGACTATATCGCAGGGCCAAACCATACCTTACCAACAGGTGGAACAGCCAAATTTTATTCTCCATTATCAGTAGACCATTTCCTAAAGAAATCTTCTATCATCTCTATGACAAAAGAGGGATTAAATGAGATAGGAGAGGCGTGTGCGTTGATTGCAAATACCGAGGGGTTAACGGCTCACGAAGAGTCTGTTAGAATTAGATTGTCTTAAATTTAAAAGGTCGGCTTTGACCGACCAATAACTACCAATCCAACGCCATAAATATAATGGATAAAAATAAATCAGCAACAAATACCGTAACCGATGCCAAAACAACTGCCTTGGTTGTTGATATACCCACTCCTTTTGCTCCACCTGTTGTGAGATACCCTACATATGAACCAATACTTCCAATAAGATACCCATAAAAGAGCCCTTTTAAAATACCCGAACCAATATCTGAAAAATGTAAAAGCTGTTGAATGCTGTCTGCATAAACCACAGGATTCATATCTAAAGCAAACCATGCCATTAAAAATGCTGACATATTAGAGATAAAGTCAAAAGCAATAACCAATATAGGTACAGCAATAGTTGTTGCAATAATTCTAGGAATAACAAGATACTTTTTAGAGTCTACTGCCAATGTTTCAATAGCATCTATCTGCTCTGTTACACGCATCGTTCCAAGCTCTGCAGCCATCGAAGAGATGGCTTGTGCTGTTACCATAAGACCTGCTAACAAAGGGGCTAGTTCTCTACTAATTGAGATAAAAATAGTATA
>QNZV01000143.1 GCA_003978395.1 Sulfurovum sp. | reverse complement strand
GAGCTTAATGCTATTAGAGATGTAAGTGGAGCTGTTGATGGTACTGATTATTCAGAAGCCTTAGCAAATGGAACTTACGTAGATTCATCTAATCCAACAGCAAAAGAGATTCAAGCAGTGATTGATGCTAAAAATACAGAAGTAAATGATTTAAATGCAAAATACTCTGAAATAATAAAAGCTATTGCAGGAAATGGAACAGCAGTAACAGCAGAGCAAATTAATGCAATTGAAGGTGTGAGTGGAGCAGAATCAGGTATTGATTATTCAAAAGCACTTCAATTAGGAAGATTTATAGACCCAACTAAGCCAACAGCTGAAGAAATTCAAGCTGTAGTTGATGCAGAGAATATTTCAAATATGAACCTTGAAAAAGTAATAGAAAATATTGAAGGAACAACAACCGTAACAGCAGAAGAGCTTAACTCAATTAGAGGTATAAGTGGAGCTATTGATGGTATTGACTATTCAGAAGCAATTGAGTATGGAACTTATGCAGACCAATCTCATCCAACAACAAAAGAAATTCAATCTGTGATTGATGCTAAAAATACAGAACTAAATGCTTCAAACGAAGGATTTGCAGAAGTCTCGGAATATATTGCAGGAAACTCAAATGAACTAGGTGTAACAGCAGAGCAAATCAATTCTATTTTAGGTGTAAGTGGAGCTGTTGAAGATATTGATTATTCAGAAGCACTTCAAGAAGGAACATTTGTAGATAGAGAAAATCCAACTATAAGTGAAATTCAAGCTGTGATTAATGTAGAAAATATTTCAAACAATAACCTTATAAAAGTAGCAGATACTATTGCAGGAAATGGAACAGTAACAGCATCAGAACTTAATAGTATTAGAGATGTAAAAGGTGCTATTAATGGAACTGATTATACAGAAGCATTGACACAAGGGACTTATGAAGACCCATCCACTCCAAGACGGGCAGAGATTCAAGCAGTTATTGATAGTAGAAATACCGAAGTAATAGCAGAAAATAATGAATTGTCAGAACTTGAGCCAATTATTTATTCACTAGGTGGGGAAGAAAAAGATCCTGAAAATATAATACATGAAATAGTGGAAGTAAGCATACCAACAGTAGCTAAAGATATCGATGTCAATTCAGTGAAATTAGAAGGTGCAGATGAGAATGGTGAAGTAGTTGTTAAAGGAGAAGGTACTTGGAGCGTAGAAGATGGAAAGATTGTCTTTAATCCAGAAGATGGATTTGTATATGATCCATCACCGATTAAATATTCAATGAGTAGAGAAGATGGAACACAATTAGCAGCACAGATTATAGAAGTGAACTATCCTGGACTTCTTAGAGATGATATTGTCGTAACCTCTGATTTAAAAGATATAATAGTAATAGATGTTCTTAAAAATGATAATGGTGATTTAAATTTATCTACTCTTAAAATTATTGTTCCTGAAGGATTTATGGATGAACATCCAGGTTCAACATTTGAAAAATCTTCAGCAAGAAGCGTAAAAATACTTAATATCACAGGAGAAGGTACATGGAGAGCATTAGATAATGGAAAAATTACATATGAACCATTAACTGATTCAGAACCAACGCCAATCGAATATGAAGTATATGATAATGGAGCAAGAAAAGTACTCAGTGGAGCAGGTATTGCCATTAAGAAAACTGAAGTAGCTGGAGTTTCAGATGAAGCATCATGTGAAGATTACAGTACTAATTCGATTCCAACTTTAAGTAAATGGGGAATGGGATTAACAGCAATTTTAAGTTCACTCTTTGGAATATTACTCTTTAGAAAGAAAAAAAATAAAGCTTAAGACCTTTTTCTCCCCCTCTTAAAGAAGGGGGGGGAAAGATTGAAAGTGTTTTGATAAATAAATTATCAAAATACTTTTTTATACTACATACATAAACTGAGACAAGAATATAATTGTCAAAACAAAAGCAAATGGCAACTGATGACCCTTAAAGACTAATGGTTGAATTTTTAAATAAACTTGCATAAAACCACGAAGTCCTAACCATAGACCTAAAAATGCTTTAAGTGCTAAAAGCATTTGAAAATTAGTCATACCATCTTCGCCTATTGTTCCAAACACTTGACTGATTAAGTAAAGCCCTGTAATAACAGCCATAATAAGTGAAGGTGGAACAACTTTACGAACAAACATCATAAATGACTCTCGTGCTTTTTTATGCTCTTCGTCGTTTAAACTTCTGGGCATCTTATTTAAAAAGAGATTGTCTGTAATAAGAAAACCTCCATAGATAAATGCAGAAAACAGGTGAATGGTTTTAATTAGTATAAATGTCATTTAGACCCTTTAATAGAAATAGTTATCCGATTATAATCTAAGAAACTATAATCTTTTTTGATTTATGTCATTTTCTATTTCAAAAGCAATAAACTTAGCATGTTTCAAAAAGAAAAAGTGCTCACCCTCTAAAGGATAAAACTTGGAATTTTTGATTAGACCTGCTATCTTCTCTCCTGTATACAAAGGGGTAGCTGTATCATCAATACCCCAAAAGCATAATGCCCTACTTTGAGATTTAGCAAACTCTGATTCAAAATCTTCATCGACCACATTTTTGAATGTTTCATACATCTCATGGCTCATATTTTTTGCATCAGGAGCAATAAAAAGTTCTCGGATTTTTGCAAATCCTAAAGGTTTTAGAAGTTTGAAGGTAGCTATTTTTACTTTTACAGACCAAGGCTTAACGGTTACCACTCCTGCTGATGA
>QNZV01000157.1 GCA_003978395.1 Sulfurovum sp. | reverse complement strand
TGAATAACCGTTGTGGGCTTAGGAAAGGTAGGGCAGGTCTCTTTCGCATTATCACAAACCGTTACTACTAAATCAAACTCTATCTCTTTAAGTGTGTCTAGTGTTTTAGAACAATAAGAATCTGACCAAGCATTATTCTCTTCTAAAATTTTCTTAGCATTTGGATTAACCTTTCCACTAGGAGCAACCCCTGAGCTGTATGCTGTAAAACCATCAAGGTATTTGTTTATCAACGCTTCAGCAATAATACTTCGGCAAGAGTTCCCTGTACAGAGAATAAGAATTTTTTTACTCATCTTTATTTCCTTCTTAGTTTTTTGAGAGTATAGCAAAATTTTTTATATATCAAGATATATTGATTTGTTTTGTAGCCATAGTGAGATTAAAGCCGTCGATTCCCTTTTGGGAATCGGCGAATAGTAATTTTAATGAACCTCTATTGTAATCCCCTCACTATGACTCTTAAATTCAGGTGCATACATGCTCTCTATCGTTGTAATACCATTTGAAAATACTCCTTTGTGGGTAACAACCAATGGGTATTCAAATACATATGTTCCTTTTCGTAAATAATCTATAAAGAAATAGGTAGCGTTGTCTTTGGTGCTTTGGTAGTAGCCTAATCCATCTTGATATTTGTATTGGCTAATTACGTTTAATGGTTCAAAAGTAGATGCTCTGCTGTCTTTTAACATCATGTACTCCATCTCTCTATCTACTCTGATTTCTATTCTTACTTTTATTTTATCGCCTACTTTTAATGCTTGTTGAGTTAGGGCTATTAACTCTTTTCCTTGTTTTGTCTCTTCAATTAAAAATAGTTTTTTATCAATCGTTAATGGAGTCTCTTTAAAAGTTTTTACTTTGTCCATATCTTCAAAATATTGCCAATACATCCCACCCCATGCAATGCTTTTATTTGGATTTTTTACCTTTACTGTTGCCATAGAGTTATCAAACTCATCTTGATTGTAGCTTACTTTATAATAACCCAAGCCTTTGATAGCTCTCTTTTGAGCCTCTTTGAGTTTTGGTTGATATTTTTTTGTTGTATCAAAACTTAGCTCTACGAGTTTATTACTCTCTAGCCAGTTGTTATTAGAGAGTAGGGCATAGATAGCAGATGAGGTCGCTTTTGTTGTTTTCCAGTGGCTTGTTTGTCGCTGTTTTAGTAACCATATTTTTAGATTCTCTACCATCTCTTTATCGTCTGTAATGGTTTCAAACAGTTCAATCATCAGAGCATGTGTTTCGATAGGGAGTTCATTCCAATAGTAGCCATTGGTATATTTGAAGTATGTTCCTAACTCATCATTATGAATAGCATGTTCTTTGAGAGAGGCAACAATATCTGAACACTTCTCTCCTAAACGATGAAGAGCTAAAGCAATCATCCCTTTTTCATAGATTCCTTTTGTTGTCCAAAATTTTTTAGCTTGTTCAAGATAGTATTTGTGTGCTTGTTTTGTATTGCTATCCATTTTTTTATCAAAAAAACTTCGTGTATAAAGGTAGTGAATAATCATCGAATTTAAATTATCATCTTCTAACTTTCGGTAACCATTTTCTACCGATTTTAATAGATTGTTATACTCTTGTACAATCTGTTGGTCTATATAGTTAATTGCAGGTGGAATCATACTATTATTGGTTGTAACACCTAAAACATTTAGGTGTCCCATTCCCTCTAGTATGTATTGAGTGATGTACCAACTCGCTTCATTTCCACCAAACCAACTCCAACCACCTGTAGATAATTGTCTTTTTCCCAATTTTTCTAAAGCCTCTTTCTGTTCAGATGCTATTTTATGTAAATCAAAAAGTAGAGCAATGTTTTTTTGTTGTTGCTCTTGGCTTTGGGCTTCTAATACCCAAGGAGTCTCTTCGAGTAGAACCGATTTGAGTTCTTGATTGGTTGAGAGTTTTGATTTTAGTTTGCCTTTGCTTCTCCACTCATCAAAAATAGCTTTTATCTTAGGTGTTTTATTGGCAATTTTTTGAGCCAACGCATTGGCATAATATCGTGAAAAGAGTTGTTCGCTACACTCATGCTCATACTCCATAAGATAGGGCAAGGATTGAATCGCATACCATGCAGGATTTGATGTAAATTCAAGGGTTAATTTATGGTTTTGTAATGTTGTTGAATTATTTGAAGCCATAGACTTTAATGTAAATGTTTTCTCTTCATTGGCTTTAACCGATAGAACTTTACTCTCTGTAATAAATACTCTGTTAGATAAAATAGGTTTAATAACCTGTTCAGCATCGGTATGTGTCGCTGTTCGTGCAATAAGGGTATGTTTTATAGCAGATATTTTATCAATATTGGGTACGGTAATGGTAAAATTAACGATTGCAGAAGAGCCTTTTTTTACATGAAACAGTTTTTTAAACTCTCTATTTGGGTAGATTGCTTTTTCAGTAAGTGGGTCTACAAGTTTCAGTTCACACTCTCCATCTAAATCTTTTTCGCTCATATTTACAATTTTAGCCGAAAGGGTAATGGTATCTTTCTCTCTAAAGAATCGAGGTAAATTAGAGACAACCATTAAATCTTTTTGTGTGGTTAATGTTTTGTTGATAATGGCTGTTCTTAGCCCTTTACTGTGTGCAAAACCAATAAAATTCCAACGACTCAAGGCTTCATTTGTTTTAAAATTAATAATAATATTTCCCTCTTTATCGGTTTGTAAATTGGGTTTAAAAAACATAGTTTCATTAAAATTTTTACGAATATGTAT
>QNZV01000018.1 GCA_003978395.1 Sulfurovum sp. | reverse complement strand
AATGTCTATTTGGGTGCAAGAGTTGGTGTACAGTCCAAAGATGCTAATGTCTTTGTAACTGTTGATGAGGTTCCAACTTTTTATATGGCACTGCTTGAAACATTTAAACAGTATGGTTACCGAGACAACCGTAACAAAAACCGTTTGCATTTTTTACTACAAGATGTAGGAATGGAAGCCTTTGTAAAAGGGGTAGAGTCTAAAGCAGGTCAAACTTTTGAAACAGCAGGTCAAACTTTGGTTCAGTCACAAAATATTGCTTTAGGAGCAAACAGAGTTCTGCAACGTAACGGTAAATATGCACATAAAATTATTGTACCATCGGGTGTCTTTTCGGGTACAGACCTTATTGAAGTAGCAAAAAGAGCCAAGAGTTTTGCTTCTGGAGATTTACGTTTGACTTACGACCAAAATCTCTATGTTGTTGATATAGATAAAGATATGTTGGATGCTTTTGAGTCAACTACTATTTTTGCAAAATATAAAAAGTTTAACAATATCTACTTTAATGATATGATAGCTTGTGCAGGAACACATACCTGTAGTTTTGGTGTTATTCCCAATAAACCTGATGCTGTAGAGATGGCTAATTTTTTGAATAATGAAGTAGCTATCGAGAGTGGAATGGTACGAATGAACTGGTCAGCATGTCCAAAAGGTTGTGGGGTTCACGGTATTGCCGATATTGGGTTTGAGGGCTGTAAAGCCAAAGATGATAGTGGTAAACGTGTAGATGGCGTTCATATTTTTATGGGTGGAAAGATAACCCGTAGAGCATTTGAAGCAAAAATGTTGCATAAATCTCTGCCTATAACCGAAGCAAAATATCATGTTAAATACCTTTTAAAAACTTATGCCAATTTAAAAGAGCGAGGAGAGACATTTGAGACCTTTGAAGAGCGATACTTCTCTGCCAATTACTCTTATCAAGCTATAGGATTTTTTACAAAGATTAACTATATTTTAAATGATAAACTAGGTTTAGATGTTACCTTTGAGTTAGATAAGAGTCCAAAGACCTTTAAAAAAGAGAACTTTGAAATCTTTGATTTTGGTCTAAAACTCTTTAAACTGCTGACAGGCGAAAAGCGTTATGTAGCAACAGAGGGATTTGAACCTGTATTGGTTCAAGCACGAAAAATAAAACGTGATGAGGTCACAAAACTAAACCCCTCAGTGCCTAAAAAGCTTAGTGAAGTTATCTACATGATGACCGATAATGATAAGAAAACACGTGTGGCTGTTTTTTCTGAGTTGTTGATGGCTTTGAAGGGGATATAGAAAAATTTTTAAATAAAGTTTTCTGAAATGGACTTTGAGTATTAATTTTTCTTATACTTTTTACGCCATCTTTTACAACTACTTTTATCATAGCTAGAGCCACCTTTGAGGCATTCACATGCCTCTCCATCTTTATCTCTATCAAGTCTTTTGGCATTGTGTGTTTTGAAATATTTTTGAGCTTCAGCTTGGCTATTGAACTCTTTGCAGTATTTAGCTTTTGCATAGCTAAGTGATGTTATGGAAGTTAATAATATTAGTAGTGTAAATATACTTTTCATGATTTCCCTTATTTTATTGATATATCATTATCAAACAAAATAGATTAAAATAGATATATAATATAAGATATATCGGATAATTGAAAACAGAAGTGATATTTTGTAACTACTACTCTAACTCTAGGTGTCAGACGTTGAATAACCACTTTTTTATTACGACTTTAGGTAGAGTGTCGTAAATTTATGGTTTCAAAAGCATTGGCATTTTCTATTATTGTTGGACAGCTTAGGTTCATTGATTTTGAACATTTTGCATTGGAGCAAAGGAAAAACTCGTCATTTTACCGTCATCTAAAATCACTAAAAAGTTCTGTACAATATTGAAAATATACTATATTGAATAGTTGAATAGAGTCGAAATCGTTATTTATAGGCGTTATAACCGACATTCATCACTCCTATAGTGAACTTTTTGAGTTTACTATCAAGCTTAGAAATAGAGTTATAACTAAACTCGTCAAACTACCATAGCAAATAAATTATCTAAAAAAACTATTTTAATCACTCAAAAGCCTATAAAATAGGTATTTTTGCAATATTATAAGAAATTTTTTCTATGTTTTACAACAAAAACTCGTCAAACTACCATAGCTTTATATTTTAAATTTAGAACTCGTCATATTGCCATAATCTCTAATGTATGACGAGAACAAGCCTCTTAAAGAGTGCAAAGCCCATAAAATAGAAACTCGTCAAACTACCATAGCTTGTACATTATTGAAGAAATACTACTTTAAAGAGTTGAATGTGGCTGAAATGGTGCTTTTATCGGATTGAAAGAGGATTTTATCGTTAAATTACCATAGTTTATCGTCAAACTACCATAAAACCTATGACTCCTCATAATGAAGCTTCAACTCTTTTGAAGTCATAACAAATAATATACATCTTCAACAGACTCTTCACACAAAGCATATTTGCTAATATAAAGTTTTTTCTTGTATCTATTGCATTTTTGTTTAAAAAATACCAAGTAATAATCCAAAAATTAGTTAATAGGTTAACTCTTCCCTTGTCATAAACCATGAACTCTTGTCAAATTACTATATTTAACAATATTTCCCTATACTTTCCCTCTATTATCTTCAAAATTTCGATAAATACATGTTGTAGAGTCATAATATTTACTCCACTCAACATCATATTTCCACTGTAATAGACCTCTATAATATTTATCCAACTC
>QNZV01000090.1 GCA_003978395.1 Sulfurovum sp. | reverse complement strand
GCTTCCTTGATTGCTAAAAATTATGGTTTTGATAGATGGGGAGATGCTTTTAAAAAGTATAAAAACCATTTTGATATAGATTATAAAGATAAACAAAAGAGTATTATTATGGTTAGGGTTAAATAAGTACCTAGCCAAAATTAATTTCAAAAAAATTGGAAACAATGGCTTTAGCCTAGCCTTATTCGGGACTAAAGTCTCCGATTCCGAATGAATATAATATTGGTAGAATACTTATATAGTTGATTCAAAACTTACACACTTAAAGTAACATCTACAACAGTAAAAGAATTTTTCATCTAACCCACAGCAAAACATAATAGAATAAACTAATTATCAAAAATAAAGTGAGCTATTATTATGCAAATAGATTTAAAAAACAAAACCGTTCTTTTAGGTGTAACAGGAAGTATTTCGGCGTATAAGGCTTGTGATTTGGCTCGTCTTTTTATTAAAGCAGGTGCATCGGTGCATGTGGTTATGACCCCTTCGGCAGAGCGTTTTGTGTCGGCGTTAACCTTTGAAGCACTTACACGAAATGCTGTTCTTACAGAGTCTTCTGAATCTTGGGCTTCAGAACTAAATCATATTGATATTGGTAAAGCTTGTGATGTATTTGTCGTTGCTCCTGCAACAGCCAATACAATTAATAAAATGAGCAAAGGGATTGCTGATAATATTTTATTGCAAACGGCTCTTGCGTTTAACAAAACGTTGCTTATTGCTCCATCGGCAAATACAAATATGATTGAGCATCACTATACCGTGGGTTCTCTAAAGATGTTGGGGGTTAATGAGGTGCGTATTATTGCTTCTCAATCTAAGCTACTTGCTTGTGGCGACACAGGAAATGGAGCATTGGCAGAGCCTTCTGAAATATTTCATCAAACAGCAAAAGCCTTGCTAGAAGAGGAGTTTTGGACAAATAGAAAAGTGGTAGTAACAGGTGGAGGAACACGTGAGAAAATTGATGAAGTGCGATACCTTTCAAACTTTTCATCAGGAAAAATGGCAAATGCTTTGGCTACTTCACTCTATTTAAAGGGTGCTGATGTCTGTTTGATTACAAGCAAAGAGCATTCTGAAATTCCATCTGAAATCTATACTATAGAGGTAGAGAGTGCCGAAGAGATGAAAGATTACACCGTTGATGCTGTGCGTGTCTCTAAAAAAGGTAAAATGAGCAAAGCTACTATGAACAGCTCTGAACCAATTCATCTAATACAGAAAAAGCCTTATCTCTTTATGGCGGCTGCTGTGGCTGATTTTACTCCTAAATTTCCTCAAAGTGGAAAAATTAAAAAATCAGATATTGGAGAAACGTGGAAAGTAGAGCTAAAACAGACCGAAGATGTACTTAAAGTGGTTAATAAATTGGGATTGATTACCGTTGCATTTAAAGCAGAAATGGATAGTGAAAATGGTTTTGATAACGCTAAAAGTTCTATAGAGAGTAAAGAGATAGATGCTGTCTGTTACAATCTGCTAAAAGATTGTCAAAGTTTTGGAACAGAAGACAATGCTATAACATTTATTAATAGTAAAGAGGCTGTTGATTTAGGAAGAGCCTCAAAGCTTGACTTATCATTTAAAATTTTAGATGAGAGTAAAAAACTACTCTCATAAATTCAATAAATTTAAACCGACCCTTGGTCAATCATCGAGTCGGCTACTTTTCTAAATCCTGCAATATTTGCACCAACTACCAAATCGCCTTTACAACCAAACTCTACCGATGTATCATAAGCCGTTTTAAAAATATTTTGCATAATAGTACGCAGTTTAATATCCACTTCTTGAAAACTCCACTGAGCCATACTGGCATTTTGACTCATCTCTAGCTGTGATGTAGCAACACCTCCTGCATTGGCTGCCTTGCCTGGAGAAAATAGCATATCACTCTCACGAATAAAAGACAACGCTTCAGCTGTTGTTGGCATATTTGCACCCTCATTGATTAGAATACAACCGTTTTCATGTAACTTTTTTGCATCGACTAAGGTCAACTCATTTTGGGTCGCAGAAGGAAATGCAATATCACAAGGGAGATGCCAAACAGCATGACCATCTTTTGGATATTTACTCACAGGAATATAGGTACAGTTACAACTAACTGTTGCATACTCTTCTAATGAGGCGTGGTGTATCTCTTTTATCGTTTTCAATCGTGCTAAGTCTATACCATTTTCATCATATACGTCACTGACCTCACCTGTGAGGTTTAATTTTACTTTCGAGTTTTCCAAGTAACTGCCATAATTTAGATCAGTCGAGTAGCTAGCAGGTAAAACAGCTGTGTCATTAGAAAAATACAAGTAATAGATCTTGGTTTCGTTAGCGGAGACATTAGCAAGAAAAACTAGATTAGTTTCTTTTACATAACCTGGTGAGCAGTAAGTTACATTGTAGAGACTGAAAGGGATTTCTTTACCTTGATAGAAAACCCTTATAGTGCTATTCAATGCTCTATTTTCACATTCAGGATCTAGAACTATGTGAATATCTACTGGCTCTAGCGTACGTGAGATACCTGCAGGTTCTGTCACGCTTATAGGCAGTTTGTAAAGTGGCATTGCCAAACCTATACTTTCCCAATAGCCGGCAGACCAATCAGCAGGCAAGCCAAAAGTCTCAAAAAGCTGATGCCAATACTGCAAGACCTTTACTTTAACTTCGTAAGTTTGCATACTCACCTTTTCACTTAACTGCTGATTAGCAGCGAAAATACTGTAAGCTAACAAAGGTAGAAAAACTGCCGAAGCTACCAACCAGTCAAGCCAGGCCATTAATTAATACTACGTAGAGCAAGAATAAATTATGCTTGAATGGCTACTAACGTTTCTATT
>QNZV01000053.1 GCA_003978395.1 Sulfurovum sp. | reverse complement strand
TTGTGATATTAGTCTCTATAACAGGTTGATTATTATCGGTTGTGATATTGGTGTCTATAAGAGGTTGATTATTATCAGTTGTGATATTAGTCTCTATAACAGGTTGATTATTATCGGTTGTGATATTAGTCTCTATAACAGGTTGATTATTATCGGTTGTGATATTGGTGTCTATAAGAGGTTGATTATTATCAGTTGTGTTATTAGTCTCTATAACCGATTGATTGTTATCAACAGTAGGTATTGAAGAGGAGCTATTACTACTTCCTCCACAACCAATAAATATAAGTAGAATAGTTATTAAATATAATTTTTTCATCAAATAAACTTTTCCCTTTTTATTTTTTTGGCTCAATAACCAAAAATGGTGTAGCATAATTTTGATAGTTATTGATATACTCTTGTAACCATGTAGGTACAGAGACCTTTTTTTGAATCTGTTCTATTGGGTCAAAATTAAATGTCTCTACCGTTTTATTTAAATCTTTGTTAAATCCATAAAATGCACCATCTTCTGCTACAACAATAGCACGAACATTATTATAATCACTAGCATTATAATCAACGCCATTGACTGTTTTGGCAGGGAAAGAGAAATCACTTAATCCTTTTGCTTTTCCTGTGACAAGATTTAGAACACTCATTCTATCAATACCTTCGTTAACCCATTTGCTCATAAATGTAGCACGTTTCCATACATATACAGCTAAAGTATTTGCTCCATCTTGTAGTTTTGTTCTCCATTCTGGAACAACAGTCTCTTCTTGTTCTCCTGAACCTAACGATACATACCAGTCTCCATCTTTTGTTTTGCTAAATTTGGACTCTAGTAACCCTTGGAGTTCTCCTGCTTTATAGTTGGGGTCTGTTATGTTTCCTTCGGCAGGTCTCCACCAAATTAAATAGAGAGTTTGCTTATGGGTAGTTGTCTCTTTATTTGGTTCATGATTTAAAGTAATGTTAAATAGCACATTAGAACTATTCTCTTCTACAACATATATTTTTTGCTCTTCTTGATTGACAAAGTATAACCACCCTTTATCAGCCCGACGATACATCGTTGTCCAGTCTTTATTAAAGCCATCAATAACACCTATATCTATTACACTTCCATTCGTGTCTAGCTTTTTAAGCATAGAGGTATTTCTATCGGTAAAGTAAAGATACGCAGGAGGAAGTGTAGCGTTTGGTTCAGGAATAACATAATCAGAAGTTACTGTTACAGGTATGGTTTGGGTTGAACCTGTACTAAGTCCATCACTAACCGTAAATGTAAAGTTTTGGTCTCCTCTATCTCCCAAAATAGCATAAGTTTGAAGTTTAGCAGAAGTGAATGAGGTATATTCTAATGAAAGCATAGAGTCATTAAATGAATGTTCTGTTGTTCCACTACTTGAAATAAAAGCTTGAGAAAGTTCATTATCAGGGTCACTCCATCTAATATCATTTGGAAGGTAAGTAGGTTCATCATACTCTTTAAATGTAATAGCTGTTGTAGGTTGCTCAATGCTTGGTGCATTATTTACCATGGCTATACCATTTAGCCAATTTGAAACAGCATTGTAGGCATCACTTCCTTCATCCATTCCATAACCACTGTGTGCTTTTACAGTACTCTTTAGAGGGGTATGGTCTCCATTACTCTCTATATAGTATCCTCTTGCATAGACTAAAAGTTCAGAATTATTAATATCATTAAAATCTACTCTATGCAATGCAGAGCCTAACGTTCTACTCATTGATACTCTAATATCACTTTGATTTAAATTTTTAGAGTAGTTCGTATCTCCTTTATTGGCTAAATGATGATGAATTACAAATCGTGTTTGGGTATCTCGTAAAAACACATTATCATTAAAGCGTTTCTCTTTTGGCTTAACATCTTCAAATTCATTATCGTTCATTCCACCTACAGTATGATTGTTATGACAAGAGTAACAGTTTTTTACTAATGCTTGATATGCTTTTTGAGCTTGTGGCGTACTTGTACTTAAACTGTTTGGAACAAACGTAATCCTATCGGATAGACCAGCTGCTAATCGTGTTGAACCGTAAGTGATAATCGCTTGTGTATCTTCTAGTGACCAGTGTTTAGAGTGGTCATAGATACCATTGATTCTATTTATTTCACTAATAACATTTTCACTATATTTCGCACCATAGTCATTGTCTCTGTCTAAATCCCTACTGGAGCTGTTAGAGTGATTTTCATCTTCAGGTACAGTTAAATCATCATTTAGAAGTAACGACCATAAAAAAGGAGCAGGATGGTACTGGTCATCCATTCCCATAGGATTAATAGAGCTGTAGTTGTAGGGTAAAACCTCTTCACTGTCAGGCATTTTATGTGCCCCTAAAACAAAGTTTCTAAATGTTGCGTTCATCACAGATATTCCTGTCATGTTTGAGAGATTTAATTTATCTGTTGCATTATGACAACTGACACAAGAGCCTCCACCATTTAGAGCTTTTTTTGTTAGAAGAGGAGCAATGTTTTTTTGAAAATCAGGAATATCTTTTGTAGCGTTATACTCACTAATATCTTTATCTGTTCCAATAACATCAGCCAAATCTCCTTGCATCTTTGTATGAGCTGTTGAAACTTAATTTTCAAAGTAATCAATAACATCCTGATTTCTATCCTGATGGCATTGGTTACAAGCATTAACTCTATTTTTTACAAAACTAACCTCTTGTCTTTCTGCTCGAATTGGTATCCATAAATTATTAGCATTATTTGAGCCATCAACAAAAGGAAACTTTTTGTGAACTTTCCAAACATAAAGACCCTCTTTTACGATAACTCCTAATGAACCATCAGCTTCGGTTTTAATAAGTGGACTAGACGGAATAGTAAGCTCGGG
>QNZV01000072.1 GCA_003978395.1 Sulfurovum sp. | reverse complement strand
GAATATGTGATTGTCTCCCATGATTTCGTTTTGTTAAATCTGTTTTCATAAAAACTATACCTTTTTTTATGATAGTATATACTTTTTACTCTCTAATACTACTTTTTTAAAATATATAGTATTAAATGGATAAAAAATAGTATTAAGCTTTAATATTATCTTCTACAACTATTTTATCTCTTATATATCAGCTAAAAAAAGAGAATTTTAAATCAAAAATAGCAATATTCTATAACTACTATATTAAATTTTATTATAGTATTAAATGGATAGAAAGTAGTATTTAAAGGATAAAAAGTAGGAGTAAATGGATAATAAGTAGTTTTTACCCTCTTTAAAGCCCTAAATTCAGGGCTACAAAAGAGTCCTACAGCTTATTACAGCTTTAACATTAAAGAGACTTCCCAACTACCTCTTGCCGTAAGTTTTGAAACAATGGCTACCAACTTCTCCTCAGATGGATATGTAAAAAATGCTATAAGCAAAAATTATATTATGATAGTTATTATCATTTTTATTCTATTTTAAGAATCTTTTTTGTACTATTCTCTTGAAATAAAATATTAATGATAATTATTATTAATATATTAAATGGAGATGTAATGAAGAAAAAGATAATAGGGTTAGCTCTATTTACTATTGTGGGAGTAGAGGCAAACAATGTAAATCAGACAATTGTAGATGGATACATCAGAGGGACATATCAGAGTCATGATGTAAAAGATGATAAAGTCTATAAAGATGATGCTATTGGGGGGAAACTTCATTTTGAAACAGCCTCTACAGATGGGGTCTCTTTGGGGGCAAGTTTTTATGGTACTTCTTCTGTTGTAAATGATGATAACCACGGACTTATCTCTTTACGAGGAGAGTCACACAAATCATACGGAATTTTAGGAGAAGCCTACTTAAAAAGTAAATTTGGAAAAAATGTTTTAACCATAGGTCGCCAAGAGATAGAGACACCATTTGCACAAGTGGATGACATAGGAATGATTCCTAATACCTTTGAGGCAGTGACTTTAATTAATAATGAGATGAAAGATACAACTCTTTTTTTAGGACAAATTCAGAAAATGGCAGGTGTTGATGCAGAGGTTACAGATAAGTTTACAAAAGTGAATGGCTCTAAAAACATGCAAGTTTTAGGTCTAAACTATGAGGGTATTGATAATCTTGCTCTTTTGGGTTGGTATTATAGATTGAGTGGAGCAGAGGTAGATAAAATTACTTATTTGGAAGCTACTTACGAAAAAGAGTTTGGGGCTTATGGCTATGGATGGGGATTACAGTACTCAAAACAAGGGCATAATGTAGGGAAATCAACACAAATTTTAGGGGCAACATTGAGCGTTTCAGCTATAAATATGGGATTAACCTTTTCTACTGCCTACAATGAGACAAAAGATGGTTCGGCATTTAGTGGTTTTGGTGGAGGTCCATTCTTCTCAAACTCTGAATATCTAATTTTGGACAATGCAGGGGATGATGCGAAAGCTAAATGGATGGGTGTTGAGTTGGATGCTTCTGTTTTGGGTATGGATGGATTAAATATAGGTATCGGTAAAATTACGTTAGAGACAGAAGAGAATAAAAAGGCTACCGAGGTAGATTTTGTAGCATCGTATGAGATAAACAAAGATATAGAAATGCATATGATTTATTCAGATTTAAAAGGTGCAAATGTAGACGAAGATGATGCAAAACATTTAAGAATTTATGCAAATTATAATTTTTAATTAAAAATCTTATACTTTTATGCCTTGTTAAGTTGATAGTTACTATCATTTGCATAATTAAAATATAAAAAAGGGGAAAACATGAAACTTTCAGAGTTAGAAAAAGGCAATAGAGGTACTATTTTGAAGATTGAAACAGATGAAGAGTTAAAGGGAAGACTCTTCTCTTTTGGTTTAGCTAGAGGTTCAGAGTTTACTATTGAGGCGTGTTCTTTAGGTAAGCAGACTATAGAGATTATGGTAGATGATACGCTTATCGGTTTAAGAGCAGAAGAGGCAAGTAAAATAGAGGTGGAAAAAATATAATGGATGGTGCAATTAAAGTTGTTTTAGCAGGTCAACCCAATGTAGGGAAATCAATGCTTATTAATGCTATGAGTGGTTCTAATGCTCTGAAAGTTGGTAACTTCTCGGGAGTAACTGTTGAGAAGACAGAAGTCTGTTTTGAACACCATTGTCATCTGTTAGAGATGATTGATTTACCTGGAACATATTCGATTCGTGGATTTTCACAAGAAGAGAAAGTGGCACATAAATATCTGCTTAATGAAGAGTATGATGTGATTATCAATGTTTTAGACTCTACTCATTTACAACGAAATCTACTCTTGACACTAGAACTGTTAAAGCTCAATAAAAAGATGGTCTTGGCATTGAACATGGCAGATGAAGCCCAAAAAGAGGGTTTAGAGATAGATGTAGCTCAAATAGAAGCGATTACAGGTGTTCCAACAGTTTTGGTCTCTGCAAACTCTAAAGAGGGAATCGAAGAACTTTTAGAGAGGGTACATGAAGTAGCTGATTCTACGCAACGTATTAACTCTAATATCGTCTACTCAACTCCGTTAGAAGAGGAGATATTAGCATTAAGCTCTTTTATGGAAGAGAAAGGGTTTACGCTTCGAGATTTAACCTCTCGTGAAATTGCTATTAGACTTTTGTTTGAAGATAAATATTTATACAAAGAGTTACATGAACAACCCATTATGATAGAACTTCAACCACGTATTGTTACTTCTCTTAAGCATATCTATACGCATCACGATACTAAAAATGTCAATGAGATTAAAGCCAATGAGTATATTGCTATTGCTCGTGGTATTCGGATGGAGACGGTTAAATGTGAGGGCAAGAAATCCAATCAAAAGAACAATACACAAAAGATAGAT
>QNZV01000082.1 GCA_003978395.1 Sulfurovum sp. | reverse complement strand
ATTTACCTAATGATTTATCTATTTACTTGTATCCATCGTTAGCATTTTTCGAGGGAACACCTTTGTCAGCAGGGCGTGGAACAAATATGCAGTTTCAGATTTATGGAAGTCCTTATTATCGGAAAACAGCATTTACTTTTACTCCTGTTTCAAGAGAGGGTGCAAAATATCCGAAGTATCAGAATAAAAAATGTTATGGAGTTGATTTACGAGGGGAGTTTATAACGATGTCTGAGGGTATTAATCTCTCTTATATTTTAGATGCGTATAAGAACTATCGTTTTAAAAATAAGTTTTTCTTGAAAAATAGATTTATTGATAAATTGGCAGGTTCTTCACGTTTACGTAGGCAGATTCAAGCAGGTAAATCGGCTAAACAGATTAAACAGAGTTGGCAAAAAGGGTTAAATAGATTTAAAACTATACGTAAGAAATATCTAATTTATCCATAACTAAATAGGGGGGAGTATGAGTGCTAGAGTAGTATTAAACTGGTTTATTGGGGGACTATTTTTAACTTTTCTTATTGTTATCTACAATGGTCATGTTATCAATACAACAGTATTTATACAAGAGGGACACGTTGGACGATTGATAGGGAATACAGGTTCAGAACATAAGGGAGTTAAAGAGTCTGATTGGAATCATCTTGTAGGTCAAGAGATAGTTAGAATATTAGAAAAAAAGGGTATTGATGTAGCAACTTCAGGGGCTAGAATACCTTATGCAAATGCAACTCTTGCTGTTGCTTTACATTTTGATGGTTCTGATAGACCTTGTAGTACGGGTGCATCTATTGGACATAATGGTTCATATGCCTCTAGGTCTATGGCTAGACGTTGGAAAAAAGAGTATAGTGATTTTTTTCCATTCTCTTGGCATAGAGATAATTTTACTGAAGATTTAAAAAACTATTATGGTTTTAGTAGAATCAATACTTCAAAAGGTTTTTTAGTTTTAGAGTTGGGCGAAATAACCTGTGATAGACAGATGAATTGGTTAAAACCAAAACTTAGACAAGTGGCTTCTAAAATAGCCTATTTTATAATAAAGGAATTAAAACGATGACAAAAATATTACTATCTTTAGCCACACTTTTTACACTCTCAATAGCAGATGAGATTAAGATTATAGATAAACCTATTGACTTTGGTCAAGAACGAATTGATATGACAAAAGCATACATTAAAACGCATTACGGTTTTGATGTAGAAAATATTGAGATAGAGCCAAAAATTATTGTGCTTCATTGGACAGCCGACATGAGTTTTAAAAAGAGCTTTAATCGTCTGAAGCCTCAAAAACTTTTTTCAGATAGAAAAGATATTGTTAAGGCTTCGGCTTTAAATGTATCGGCTCACTTTCTAATAAAAAGAGATGGTACAATCTATAGACTTATGCCAGAGACTTGGATGGCAAGACATGTTATTGGTCTTAATTATAGTACTATTGGTGTAGAGAATGTTGGAGGAAAAGGGAATAAAAAAGATGATTTGACAAAAGCACAGCTTAAATCAAATATTGCCTTAGTTCGTTATTTAGCCAAAAAATATCCAACGATTAATACAATGATAGGACATCACGAATATCGTGAAATGGAAAATAGCGAATATTGGCTAGAGATGGACAGTGGCTATCGTACTAAAAAATCAGACCCAGGGGATGCTTTTATGGCTAAAGTTCGTAAGGCTGTGGCAGATTTGAATTTATCTAAACCAGTAAAATAATCCAACCTGAAATAAGACAATAAACCAATAGACCAATTGAAATGAGCCTTTAATGGTTTTATGTCTAAAAAACTTTTGAGCAGATAATCCAGCAGGAGAGCCACCCAATAGAGCCAAAGCATGTAA
The DNA here is from genome assembly GCA_003978395.1 of Sulfurovum sp. Classification (GTDB taxonomy): domain Bacteria; phylum Campylobacterota; class Campylobacteria; order Campylobacterales; family Sulfurovaceae; genus UBA1140. Next base: position 1,089 of record QNZV01000082.1, on the reverse strand, counting down.
GTTGTATTCGGGTACTCTTAGCTTCTCTGTTGATGAAATAATTTTATCATAACCATAGAGTAAAAAAGTTGTGATATTAATAGCGATAACATAGTTGATAATAGGGTAATTTATTATTTTATAAAAGTAGAGTATCGCAAAAATAGAAGTAAAAATAAGAGCTGAAACAAGACCAAATAGAGCAAAAGGAGAGGTCTGTTTTGCTCCTGCTATTACATCAATAGCAGATAGACCTTTTGCTGTCTCTTTGACTTGAAACTCTACCTCTTGACCTAGTGATAACTCTTTTGCATTTTTAATTTTAGAGAAATGAACAAATATATTTTTTTCATATTCATCTGAATCTATAAATCCATACGCTTTATCTCTGTTGTAATAGACAACAACTCCTCGCATTTTTTAGCCTTTTGTAAAAATTTTAAGGATTATATCTAAAAAACTATCTAAGGGAAAAGCTTATTTTTATATAATGAGATATATGAATTTTTTTCATCTTCTAGTACATCTTTTAAAGAGGGTGTTACTTGCTTACTTCTTCCCCAAAGAATGGTTCGTTGTTCATCCAAACTCTCTACTGTTAATCGTAATAAATTACCTTTTTTAGTGAGCGTAATATTGTCCCTTAATTGTGTATTGGTGGTTGGGTAGTCTATGACTTTTTGATAAAATTTACCATCTTTGTAGGTAAATCCACCAAAATATCTATTAATTAATGCGTTTTTGAGTTCTGTAACATAGTAGAATCCAAATTCTGTCTCAGAGAGTTGTTCAATAACAATAGTTGATGCTTTAATTTTTTCTTTTTTTAGTATACCATTAGCACCATAGTTGTAGGAACCTTCAATAAGATTATAAATTCCAAAAATATCAGGAACTTCTGAGTTGTTCTCTCTCTCTTCGGTTATAAAATTACTTGTAGTATTTGAGCTGTTATTCTCAAATAACATAGGTATTTTCTTGATGAATTCAGGAGTTAGCTCTTTTATATTTTGTTGACAAGCAGTAAAGAAAAAGAGCATAACAATAGATAATGGTACGTAGAATTTAATAAACATGATTTTCCTTTTTTTGTAATATAATCTATTATAA
>QNZV01000128.1 GCA_003978395.1 Sulfurovum sp. | reverse complement strand
AATCAAGGTAAACGAGCCAAAACAAAAGCAAAAAATGTACATATAGAAGAGGAAAACTTATCAACAAAAATTAATTTTTATAACAATATGTACCATGCAATAGAACAAGCCTCTTCCTCTCATGAGCTTGAACTTCTTGTTCCAAAACGTGCAAAATCTCAACGTAAAAAAGAGAAAATTAAAGAGTGTGAACTCTTTTGGATAGATGACCATAAAGTACTTATAGGCAGAAACTCCAAAGAGAATCAAGCCCTACTAAAACTGGCAAAATCAAACGATATTTGGATGCACATACGGGATATTCCCTCGTCACACCTCATCATAAAAACAGATAAACAAAATTTACCCGATAGAATTATCGAAAAAGCAGCAAAACTCTGCGTGGACTTTTCGCTAACCCAAGCAGGAGATTATGAAGTAGATTACTGTAAACGTCGTTTTGTAAAAATTCAAGAGGGTTCAAGTGTAGAATATGACAAATATAAAACAGTTCGTGTGAGAAAAGAGGGGATAGAGATAAGAGAATAAGCCCTTTAATGTTATAATATAATATATAACGAAGGGTTTTTTATGAAATTTATAACAGACAATGCAGAACGTTGGATGACTGCAATTGCACTTTTAGCTGTGACCATTATTGTCGGTCTTATTGACAACGATTTACTGATGTGGGTCTATTTGGGTGCTTTTTATTTTGTTGGGTTTCATGAAGCAGTCAAACTTTTCGGAATTCAAAGAAAATCTCCATATATATATGCTACAGTTATTTGGGTTACTGCTTATTTCTATCCAAACCCAGATGACCTTTTCTTTATTATGGCAATCTTCTTTGGTGCAAAACTTGCCTACACACAAGAGCATATCAAGAAAAAACTTCTTATCCCTTTTCTCTACCCAGTTAGTGGGTTTCTCTTTATGTTTATGCTCTACCGTGACTTTGGTATCAATTGGATGTTATGGTTACTTGTGATTGTCGCTGTAACTGATACAGGTGCATTTTTTGTTGGTAAAAGTGTGGGTAAAACACAATTTTCCCCAACCTCTCCCAATAAAACTCTAGAAGGTGTTATTGGTGGAATCCTTTTTGCAACAGTTGCAGGAACAGTAATGGGTTATTTTATAGGTCTTGTACCTTTTATTATAGCCTTTATTGTTTCTATTTTAACAGCAACAGCCTCTGTATTTGGGGACCTATTTGAAAGCTACATCAAACGTGAAGCAGGTGTAAAAGACTCTGGAGATATTTTCCCAGGGCATGGTGGAGTACTTGACCGATTAGATGGCTACCTCTTTGGAGCAATTATTATGGTTATTGCATTGAGAGCATTTTTATAATGGAATCTATTGTTCTTTTAGGCTCAACAGGCTCAATTGGTCTCAATACCCTACTTATTGCTAAACGTTACAATATAAAAATTGAAGCACTTGTAGCAGGACGAAGTATTGAACTGCTTAACCAACAAATAGCAGATTTTAAACCCAAATATGTTGCCATTGCCAACGAAGCAGATAAATCAAAAGTCAATCATCCAAATGTTTTCTGTGGCGATGCAGGAATATTAGAACTTCTTGAATTGAGTAAGAGCCAAACTATTGTCAATGCACTTGTAGGATATGTAGGGTTAGCACCTACCCTAAAAGCGATAGAACTTGGACGAAAAGTAGCCCTTGCAAATAAAGAGTCCTTGGTAGTAGCAGGAGAGTTTATAGATATGAGTAAAATCGTACCTATAGATAGCGAACACTTTGGACTTTGGTACTTAATGGGTCAACGCCCTTTTTCAAAACTCTATGTCACAGCATCAGGTGGTGCATTTAGAGATTGGGATATTAAAGATATGCAAACAGCTACCTTTAGCCAAGCCCTCAAACATCCAAACTGGTCAATGGGAAATAAAATCACAATAGACTCGGCAACCATGACCAATAAACTCTTTGAACTGCTCGAAGCAAAATGGCTATTTAACACTTCAAATATAGATGCTGTTATAGAGAAAAAGTCCATTATTCATGCTCTAGCTGAATTTAAAGATGGCTCAACAACAGCCCATTTTGCAGGTGTGGATATGAAACTACCAATCGCTTTTGCACTAAGAGGAGAAGTAGAAGAGGAGATTTTGCCCCCTGTTGATTTATTACAAATGGGTTCAGTCGAATTTTTACCTATCACAGCAGAACGCTACCCAATTTGGGAGATTAAACAACACCTCCTTGACAACCCTCACTTGGGCGTAGTTGTCAATGCTGTTAATGAAGAAGCCATTAAAAAGTTTGAAAAAGATGAAATTAATTTCTTTGGAATGGGAAAAATAGTTTTAGATACTTATAGAAAATTTGACACTATTAAAGCCAGAGATATTCAAGAGATAATTGAAATAGACAAAGAGGTAAGAGCGTATGTCAAATAGAGTTTTAATTTTACATGGTTGGGGTGGTTCTGACCATCCACACTGGCAAAGTGAACTGGCATCTGAAATTGCCAAAGATTATGGAACCGTATCTTTTCCCCTTTTAGATAACTGTCACTTCCCAAGTAAAAACCGATGGATACGCCAAGTCAAAAAAATTTTAGAAGAATTTCAACCTACCACTGTTGTTTGCCACTCTTTAGCCAATACCTTATGGTTTTGGCTCTGCCAAGAAGAGATAATAACGATTGAAAAACTCGTTATGGTCTCTCCTCCTAGTCTACAAACAACCGAAGATACTATTAAAACTTTTTTCCCATGTAAAGTACCCAAAAATATTCACGCAAAAGAGGTTTATTTAATTGTTTCAGACAATGACCCATGGATTAAACTTGATGAAGCAGAGAATATGGCTAAAGCTATTGATGCCAAATATACCATTATCGAAAATGGTGGGCATATTAATGCAGATAGTGGGTTTGGGAAGTGGGATTTGATAGAAAAATTAATTATAAAGAAAAACTAAACCATGATACTAAGCATAG
>QNZV01000078.1 GCA_003978395.1 Sulfurovum sp. | reverse complement strand
GTGGGACAAAAAGAGCAACGAAGTCCACAGATATTTGTTAATTCTATATAGATACGGTAAAATTTCATTTGAAATTATAGCTAAAACATTTTTTTAGATACAAGGAAAACAATGAAAGCAATGCTACTAAGTTTACTACTACTGATTAAGCCTGTGCTGATAGACCAAAATAAAATTAAAAAGAAGATTACGTTACCTGAGTTTGCTCAAGAAGGGATAACTTTTGACAACAAAGCGAATATCTATTTTGCAGACGATGATGGTGCTGTAATGAAATATTCACTTAAAGAGTTGGGGTTATAATATTTTTATTTTTTTATAGCTTCTCCACGCAATACATCAAGCACATTTGTAGCATATGCCCCTTTAGGTAGTGTAAACTCCAATTCATAATGTGCTTTCTCTTCTACATAAGTCTTTTTTATATCGGTTACTTTTATCCATGCGTAACGTCTCGTTCCATTCTCATTTATCTCTTCATTATAGTTTTGCTCAATAAGCCCTGCTACTTTTTGAGTAGAACTCACTCGCTTACCTGCCAAGAGACCAGAGGGTGCAATATCAAATTCAGAAAAACGTTTTGCCTCTTCTTCCATTGACTCTAATTCAAACACTCGACCATAAGGGTAGTGCATCATTAAGTCTCCTTCTAATATTTTAAAGAAGTGTGGCTGTGATTTTGTACCTCTCAAAGAGTTAGTAGGAAGATTAAAAACTCTCTCGGCATCAGACTCGGAAAACGCCTCTAGCAACATTGAAAGCTCTATACGTTTAGAGAGCCAATTATTAAAAAGATATGATTGATAAGCATTAATCAAAAAAGTTCTTGTCTTTTTATCACGTATCTTTAAAGTTCCCTCTAAAATCTCTTTGCCCTCTTTCCAATTATCTCCAGAGTTTCCAAAGCGTTGATTTCCAAAATAGTTTGGTACACCCTCTTTTTTAATCCATTTTAGCACTGAGTTCAGTTTATCTTTTTGGACACCCAAGACTTTTTTAAGACGTACTTTAAAATGGTTACCTTTTAAATGCCCTGTACGTATCTTATTATTATGCCTCGTTGTAGAGAGTATTTTTATCTTATCATGATTAAATGTTTTGAGCTTCTCTTCATTATCTTTCGCCAACACAGAGATATACTGCATGGTCATAGCATGTTTATCTTTTAGCCCTGCATAGCCTATATCACGTTGTTTTATTTTACAATATTTGGCAATGGCAGAAATCATCTCCCATGTCGTCATATCTTTTTTTCGTACATGAATAATAAGATGTTCTCCCTCGCCTGTAAATTCATACAGAGGAATCTCATCAACAATAAAGTCACGAGAAGTTGGGTTAAATATAAAATTGTTTTTTACTTTTACTGGATAGAGTAGATTCATTAAGGTCTTTCATATATGGAATAAAAAGTGATTATAACATATTATAAAAAGGAAACTCTCATCTACCCAAAAAACGATAGAGATAGACGAGATTTAATTAGAGCAGTTTTCGTATCATATCGTAAGCATCACTTTCAATTTTTAGCTCATTGTATTGATTATTTTGACTCTTTTTGTTAGATATGATATTTTCCTTATCCATTGGTTTTAATGCAGTAAAAGTAGATAAAGTAAATGCTAAACCAGCTGTAATAATATTTTTACTTATTGCTCCATCACATAGAACTGAACTCTTTTTTTTAATTATAATTTTCATTTCGGCATCCTTTTAATTTATCCCTAACAGTATAACATAATTATAGTGAAAAAATTATAAATTGTTAAATCTAAAGAGTTATTTTTATGAATATATGATTTCTTAAATTTATAGATTTACGCTAAAATATCAAACTTTATTCCAAGGACTTCAGATGGCACTAGTTGGTCTATTTAATGTTTCAAAAAATTACGATGTAAAACAGTTACTACAAGGGGTTGACTTTCAACTCAATGAAGGCGAACGTGTAGCCATTGTAGGGCAGAATGGTTGTGGTAAATCGACACTTCTTAAAATTATTTCAGGCGAAGTAATTGCTGATGAAGGGACACGAGTTCTTGATAAAAGTATTATTATTGACTCTCTTGAACAAAATATAAATTTTGATGCAGGATTAAATGTTCGTGATGCTATTGAGAATGAACTTACCGAACTTACCGAGGCAAAAGAGCGTTATGAAGAGTTAACGCTTCTTATCTCAGAAGATTTCGAGAACAAAAAGCTTTTAGAAGAACACTCCAAAGTGACCAATTACATTGACCATCATAATGCTTGGAATTTAGATGATAAAGTAGAACGTGTACTACAAGAGTTTAAACTAAAAGAGTATGAATACCGTGATGTAAGCTCACTATCAGGAGGAGAACAACGCCGTGTTGCATTGGCTTCACTTATCTTGAAGAAACCTGATGTTCTACTGCTTGATGAACCTACCAACCACCTTGATGTCTATATGGTTGAATTTTTAGAAGAGATTTTACTAAAAGAGAAATTTACTCTGCTTATCATCTCTCATGATAGACACTTTATTAACAGTATTGCTACACGAGTGGTTGAGGTTGAAAATATGAATATCGTCTCTTATGAAGGTGGATATGACAACTATCTTGTTTTAAAAGAGCAACGAATGCAAAGCCTTGCCAAAACACATGATACCTTGGTTAAGTTTCTGAAAAAAGAAGAGGAGTGGCTACGTCGTGGAGTAAAAGCACGACTTACACGAAACCAAGGACGAAAAGCAAGGGTATTTGAACTACGAGAGAAGGCAAAAAAAGACCCCACACTCATTAGAAAAATGCAAATAGATTTAGAACGAGAGAAAAAGAGCTTTAACCGTGATGGCGAAAAAGGAATCTCTAAGAAAAAAATGCTTTTTGATATTGAAAACCTCTACTACTCCATTGCAGGAAAAGATTTAATCAATGGCTTTACCACACGTATTTTGCAACGAGACAGAATTGCCATTGTAGGTCACAATGGTTCAGGGAAATCAACCCTGCTTAAACTGCTTTTAGGAAGACTTAAACCCTCTA
>QNZV01000170.1 GCA_003978395.1 Sulfurovum sp. | reverse complement strand
CCTGCATCCATTCGTTGTAATCTATGGGGTGTAGGTTTTAGACTATTGAGCTGTTTTTTAATATCCTCTTCATCCATATCCAAAGCTTTGGCTATTTTAATAGAAAGCCCCAAGTTCATAGCATTGAATGAACCTAAAATATTGGCATGATAGAGTTCATTATCCATCTCAAAATGCAAACCATCCAAAGTAGCTTTGATTCCTGAAAGCTCTCGTCCAAAAGTATGAACATGAGAGATTGGGCTTAACATAGCTGAATCATGAACCCATGCCTCTTTGAGGCGTTCTGATGATAAAATTTCCATTTTTGTATTTCGTATCTTCTCTAAACTTCCAAAGTATTCAATATGTGCAGGACCTATTTTACCAACTACTGCTAAATGAGGGTTTACAAATTTGGTAATCTCCATAATATCCCCCTCGCCTCTTGCACCCATCTCTACCACATAAACTTCTGTATCAGAGGGTAAATCGTCGTTAATATCTTTGAGAACACCACCAAAAGTATTGACCGAACGAGGTGTTGCGTAAACATTATATTTTGCCGATAAAATATGTGCTATATAGTTTTTAATACTTGTTTTTCCATACGATGCAGTAACTCCAACCACTACCATATTGGGCATAGAGTTCAACTTTTTTTCAGCTTTCATCTCAAAACCTCTAAAAAGCATCGCTTCCATCATAGAAGAGGTTGCATAAGCTAAAATAAGAGGAGTAACTACTGCTAAAATTTTAAATTGAAAAATAAAATTCATCATCACTAAAAAGAGTGTAAAGAATAGTAAAGAGGCAAAGAAGCGTTTAACACGACCTGTAAAGACAAGTGGTTTATCTTGCTCTTTTCGCCACATATAGAGCATGACAATATAGCCCAAAGTTACTAAAATACTAAAATTACTCTCATGACTTACAGCAAAATAGAGAAAAAGTGGGATTAAAAAATAGACCAAATGCCACCATGTTTTGGTATGATGAAAAAGCACCCGATTTAACTTATACGAGTACCATTGCATATTGGTCATAAAGTAAAAGCCAAGAGCTAATACAAAAAGCGTGTTAGAGAGTATATTGAGCAGTTCCATGTTTCTGTTTCCTATATCTTTTTTAAGAGTAGTATTCTAACATGTTTGCACTTGTAGGTTCGATTTGATTTCATAGAACCAATACCCAAAAAAAACAGAAATAACGCTCTATGTTGGTTTATATATTATTCTACATGAATTTAAATATTTAACATCAAGCAGATACTTAATATTATATAAATTTATTATATTAGTAATATATTTTAAATATATTCCCACTATAATTAAGCTCAATTTTTTTACGAAAGGAGATATATGAAATGGGAAGCATTGGGTGATATTGCACTATTAATTGTAGATGATGATGCATTTAATAGACAATTGGTTGTTTCGCTATTGGCTAAAATATCTACCATTAACTTTTTTGAAGCAGAAGATGGTGTTGAAGCTTTAGAAGTTTTGAAAGAAAAACCAATTGATATGATACTGCTTGATTTACACATGCCAAATATGGATGGCTATGAGACACTAAAAGAGATAAAGAAAGAACCAGAATATGATTTTATTCCTATTGTCATAATTACTACCGATGAGCAAGAGATGAATAAACTTTACTCTCTAGGAGCAGATGATTTTATCTCGAAACCATTTAAACTTACCGAATTGGAATCAAGAATTTATGCCCATATTGAAAAACGACAATATCGACAAAAGTATAATGAATTATCAAAAGATAAAATCCAAAAAGCACTAATAGAGTCAACTAATAAAGAGAAGAGTGAAGAGGGTATAGAGGCTCATCAGATAGAAAAGCTTGAAATAGAAAAGAAGCAACAAGAGATAGTATATAGATTAAAAGAGGTTGAAGAGTCTCAAAAAGAAATTTTTTACACTATAGCAAAATTATTAAATAAAAAAGAGACCTCTTTAAAAAACATTCAACTTGTGGGTACATTAGCAAAAGCATTAAGCTTACTTGTAGGATGCGATAAGCAACGAGCAAATAATATCTATTATGCAACTATTATACGCAATATTGGAGGGGTATCACTAACCCATAAAATTCCTTTACGTTATGAACTTTCAAAAGAGGATAAAGAGGTCTATCACCAATCTATAGTATTGGGATACCAACTGGTTAACAATGCCATAGAGACAGAGTTTATACAGATTGCTAAACGTGTAATTGCCCAACATAAAGAGCATTTTGATGGATCTGGATTTCCACAACAACAAAAAGAAGAGCAAATTCATTATGTGGCATATATTGTAGCTATTGTAGAGACCTTTGATGCGCTTCTTTCAGAAGATGGATATTATAAGGAGAAGATACAGACACCTGAAGAGACATATAGCATATTAAAAGAACAAAGTGGTCAACGTTTTCATCCTAAAATAACCAAACTTTTTTTAGCTCACTTTGACTACTTTATTCAATTAAGAGAAAAAATTATAAAACAAAATTTAAAAAAGGAGAATTTATAAACATGAAAAGTATAATTATACATGCCTACTCAATTAATGATTTAACCAAGCAGATAAATCATAAAATAACAAAAGATTTTAATCCCACATTGGCTTTTATTTACACCTCTCCAAGGTACAATATACGGAAATTAGTGGTAGAGTTAAACAACTACCCCTTCTTGGTATTTGGCTCTACTACGGTGGGTGAAATATTTGCCGATGAGAAACATGGAGTCAGAGAGAAAGAGGAGAGTATTGTCTGTATGTTACTAGATATTGACCCATTAGCTATCTCTTTAAGACTGTTACAAATAGAACATAATCGTTATTATGAAGGTGGGGAGCAGGTGAGCCAATGGGCAAAGAAACAGTTTAACAATCCTGCCGTTATTACCGTTACCTCAGGGCTTGATTTTGATAATGATGCCTATACGCAAGGCATTACTTCTGATGGAGTTGAGTATGTTTTTGGAGGTGCAGCAGGAGATGATTTAATACTCAAAGATACCTTTGTCTTCTCTAAAGAAAATTTCTCCAATCATGGGGTAATTGTTTTGGCTTTAGATAGAGATAAAATTA
>QNZV01000118.1 GCA_003978395.1 Sulfurovum sp. | reverse complement strand
TTTATTTAAGGCATCAGATACATTCATCCCTTTTTTTAGGAAAGCCTGAAATTCATTAATGTATTGATTACGATTAATCAAAGCTTCATTTATTTTCTCTTTTGCTAACTCTGCATAGCCTTGTTGCTTAACAAATATCTCTTTTTCAAATGCTTCTAATGAATTAGAGAGATTTCGAGTAGATTTTTCTTCTTTTTTCTCTTCTTCAAAAGTTTTAGGAGGAGTAAATAAAGGGGGAAATTCTATCTTATTTTCAGTAATTTTAGGATGAGCAATTCTCTTTTCAACCTCTAAAGTTGTTTTGTCTATTGCGATTGAGCCTTGTCTCTTTTTATGTAACTCCCTTCCAATCAGACTTGTTGCACCCTCAACTATAGCAAGAGCTTCCAACTCCTCTTGTTTTCTCTCTGTACCCTTTATATCGCTTTCAAAATAGAGTTTTTTACCATACATACCAAAAATAAAAGCTATTTGAGTATTTTCTCTCTCATATCCAAGAGTATCATAAAAAATATCATTTAATAATCTTGTTTCTGTATTGAGATTAAAGTTAAAATTTTTGAAATTTGTTCTGTGATGATTTAACCCTTCCGTTAATTCCCCTTTTCCTTTATAGCCTATAGTAGTAAAAAAAGTTTGATATATTCTTTCTGGCTTTTGCCCAACGGGTGTACCTCGTTTATTACCCATTGGTAGCTTTTTATCCAATAATAATAAAACTTTATGAGACTCTACAACTTTTAGTTGTTGATTAATATTATCAATAGTTAAAAAAGCAAAAGGAGAATTGGTTGTGAAATTCTTTTTAAATTCATCTGAAATTTTAATAAATTCTATTTTGTTAAAATCACTTAAATCATACACATGATTCTCTAATGTATCAAAACTCTCTAACCATTTTGTAATAATTAAATTTCCAAGTTCATTAGAAAACATAGAGTCTGTTTTTGCTTCATCCAATAATCTCATAGTATATAATTTTAAGCTTTTTAATAACTCTTGTTTCTGATTTATATTATGATAATTAATTTGTGATGGATGTAACTTATGTTTCATTAGCCAACTGTTATACTCTTGACTATCTCCTTTGAAAAATTTTTCTACCAATTGATTTGGGGTAAAAATTAAATCACTTCTTTTTACAGTATCAATAAAATTAGGTTTGTGTTCTCCTGTTTCTCTATTAATCTCTTCACGGTTTCCACCAATAGCTACTCTTTTAATAATCACAATATAGTCCTTTTCTCTATAAATATTTTAGATAATATTATCTTTTATCATCTTCTCTTTAATCGCTTGAATAATATAAGCACTCATTGTTCTTGAACTACTAGAGATTCCATCACTCTCATCTTGATAGAGTTTAATTAAATCTTTCCACTCCTTAGGCATTCTGATTGTTGTAGACTCTGTCTCTTTAGATTTTTTGTTGACCATTTTGCTCATCCTATAAATGTCTTAATCTTTTCTCTTTCCATCTTCTCTTTTATAGCCTCTACAATAAAGCTACTCAAATCAGTTGGATAATCAATATGTTTCTCTATCTCTTCTCTCCATACTATAGGAAAGCGTACACTTTTTGAGAATTTTTTCAAATCTTTTAGTTTTACTTTTTTAGGGACTTCTTCTTTTCTTTCTTGAATAGGTATATTTTTTGTGACAGATGTCACTGCTGATAATGTTAGTTTGTTTCTCTTTTTTGCCATTTTTTACTCTTTATTTATATGTATTTCTATTAACTCATAGCATATAGATAGTATCTCATCCATAGCCACTTCATGACCTTCTAACTCATTTGCTTCAAAAACAGTTCGTCCTTCAATCAAAGATTTATCATAAATAGCTCTTTCTCTTACAATACTTTTTAAGATTGTCATTTGAGGAGTACTTTCTATCATCTCCTCTATATGCTCAAAGTGTTTTGAAAAAGGATGTACTCTATTTAGGAGAACATAACTTGAAATGGACAAATCAGTATTTGCATCTATCTCTTCTAATATTTTACTATATTTTTGAAGAATAGCCAAAAGTTCTGTTACCTTGTCACTTATAGGTGTAATATTTATATCTGCTCCCATAATGGCTAATCTTGAAAGGTCTGAATCACATCCAGCTGTATCAATAATTAATATCTCTGAACCATCCGTTGATGAGTTATTAATTATTTCAACAAGCCTTTTATTGTCTACTACTTTTTCAATACTAGTAAAAGGTTTCTCTCTAAGAGAATTTAATCCTCCACATGTATTTTGAGCATCTATATCTAGCAACCTTACTTTAAAACCTAAAGTAGAAAATGCATGTGTAATATTATAAGCTAAAGTACTCTTTCCCACCCCACCTTTTTGATGAGATAAATTTACAATTAGTGGAAAGCGAGATGATAGCTTTTTCTTTAAAGATTCAACCATTATTAACTCCTTATTTTGTATATGTTATTGTAGCATAAATTCTTTTGTCTTACTGTTTATTATGTATAACTTAAAGAAATAACTAACAATATCTCTTTACTCTTACTAAACAAAAAGAGACCCAAAATAGCTTTGAACTAGAATATGCACTAAGGAAAGCATTTTTGGGCGATAGGTTATGGTATTTGGAGTACAGGAAATGTAAGCCAAGAAATGGTGGAAGTTTAGTTTGAAAGAGTATCTATATAAAATTTAGACTGACACCTAATAACTCTATCTCCTACTTGAATGTGGCGTTATTAGCAAAGTATTTCTCTTCTCCCTAATTTTCAAAAAAACATTATATTAAAATCATCGTGTCTTTAAACTGGTAGCCATTTTGTGGATATATCACTTATTGTTACACTTTTTTGTTAATATTGGTTATACCGATAGTGGGTCAAGAGATAATACCATCTTGCAAGGGTGGACATTTAATTATTTTGTAAGACAATTAAATTTATTATAACTTTAGTTTCTTATTATGTTGTTTTGCTTTAAGGGTCTAATGGAGCGCATCCCGTAGGGCAAACAAATGGTTTGGTCTGTGGTAATATTTCTACAGAGGGTAGCTACGTAACCAATCACCTAGAGAGCATTCATTATGCACATGCACTTTTAAAAATGCTTTGCAGGGGTTACCGAT
>QNZV01000092.1 GCA_003978395.1 Sulfurovum sp. | reverse complement strand
ATGAGAAAAGCATTTGATACCGATGAGTATAATGTAATGTTGGTTGCCAATAAGTTTCAGACAGGGTTTGACCAACCAAAACTGGTGGCGATGTATGTGGACAAAAAATTGGGTGGGGTGGATTGTGTGCAGACACTATCACGACTGAACCGAACCTATGCAGGGAAAGAGCAGACATTTATTTTGGACTTTTACAATGAGGTAGAAGAGATAAAAGAGGCATTTGAACCCTATTATAAATCGACAGAGTTAGAAGATGTAACCGACCCAAATATGGTCTATGACTTGGAAGACAAGTTACAAAACAATGCTATTTTTACGGCTTATGATGTGGAGCAGTTTGCTTTAGTGTTTTTTGTAAGAGAGAAACCCTCACAAGCCAAGATGACATCTGCTCTGAAACCTGCTGTTGATAAGTATAAAGCACGTTATAAACAGTGTGTCGAAGTTATAGCAAATGCAAATGATAAGTTTGAACTAAAAGAGGCAAATGAAGAGAAAGCAAGATTGGATATTTTCAAAAAAGATTTGGTTACATTTGTACGGATGTATGAATTTTTGTCACAGATAGTGAACTATGAAGATGTAGATTTAGAGAAGCTTTGGGCATTTGTAAAACACCTTATCCCAAATCTAAAAGAGTATGAGACCAGAGAGCCTATAGATATTTCAATGGTAGAGTTAACACACTATAAGTTGCATAAACATGATGAGGTAAACATCGCATTAAGTGGAGAAGATAATGAGTTAAAGAGTGGAAACCCTGGTGGTGCAGTGGCTCGTGACCCCGAGAAAGAGTTGCTCTCTTATGTGGTAAGCGAAATGAACGCTCTGTTTGAGGGAAATTTTACCGACAATGATATGTTGAGCTATGCACGAACTCTAAAATCTAAAATGGCTGAAAACTCTAAAGTGATGGAGCAAGTAGCCAACAATAGTCAAGAACAAGCGATGATGGGTGGATTTAAAGAGTCGATGGTAAGTGCGATTATTGATAGTATGGAGATTCATCAAGCACAAGCAGAAGAGGTTTTGAGTGAAGAGAAGATTATGGAGGGGTTAGCAAAAGTAATCTATAGGATGCTAAAAGCAGAAAATTTTCGACATAAGAAGAATTAATACTCTTTTCTGTAAAATGTTTGTATGAAAAACTATATATATATCTTTTTATTATTAACAATACTAATTAGTGGAAAAACATTTTCTACTATTAAATTTACAGGCGATGTGGATTTTCTTACAGGAGAGTTCGATAGGGCTACTCTACTAAAAATTTGTCATATTGAATATCCCCCTATCTATAAAATATGGAAGAAAGACCCAGTGTTTAAGAGTAATGAGATAGATGGCTTTATAGCAAATCTTATAAATTATTCAAAAAGTATGGGTTATTACAGAGCAAAAGTTACCTCTAAAACAGACGATGATACTATCTATTTACATATTAAAAAAAACAAAGCAATTAAAACGGCATCTATAACAATAGATAAAGAGTTTAGACGATTTTTACTTTTTAAAGAGAAGGAACGTTTTAAAACGACTGTTTTTACAGCTACAAAAAAGAAAATCACACGTTTTTTAGAAGAGAATGGTTATCCTACTTACAAGATGAATGCTAAAGCTTTTGTCGATTTAGATTTATATAAAGTTGATGTCAATATATCTATTAACAAAGGGCTAAAGCGTTATTTCTCTAAAACAGATATAAATAATAGCTCTGAAGTAGATGATTTTTTAATCTCAAAAGAGATAAAGTATAAAGAGGATGAGCTTTATAATATTGCAAAACTAGAAGAGAGCTATGATAATCTTTATCGTCTAGGTGTTTTCGATAAGATAAAAATGGAACCTGATTTCAACGATAGTAACTCTAAGACACCTATTCATATTGTAGTAAAAGAGGGAAGAACAAAAGAGTTATCTTCTAATTTGGGTTATGATACCGAAGAGGGAGCTAGAGGAGGTGCTTTTTATATTGACCATGATTTTTTTGGGAATCTTCGTGAATTTAAAGCAGGGGTAAAAGTTTCAGAGCGTGGATATGAGGCAAGTACAGGCTATTATGACCCTAGATTAGAAGCTCCTATCTTGGGAGATTTTTCATTTAGAAACGAGTTAAGTGCTGGAGAGTGGGATTATAACTCCTATATTGAAAACGTTGTAACAGAACGGGTTACTTTTGGTAAATCGTTTATTGGGTTAAACCACTTTTTTGGATTTCAATTGGAGTATTTAGATGTTGAGTCTGATATTCCTGCCTTTAAAGAGGGGAATTATTTGGTAAATTCACTCTTTTATAGAGTCGTGATTGATGGTCGTGACTCTAAGATGGATGCTAAAAATGGATACTATACCTCACTCTATTTGGAAAAAGCAATGAAACAACTGGGTTCAGATATGGACTACTTCAAGATGTTAGCCGAGGCTCGTTATATCAAAGAGTTTGACAAAATAGTATTGGCTAGTAAAATCAAAGTGGGTGTAATATCCCAAGAGACACCTGCGTTTAAACACTTCTTTTTGGGTGGTGCAATGAGCAATAGAGGGTACGAGTATCGAGACCTTGGGAAACACTCAGGTGACTATCCTGTTGGTGGATTGACTATTGTAGATACCTCTTTGGAAGCTCGATACTATCTCACTAAAAACTTTTCAGTTATCTCATTTTTTGACAGCTCTAAAATGTCACAAGAGGTTAATGATTTTTCTACGAGTTGGTATAATGCCTATGGTTTAGGTCTACGTTACCTATCGGTTATTGGTCCTCTGCGTTTGGATGTTGGTTATCCACAAGAGGGTGGGTTTGCACTTCATTTAGGAATAGGACAAGTATTTTGAAAAAAACAATTTCTACTTTTTATAGTCTAACAAAATGGCTGATTCTTCTGCTTTTAATCGTAATTTCGCTTATTGCTTTTATACTTGAATCTCCTGCCACGGTTTTAAATCTACTCAAAAATCCTCTACAGGAACAAAACATCACTTATGGCAAGATGCAAGGTGGGCTACTCTCTGGATTTACACTACAAGATGTAAATTATAACAATCAAGTTCAAGCCAAAGAGGTTGCTTTAAAGGTTGATTTTGAAGCTTTAAAAAACAGAGAACTAAT
>QNZV01000048.1 GCA_003978395.1 Sulfurovum sp. | reverse complement strand
CACCTACTATTTTTATAACCTCTATGAACTCATCAAATGATGTCTTGGAGGGGTTTGAATTGGGTGCAAATGATTATCTAAAAAAGCCTTTTGAGATGATAGAGTTAAAGGCTCGAATTGATAATATTAAACGCCATTTCAAAATTGATGATGAACGAACTTTGATGGTTACTGATACGATTAGTTATGACTTTGATAGACAACTACTCTTTTTGGATTCCAAAGAGATACAGCTTTCTAAAAAAGAGGGAGAGTTTTTGGCATACTTTCTACATAATCGTGGAAAAGTACTCTCTGCTGATGAACTGATGGTTAATGTTTGGTCGTATGATACTTCTCCTAGTTCTGCAACGCTTCGTACCTATATCAAAAATATACGACGAATTTTAGGTGAGGAGATGATAACGACCATTCGTGGAGTGGGTTATGTATTTAATTAAAGAGGAGAAACGAACCCTTATCCAGTTTCTTCTGCTCTATTTGGGGTCATCTTTTATTCTGTTTGCTGTTATAGCTTATCTTTTTTATCAAAATGAATCACGTTTTTTCTATGATAAAACACGTAGCTCTTTAGAAGTGCGTGCTGGTAAACTCTCTTCACAAATTATCTATGCACATATGATGGGAAAAGAGTTATCGTTAGATGATGTTGTTGTCAAAGATAAAAATAGAATAGGCTTTTATGATAAAAACAATACGGTTATTAGTAGTAGTATTAGCAATAGTATAGATTTCTCAAAACATGTTTATCAAAATAAAAACAGTATGATTTTAGTTGATAAGAGTACCTTTGGTCACTTGGGTGTCGAGAGTATTGTTCTTGAACAAGAAGGAGTAGAGAGTTTTGTTACAGATTTACAGTATAAAATACTATTTTCACTCCTTTTCATCTATCTACTTCTTGCTATTATTGGTTACTTTTTAGCAAAACTATTTATCAAGCCTATACAGTTAAAACGTATTCAGTTAGACAACTTCATTAAAGACAGTACTCATGAGCTTAATACACCTATCACGGCACTGATCCTTTCTGTTAATAGCCCTATGGTAAATAGCCCAAAAAATTTGGAACGTATTCGTCTAAGTGCTTCTCGTGTCTCTGCGATACATAAAGATTTGACCTATTTAATGTTAGATAGTAAAAAGGGTAATTCTAAAGTTATAGAAGATTTACTTCTAAATGATATTCTAAAAGAGGAACTAAGCTATTTAACACTCTTGGCAGAGAAGAAAAAAATAGAGATGCAGGTAGAGTACAGAGATAAAATTTACTTTAAAATAGACAAAGAGAGCTTTGTACGCCTTATTCATAATTTAATCTCTAATGCTATTAAATACAACACGATTGGTGGGAAAATAGAGATAGTATTAAAAGAGAAAACAATTATGATAAAAGATACAGGAATAGGAATAGCCAAAGAGCATCAAAAAGGAATCTATGAACGATTTTATAGAGCAACCAATCAAGTTGGTGGTTTTGGATTGGGTTTAAATATTGTTTATAAAGTATGTAAAGAGTACAATATCAAGATTGATTTTGAATCTACAGTGGATAAAGGGACTACTTTTTGGTTACGATTTTAACGCTGATTATTGTTTTTTGCTTCCAAAATTTTGTCCCCAATAGATTTGGTAATCACTATCCGTTTTGATAATAATAGCAACACCAACTTCGGTATAAGTACTTTTCATAATATTTTCACAATGTCCAGGACTTGCCATCCATGCTTTCATGACTTCTTCAACACTACGTTGTCCTGCCGCAATATTTTCTCCCACTGAAAAATAGTTTGAATAACCATTTGCAATAATACGCTCATAAAATTTACTAGGTGTTCCATTACCTGTAATATCATACTCTGTACCTGACCCATCATGAGAAAAAGTATTGCTATAGGCTAAATCTGTTACATGTTCAAGTGCAGAAGCATAGAGTTCTGGATTCCAAGTTAGGGCATGAACAGCAGGAAATGTTCCTCTATCTCCACATGTTCTACTTTGTGAACGCTCTTTATTAATTGCATCTAAAAGTTCCTGTTGATTTGTACTTAAAAAACTTAAATTTTCTTGTTCTTGGGAAGTTAAGCTAGAAAAACTACTTATTTCCCCTTGAACAATATTTGGAGTATTTGATTCACTGCCTCCACAACCATTTATTAGTAAAACGATTGTAATTGGTAAGTAGTATTTATTTTTTAAGTTTAATTCAAACATAATATCTCCTTTAGTTGTAGAAGTAGTATAACAATATAAAACTTAAAATAATATTTAATATTAAAAAATAATTAAAGTTTTTTTTTATTTTATAAAATTATTAAATAATCTAAATTAATTATTTACTGTTTCTTATGTCATATTTTTTATAGTAGCAATTTTTTTTCATTGTAATAGAATAGAGTAGAATAAGATTTGTATTGATTTGCAACAAGTATTTAATGGTAACATCATTCTCATCTACAAGAGTTCAAAATTACCCTGAATATATTTTTTAATATTTGATTTTATCGATTTTTAGTTACTTTTAAATATCTGATAACGTTATATCTTTGGTATTTATTTTAATTAATTAAATTTATAAATAATTAAGATTTAATTTCTTTTTTGTTTGATAGTATTACACTTTAAAATACTTTTTATATATTATATTTAAGGTAAAATCAATAAACTAAGGGTAATTGGAATATGAAACTAAAAATACTTATACTCTCCTTCTTCTTTTTGGGGACAAGTACGTTATTTGGAGCTAATCTTACAGTTGTTGCAAAAATACAAAATTCAGGAATAGAGGTTTCAAATACTATCACAGATGAAGTCAATGGAAAGTTAATTTGTCCATCAGGAAATGACAATTTAAATACCTATCCTGGTTGTGATATGTCAACAGATACAGGTTATGATGAAAACACAGATAGTTATTCTGGAGATATGATTGTCCGAACAGGTGATTTATTTACGTTAGCTGCTGGATGGAACATTACAGGAGCGAATGATGATGTAACAATTACTTCAACACTACCAGCAGGTAAAGGTTTGAGTTGGGAACCTTTATCAGGTCTTTGTAAATCAGGTTCTTCTATATCAGGGTTAACCATGACTTGTGTTCGTTCAGGATATTACGCTGATACAGTATCTT
>QNZV01000164.1 GCA_003978395.1 Sulfurovum sp. | reverse complement strand
CCATTATCATAATCGGTTACAAATGCTTTGCTTTCATCTTGCGAGAGTGCCACATCTAAAGTTGTTCCTACGGTATCATACTCTCCAATTTTACTTATATTTGTGACATCTGTAATGTCTAAAATAAGTAATCCTTTTGAGTGATTTGCTAGATATGCTTTTGTCTCATCCGTTGAGAGTACAACATCCCATACTTTACCATTGTTTTGATAATCTGTTAAATAGTGACCAATTTTAGTAGGGTTTGTAGGGTTAGAAACATCAAGCACCACTAATCCATTAAAATAATCTGCTAAAAATAGCGTTGTTCCATCGTTCGATAGCGTAATACCTCTTGTTCTTCCTGCAGTGGTATCATAACTACCAAGTTTTGTAATATTATTCTCATCAGATATATCTAAAATCAGTAGACCATCTTGGTCCATTGCTACATAAGCGATGGTTTCATCATCATTTAGTGTTATATCATATACTCTTCCTCCATTGGTGTCTGTAAACTCAGATACTTTTGTAGGATTGGCTGGATTTGATATATCTATAATAACAAATCCTGAAGAGTAGTTTGTAATATACGCTCGTGTTTCAGCCTTATTTAAAGTCGTCTGTTCTGAATAGTGAGAAGTGTCATAACTTCCTAGAATTGGCATCTCTGTAGCATTAAGGGCAGTTGTAAATAGTACAACTAAAGTTGATAGTAAAGCTTTTTTTATTTTCATTAAATATTTTCCTTATATTTTAATTATTTATTTTAAATCTATTGTTTATAGATTAAGGGTTGCGTTCTAATAAATTAATTCTGTTTTTTCTAAATTCTGTTACATTTTGACTCCTTATTAATTTTTGTTTAGTATACAGTTTTATATTAAAAACAATATAAAAAAATTTAAATAAATAATAAATAATATAATCAGTTAAATTAAAGATGAATAGAAATTTATAAGATAAATGGCAGTTTTAGGAGTAAGTTTTTTATCATAAAAATGGTAGACTTCTCTCTGTTTTCCTTCTATCCATATAGATTTTTCATAAAATTGATGGATAAATGCTCTATCCTCTTTATTTGAAGAGTTAAATTTTATAAATAATATTTCGAAAATAGTCTCTAGGTTTTTATTGTATTTTGCTAATCTAGGGTAGCCACCAAGTAAAGCACCTTCCGAGCCGATGCTATATGGTGGATAACCATATCCTTTTCTTGATTCATAATTTACTCTAAACCAACCATTCGAACCATTCATATAGTTTTTAAAAAGAGGTTGTTGAACGTTTTGGTTAAAGATATTATAGAAGAAGGCATTTGTAAACATTTCCATCTCATCTTGTCTTGGAAACTCTATTTGAAATTTATCTTTATTTTCTGCTAGCATCTCTAAAAGATAGAGCAATCGTGAACCATGTGCAACATCTCTACCAATAGATGAGTTACAGTTACGATTTTTTTTCTGGGGAAAGCTTGAACCTGAATAGTCACTATAATAATAATCAGGATGTTCATTCCAAGCACCCTCTTGAAAGGTTAAAATAGAGATGGGTTTACTTCCTACATCTCTTATCCTACTCTTTTTAAATTGTTTTGAAACTACATTGACACTTTTAATCAAAAAATTCTCTAATATTTTTTCATTTGGAATAGTATAGGAAGGGTATTGATTTTTTGTTCCTGCTAAATAGTATCCTAAACCAGATATAATAAGTAAAGATGGGTCAGCAATAATATTACAATAGGACGCTCCATGATAAGATTTTTTTCCTAACTCTTCAATCATTTGGTTTAGTGTTCTAGCATAAATATACTCATCTTGATTGTCTTTACATCCCCATCCTCTTCGACTAAAAGAGCCATTTCTTATTGTTTCGTCTCTACTTTTAACTCCAATAACCCATCGTTGATAGTGGTTAGAGAGAATAGGTGCAAATTCATTAATAAAATAATTCATAGTTGTACTTCGTTTTTCATTTGCTATAGTAGTGATTTTATTAAATGCAAATGAAAGAACAAAGAGAAATTGAGCAGAAGAGATTAGCTCTTCATCTCCTTCTTTATTACTCCATATATAAATAGGGTTGGTTAATGTTAAAGTGGTTTTTTCTTGATTCTTATTAAATTCATATATATTATAGGTTTTTTTCTCTTTTATATAAGGCAGTGTTTGCATATAAATTTGTAGTAGTTCATCTATAAGTAGAGTGTTATTTTTAGCAAAAGCATAATAGAGTAGATTATAACTCTCTGAACCTATAAAATACAACTCTATAGGAGACTCTTTTAACATTCCTATAGAGGTTTTAAAAGAGACTTTAGCTGGACTCCAGAGTTTTAAAATT
This sequence comes from Sulfurovum sp., assembly GCA_003978395.1. GTDB lineage: Bacteria > Campylobacterota > Campylobacteria > Campylobacterales > Sulfurovaceae > UBA1140. The sequence goes on along the minus strand of QNZV01000164.1, from coordinate 873 downwards.
TTGGAATCTATTTTATATTTAGTAGAAAAGTTGTGATACCCCTTCAGATAAGAAGAGGAGATAGCAATAGATAATGTAATAGTAATTAATAATTTAAAATATTTTCTGTTCATTTTGTGATTTTATCATAAAATGATTATAGTTTAGATTTTTCCTTTTAAAATATCTTGTGCTTGTATCATATCTTTGTCCCCTCGACCAGAGAGGTTTACCAAAATAGTCTTCCCTTCTATCTCCTCTTTTTTCATCTTTTTAAGATAGGCAATGGCATGTGAAGACTCAAAAGCAGGAATAATTCCCTCGGCTTGTGAAAGCCATACAAAAGCATCCATCGCTTCATCATCGGTAATATGGTTGTAGGTTACAATGTTGTTGTCTTTAAAGTAAGCATGTTCAGGTCCAATTCCAGGGTAGTCAAGACCTGCACTAATGGAGTGTGCCTCTTGAATCTGTCCATCTTCATCTTGCAGTAAGTAGCTAAGTTGTCCATGTAACACCCCTGGGCTTCCTTTTTCCAAAGAACAGCCATGTTTAGAGTCTAATCCCATTCCTCCTGCTTCGATTCCAATACACTCTACTGATTTATCTTCTATAAAATGGTTAAAGATACCAAGAGCATTTGAACCCCCACCAATACAAGCAATTACTTTATCAGGCAGACACCCTTCTACCACATTAAGTTGAGCTTTAGCTTCCCAACCAATAATCGACTGAATATCACGTATCATCATGGGGTAGGGGTGTGGTCCTGCTACTGTTCCTATTATATAATAGGTATCTCGTGCATTGGTAACCCAATGACGAATGGCATCGTTCATGGCATCTTTTAGACTTTGGCTTCCCGACTCAACGGCGTGAACTTTTGCTCCAAGA
>QNZV01000155.1 GCA_003978395.1 Sulfurovum sp. | reverse complement strand
GGTTCAATCGAATTTTTACCTATCACAGCAGAACGCTACCCAATTTGGGAGATTAAACAACACCTCCTTAACAACCCTCACTTGGGCGTAGTTGTCAATGCTGTCAACGAAGAAGCCATTAAAAAGTTTGAAAAAGATGAAATTAATTTCTTTGGAATGGGCAAAATGGTTTTAGATGCTTATAGAAAATTTGACACTATTAAAGCCAGAGATATTCAAGAGATAATCCAAATAGACAAAGAGGTAAGAGCTTATGTCAAATAGAGTTTTAATTTTACATGGTTGGGGAGGAAGTGATTTTCCTCACTGGCAAAGTGAATTGGCATCTGAAATTGCCAAAGATTATGGAACAGTGTCTTTTCCCCTTTTAGACAACTGTCATTTCCCAAGTAAAAACCGATGGATACGCCAAGTCAAAAAAATTTTAGAAGAATTTCAACCTACCACTGTTGTTTGCCACTCTTTAGCCAATACTTTATGGTTTTGGCTCTCCCAAGAAGAGATAATAACTGTTGACAAACTCTTTATGGTCTCTCCTCCTAGTCTACAAACAACCGAAGATACTATTAAAACTTTTTTCCCATGTAATGTTCCCCAAAATATTCACGCAAAAGAGGTTTGTTTAATTGTTTCAGACAATGACCCATGGATTAAACTTGATGAAGCAGAGAATATGGCTAAAGCTATTCATGCCCAATACATTGTCATAGAAAATGGTGGGCATATTAATGCAGATAGTGGGTTTGGGAAGTGGGATTTGATAGAAAAATTAATTATAAAGAAAAACTAAACCATGATACTAAGCATAGAATCAAGCTGTGATGACAGCTCAATAGCAATAACAAAAATAGAAAATAACAAATTAATATTTCATAAAAAGATAAGTCAAGAGAAAGAACATGCTTGTTATGGTGGTGTTGTACCAGAACTCGCTTCTCGTTTACACGCTATTGATTTACCCAATATTTTAGAAGAGTGCAAACCCTATTTTTCAGATTTAAAAGCTGTAGCTGTGACCAATCAACCAGGGCTTGGAGTAACACTTATAGAAGGAATTGCTATGGCAAAAACAGTAGCAGTGACTCTTGATATTCCTCTGTTGGCAGTACACCATTTAAAGGGTCATATCTACTCTCTTTTTATAGAAAAAAAACAGATTTTACCCCTTTTAGTTTTGCTTATTTCTGGTGGGCATACACAAATTATTAGAGTGGAAAGCTTAGATAAAATGACTATTTTAGCTACCTCTATTGATGATTCTGTAGGAGAGAGCTTTGATAAAACGGCAAAAATGATGGGTCTAGGTTACCCTGGTGGACCAATTATTGAACAGTTAGCACAAAAAGGAGATGAGAACCGTTTTGCATTACCTATACCTTTACAAAACTCTCCTTTAATTGCATTCTCACTCTCTGGACTTAAAAATGCTGTACGTTTGACAATAGAGCGTTTAGGTGGGAGTGATGCAATGAAGGAACAAGATAGATGTGATTTATCTGCATCGTTTCAGAAGGCTGTTAAGCTTCACTTGATTCAAAAGAGTAAAAAAATATTTGAAAAAGAGTCTATAAAAGATTTTGCTATTGTCGGTGGGGCATCGGCTAACTTATATATTAGAGAAGCCTATGAAATACTGTGTAAAAAATATAAAAAAAGATTACATACTGCACCCTTGAAGTATTGCTCTGATAATGCAGCAATGATAGGTCGTTATGCGATAGAAGCTTATAAAAAGAAGTTATTTGTTGAACCTTATGAAATAGATGTGGTTTATACGAAAAAACGTCAAAGTGGTACAGAGCTATAAAATTGATATAGCAAGTTAAATTTAACGTTTTTTAACCATTTTTTAGATAAAATATAAGGTTTATAAAAAAATAATTTATACTTTATGGAGTCTATCAATGGCAGAATATGGTGCTAGTAATATTAAAGTCCTCAAAGGGCTAGAAGCAGTTAGAAAACGACCTGGAATGTATATTGGAGACACTTCAACCAAGGGATTACATCACTTGGTATATGAAGTTGTTGACAACTCTATTGATGAAGCAATGGCTGGTTTTTGTGATACTATAAAAGTAACATTAACCAAAGCAGGTTCTGCAATTATCGAAGATAATGGTCGTGGTATTCCTGTGGGAATGCACCCTACCGAAGGTATCTCTGCAGCAACCGTTGTTTTAACCGTACTTCATGCAGGTGGTAAATTTGATAAAGATACCTATAAAGTATCTGGTGGATTACATGGGGTTGGTGTATCTGTTGTCAATGCACTTTCAAAAGATTTACATTTAAGTGTTTTTAAAGATGGAGAGATTCATGAACAAGATTTTAAAGCAGGAATCCCCCAAGAAACTCTAGCTATAACGGGAACAACGCGTAAAAAAGGTACCAAAATAGAGTTTTGGGCTGACGATACTATATTTACAGAGAGTACAACATTCCAAAAAGAGATTTTAATGAAACGGTTCAAAGAGCTTGCCTACTTGAACCCTAAAATTACCATTGATTTCAGAGATGAACGAGATGGCACAAAAGAGACATTTCATTTTGAGGGAGGAATTAAACAGTTTGTAGAAGATATGAACACAAAAGAAGCTCTCTCTACAGCACAATTTTTCCAAGGGAAAGCAGATGATATTGAGATTGACATTGCCTTGATGTATTGTGATGCTGACTCTGAAAAATCTCTCTCTTTTGTCAACAACATTAAAACAGCCGATGGTGGTACACACGAAGCAGGTTTTAGAGCAGGATTAACCCGTTCCATGTCAAGCTACATCTCTAAAAATGCCAATGCAAAAGAGAAGGGAACAAAAATTACAGGAGAGGACTGTAAAGAGGGTCTAATAGCCATTGTCTCTGTTCGTGTTCCTGAACCTCAATTTGAGGGACAAACCAAAGGGAAATTGGGTTCAAGCTATGTTCGTCCTTTGGTTCAAAAATTTTTCTCAGAAAGTTTCAATAAATACTTAGAAGAGAATCCTATCGAAGCCAAAGCGATTATGGGTCAAATTCTCCTCGCTGCTCGTGGTCGTGATGCTGCGAAACGTGCGAAAGATTTGGTCAAACGTAAAGACTCTATGAGCATTGGAACACTTCCTGGGAAATTGGCAGATTGTCAGAGTAAAGACCCTATTATTTCAGAGATTTATTTAGTGGAAGGAGATTCGGCCGGTGGCTCGGCCAAACAAGGACGTGACCGA
>QNZV01000038.1 GCA_003978395.1 Sulfurovum sp. | reverse complement strand
TATGAAAATGAGGTCGTAGAGATTCCAGTAGAGCCTGTAATAGAAGAGACATATGTAGAACAACAACCTGTTGTAGAACAACAACCTGTTGTAGAGGAGACAGTTGTGGAGCAACCTGTTGTGCAAGAGACAGTTGTAGAAACACCTGTGTTTGTAGAACCTAAAAAAGAGGTTGTAGTAGAAATTCCAAAGAAAAAAGAGCCTAAAAAAATCGTTGTTGAAAAACCTGCTAAACCATCTGGTCTATATCTTGCTGGTGGTCTTACAGATGTAGCTATTAGAACTAATGATAGAGCTAATCTATTTTCAAAGAAAAGTGATCAAGATAGACAAATTGGATTTACAGGTAGACTTGGTTACGATTTTATGGATTATTTAGGTGCTGAATTAAGAGGTACTTATGGTATAGCTAAAGATAAGGAAAATAAATTTAAACAGATTGGTGCTTATCTTAAACCAAACTATAATATAACTAATGAAATTAACCTTTACGGTCTACTTGGTGCATCGAAAACAAATGTTGGTGTAGGTTCAGATAGCGGTTTCTCTTATGGTGCTGGTCTTGATTATGAAATTCCAAATAGTAATATTTCTGTATTTACAGATGTTGTTAACTACATGAAAAAGAAAAATACTGATTCTCAATGGGGTCTTACTTTTGGTGCTGGTTATAAGTTCTAGGAGTTATATTATATAACAATCTTTTTAGGTTGTTATATTTTAAAGTATTCATTCTGTTGACTTAAAATATCTCTAAAAATTTCATGTATATTAAGTTTTTATACATATTTTAAAATTTTTTGGGAGATACACAATATGCGATTCTTACTTTTTCTTAGCCTTATATTATCAATGCTCTACTCTACAGGACTTGATAATCAACTCAATTCAACCCTTACAAATGCTCCTTATAAATTAGCTCAAAACCCTAAAGAACAGAGTAGGATACGTTCTCTTTATAAAATGAATAAGAATAATGCCTTATGGATTGGACATGCCCGTAATTTAAATGCTTTAAAAGAAGCTTTACAAAATCCAAAGTTTAACTATAAATATAAAGATTTTTATCAGAGTCAAATAGAACAGTACAGCCACCTTCTGCATAATGAGATGAATTTAAATCAAAATGTTGATGAACTTTTAAAGCTTGATATTTTTCTAACACGTGCGTATTTATCTCTCACAGACTTTATTGTTCAAAGTGATATTGATTGGGATAAAGTTCAACAGAAATTAGTAAACCTAAAAGAGGAAAAAGATATTACAGCCAGTTGGGAAATGGTACGAAAAAAATCTCCTTCAATATCAAAACTTTTTTTAGCATTAAAAAGAGAGGATATTAAAGGTTTTCTAAACTCTTTAATTCCTCTACCTAAACTACATAATGATTTAATAGAAGCTTTAAATTTTTATCAAAATATTGGTTCTATGCCTCGTATAAAATATGGTAAAGATTTAAAACTTGGAGATAGATACGCCTATATTACAGATGTAAAAAAACATCTGATTAGAACAGGAGATATGCTTAATCAGAATAATACAAATGACATCTTTGATGAAGAACTAAAACAAGCTTTATATACCTATAAAGATCGTTTTAAGTTACCACAAAATGGTTTAATAGATAAAATTACAGTCTATTATATGAATAAGCCTGTACACCTACAAGTACAAAGTATTATTACAAACCTTGATAAATTAAGAGTTTTTCCTAATAAATTTCCAAAAGAGTATGTTCAAGTTAATCTTGCTGATTTCTCGACAGATTATATGAAAAATGGAATCTCTATTTTACATATGAGTACTGTTGTAGGAAGAGATGCTCGACCTACTCCAATTTTTGCAAGTTCTATGAAATATCTTGTACTTAATCCAACTTGGAATATTCCTGAAAACTTAGTTAGAAGAGATTTAACAATTGCCTTTTCTGAAGAGCCTGACTATTTAATACAACATAATATTCACGTCTTTAAAGGATGGAAAAGTAAAAAAGATATTACAGAAACTTTTACACCTGATATGCTACTTCCTTATCAAGATGAAGCGAAAGGTCATATACCTTATCGTTTTGTACAGTACCCTGGAGATGATAATGCATTAGGACGTATTAAATTTATGTTTCCAAATAAATACTCTGTATATCTCCATGATACCGATAATAAGTCTCTTTTTGAACGTAGATACCTTGTATATAGTTCAGGATGTATGCGTATAGAAAAACCTTTTGAGCTTCTGGAGGTATTAAAATCTCGTTTGAGAAGCAGAGATATTGCAATTATAGAAAAGTACAGAGATACACTAGAGACAAAACATATTAATTTTACAAGAAATCTACCTGTTCAAACAACATATTTTACAGTATTTAAACGTAATGGATTAACCTATTTTAGAAAAGATATTTATGGATATGATACATTTATAGAAGAGTCAAGAAAAGATGATAATCAAATAGAAATAGAGAACGGCTTTTACTAAAATCACTATTTTTTAGTAAAAGCATAACTATTCAAATCAATTATTCTTTAGCTTTTTCTTTGTAACATTTGAATAATTGGTTTTGCCAGTTCTAACGCTTTTGCTCTATGAGAAATACTCTTTTTAACTTTATCATCTAGTTCTCCTAAAGTTTGAGTATACCCATTTGGAATAAACATAGGGTCATAACCAAAACCTTTTTCTCCTCGTGTAGCACTCAAAACATCGCCATGCATCCATCCATGAACCACATACTCTCCATACTTACTTACTATCGCGATAGAAGCTGTATAATACGCTGGAGTCTTCTTTACTCCTACCTCTTTTAGAGCATCTACCAATTTATAAAGGTTCTCTTTATCACTAGCATCCTCTCCTGCATAACGTGCCGAATAAATCCCAGGAATACCACCAAGCAAAGGAACAGAGATACCACTATCATCAGAGATAACAATATACTCTTTACTCTCTAACTTCTTATAAATTGTTTGAGCCTTAATTAATGCATTACCTTTAAAGGTGTCTGCATCTTCCACAATCTCAATCTTTCCTAAAATATCTGAAAAAGCAATAACTTCTACCTCACACATATTCTTAAACTCTCTCAGTTTCCCTCTGTTCCCTGTTGCTAGTACAATTTTCATTAACTCTTAACCTTTTATATATATAATAGGAGAAATTTTATCTTATTGGAGATGTTAATATGATTAAACAAATCATGCCTCTTAGTTTCAT
>QNZV01000104.1 GCA_003978395.1 Sulfurovum sp. | reverse complement strand
CAAAATTTGTTGATGGGCAAAGAGTAACTACTAAAGAGGTTATGCGTATAGCTGAAATGGTACTCTCTGGAGAGATTAACAAAGAGATTGTCTCTCTGCTGAATAATCAAGGTGGTTCAGCCATTGGTTTGTCTGGGAAAGATGCTAATCTTTTAGAAGCTATCCCTAAGGATTTTGAAAATTTTGGATATACAGGAATGATTCAAAATGTTAATCCTAAAGTGGTTTGCAATATAATAGATGATGGTTTTGTCCCTGTCATTGCTCCCATTGCTTCTTCTTCTACAATTGGTCATCCTGGGTTTAATATCAATGCAGATTTAGCTGCTAGTCAAGTTGCCATTGCTCTAAAGGCAAGGAAAGTAGTCTTTTTAACCGATACAAAAGGTATTTTGGACAAAGATATGAATTTGCTCTCTACTTTGGATATAGATAAAACAAATGCTCTTAAAGAGGATGGTACTATCTATGGTGGTATGCTTCCTAAAGTAGATGCCTGTATAGAAGCATTGCGTGGTGGAGTCAAAAAAGCACACATTATTGATGGAAGGGTAGAACACTCAATTTTATTAGAAATTTTAACATCTTCGGGTATTGGAACATGTATTGAGTTGTAAAATATTTAAGATTATATAAAATAACTGAATTATATTTTCTAATCTTATATTTTTTGTTACACTTATTCTTAGCTAAAAGAAAAAAGTATATTAAAATTTATTGTTAACCATATTTTATGTATACTTGATTTATGAAAGAAAGCATAAAAATATTTTTCCAAGACCTTAAAAATTCATTTAAAGATTTGCTACCAATTATTATTGTGGTCGCATTTTTTCAGACATTTATTATTCAATCTATGCCTGAAAACTTGACTTCTATTGTTATTGGATTAACCATTGTTGCTGTTGGTTTAGCTCTTTTTATTCGTGGGCTTGAATTGGGAATCTTTCCTATTGGAGAAAATCTTGCCATTGATTTTGCAAAAAAAGGTTCAACCTTTTGGCTTCTGTTGTTTGCGTTTACTATAGGATTTGCGACGACAGTTGCCGAACCTGCTCTGATTGCTATTGCCGATAAGGCTTCTGTTATATCAGGAGGGCTTGTCGATGCCTTTTGGTTACGAATGACGGTGGCTTTCTCTGTTGGTTTTGCTATTACTCTTGGAACATTTCGTATTCTTTTGGGGCATCCAATTCAATATTATATTATTACAGGCTACATTCTTGTTGTTCTCGTAACCTTTTTTGCACCCAAAGAGATAATAGGTTTAGCCTACGATAGTGGAGGAGTAACTACTTCAACTGTTACTGTCCCTTTAGTTGCTGCATTGGGAATTGGTTTGGCATCAAGTATCAAAGGTCGTAATCCTGTTATTGATGGTTTTGGACTTATTGCCTTTGCCTCTTTGACTCCAATGATATTTGTTCAAGTTTATGGAATTATTGTCTACTCTCTTGGAGATGCCTCTACAGTTGTTTCGGTTGTATCTGAAGTAGCTACAGTAAGTAAAGATGTTCTTGAGCCTAAAGCTTTTTCTATTTTAAATATGTTTTTAGAACTTCTAGGAGTTATTAAAGATATAGCACCTATTTTAATAGTTATTTTCTTTTTTCAATATCTGATTATTAAAAAATCTGTGCCTCATTTGCCTAAAATTATTACAGGTATTGTGATGGTTATTTTAGGTCTCTATGCTTTTATTATTGGTTTAGAGATGGGACTTTTTCCTATTGGTGAGAGCATTGCTAATGACTTAACAAGCCAAGATAATAATCTTCTTATCTATCTTTTTGGTTTTATGATTGGTTTTTCAACAACCATGGCAGAACCAGCACTTTTAGCTATTGCTATTAAAGTTCAAGATATTTCAGAAGGTGTTATCAAGCAAAATGTATTGCGAACTGTGGTAGCATTAGGGGTGGCAATTGGTATTGCATTGGGTGCTTATCGTTTGGTTCAAGGCGACCCTATTCACTATTATATCATAGTAGGATACAGTTTTGTAATCATCTTGACTTACTTTGCTCCAAAACATATTATACCTATTGCTTACGATACAGGAGGGGTAACAACCTCAACGGTTACTGTACCATTGGTTGCTGCATTGGGAATTGGTTTGGCAACAAATATAGAAGGAAGAAATCCTCTTATTGATGGGTTTGGATTGATTGCATTTGCTTCACTCTTTCCTATGTTAACGGTAATGGGGTATGGTATTTATGCAGAATATGCAAATAAAAAACTTGAAAAAGAAAAATTAGAAGGAGCTAAATAGATGAAATTTACAGCATTAGTTGCTATTATAGAAGATAAAGATGAAGAGGTAGCCATTGATATAGCCAAAGAGGCTGGTGCAGGTGGAGTAACAATTATTCATGGAAAGAATATTGGATTAGAAGAGAAAAAAGTTTTTTTTGGATTGACCCTAGAAGAGAATGTATCAATTCTTCTTTTTATTCTTCCTCGTAAGCTCTCTATGAAAGTAATGAAAGCGATACGAAAAGAGTTAAATTTAGACAGTTCTACAAATGGTGGCTTGATATTTACTTTACCCTTAAGTCATGTAGCAGGCTTAGATATAAATGAACTGCATAAATTTGAACACGATATAAAATCTATGATATAGAGCTTTTTTGCTATTTATTTCATAACTCTTATGTAAAAAATGTTAAAATATATTTTAAAGTATTTAAAAGGAAGATAAAATGCTAGTTGAAAATGTAATGACCCCATCTGAAAAATTGATTAAAGTTTCGCCTATGGCATCGGTACGAGAGGCTCTAGGCTTGATGAAAGAGAATTCTGTTCGTTCAGTTATCGTCGAGAAAACTTCACCTGATGGTGCTTATGGTTTGGTAACATTTAAAAATATTTTACAAAGTATTGTGGCAGAAGATGGAGATATTGATTTGTTAAATGTTTATGATATTGCTGCGATTCCTGCTGTATCGGTATCGGCAAAGCTCAATATTCAATATGCTTCAAAAATGATGGTCAATAGAAGTATTAAGCGTCTTTTAGTTATTGATAACAATGAACTTCAAGGTATCTTGACCATGAGTGATATTATTGAAATTCTTATGGAGAGTGTAGAGTAGAATCGGCTTTTGCCGATTTCTATTTTACTTCTATTCTATTCAAGATAGTATTACTAATATTCTCTATACTTTTTGTAGAATCAATTAATAGATAGGGAATATTAAGTCTCTCTAAGCTCTCTTTCATATGGGTCTGAACAGAGATAAGATATTCTAATCCACGTAACTCTATACCATCAAGATTTTTTTCTGAAGTTCTCTCTTTTAGTGTCTCTATATCAATAAGAAAAAGTATAATTAAATCAGGAA
>QNZV01000091.1 GCA_003978395.1 Sulfurovum sp. | reverse complement strand
CTTTGTCGTACTGAGAAGTAGCCGTATAGACCACACCGATGTTGTCATAGTTGATAGAGATTGCACCATACTCTTTGGGAAAATATTTCAAATTAATCGCTAACGACTTTTGATTGTACTCCAATGCTTTTTCATACTCTCCTAACTTTTCATACTTTATGGCTTCATTGTTGTAGTGGCTAGAGCGAGCAAAATTTTCATTCGCATAGAGTTTACTTTTAGGATGGCTATTCCCTTGTAAAAAAAGATTACTAGAACATCCTACAAGAGAAAAGAAAACATAGAAATAAGTAAAATAATACATTAAAAAATCCTATTTTTTAAAATTTTAGTATATCTAAAAAATATTCTAGTAAAATATAAAATTAAAGGAAGTTTAGAGTTAATGGCACTATTATACAATAATGAAGAAAAATTAAACTATGTAATTAAAAAATTAAGTTTGCAGACAAAAGAGATTGCTAAAAAATTAGAAATTAGTCCTGCCCTAATTTCTCAAATCCAAAATCACTACAATGATAAGTTAAAAAAGATACATCTCTATGCCATTTGTAGTGCCTATAATATTCCTATGGAGATTTTTGAGAATGAGAGTATTAATCAAGAAGAGACAATCGATATTTTACTTGAAGAGTCTCAACATCATGCCATATTTCATCATAACCAAAAGCTTTTAAATAAATTAACAGGTAAATGGTATCTTTACAGCTATCCAAGCAATCCAAAACTTTCCGAAGTCTGGTCTACCGAAACAACCATCCATAAAGATGCTCGTGTTGAAGATGTTCATCAAAATAGAGGAAAGCTCTATATTGGAGAAAAACAGTCTGTCATTTTAAAAGAGAGTCACAACAGTAAAAATATTACCTCCATTACTTTTGACAACACCAGAGTAACCTATGGTACTTTTCCTTTCTCTAGGGTATCCAAGTCAAATAGTCTGAATAAAGAGCTTTTTAATTTTGGCTTTTTTTCCAAAAGGAGACTATCAAAAGAGGAAGCAAAAGAGATTTTAGGCTCTGTACATGAAGTTCAACTACAGATGAACTATGAACTACTAGAACGCATTAACGCACAAATAGAGATGAAAGGGTAACCATGAGACAATACATTTTCTCACTACTCCTACTAGCATTAACAGCGTGTTCAACTCCATCAAGTAAAAAAGAATCTACGATTACTACTGAAAATAATAACAGTAAAAGTATCCTCATTGATATAGATAAAGAGTTCAATACAACAGTAAATTTACGAGGGAAAAATACCCTCTTGATAGATACACCTATATACATTGGTGACAATGATGAGGTTTCATTCAAAGGGGAATATCTTGAAAAAGTATCACCTGTCAAAGTAAAAATTGGGGACAATGACGAAGTCTCTTTCAGAGGTAACCACTACATCATTCAAACCATGAAACTTTACAATGGAGATATAATTCAAATGCAAGGAAAAGATGGAAATACATTTATTGAGATTGAAGTGGTTAAGTAGAATTTCTTTCTTTTATGCCTCAGAGACTAAACACCTAAGTTACCTCCTGACATCTTAAACCATCTCCCTTAAAAACTCTTTAGGAACAACATCGGTTAACCAAACACCATTTTCCGAGAGATAAAAAAGATACCCTGCCTCATACATTCCCTTTGCGTCTACTTCCAAAATAACCACCTTTCCATGACGCATACCTACATGAGTTGCTGTCTCTATCTCTTTAGACAAATGCACATACTGACGCTTCTGCTTGGTAAGCCCCATTTTCATAATGGAGTCCAAAAAACGTATTGCTGTTCCATGGTACAAAACCTCTGGAGGTGTTACTGCTTTTAGTCCTAAGTCAATAGCTAAGGAGTGTCCTTGATTGGCTCTTATTCTATTCCCCTCAATGCTAAACCTCTGTTTATCATCCTGCTCTACAACCCTCTCTATTAACGCTCTTGTTAATCCTCTTTTTTTACTCTTTTTTATAAGTTCATCCATATCTGCCCAACCATTTTCATCTAGTTTCAAACCAATAGTTTCAGGTTTATGACGTAATAGTAAGCTTAGAAATCTACTTGTTTGTTTTATATTTTTATTATTCATGTTTTCTTCTTTCTAATCTAAATTTTTATGAAAGATTATTGTCTATAAAGTTTCATAAAAATTTCATAGGATAGAAAAAAAGGATAATAGCCCTAAAATATAGGGCTACTCTAAATAGATACTAAATTTTAGACTTAATAGCGTCGGCTCTCTCTTTTGAACCAGGGTGGCTAGAGAACATACTTGACTTCCCTCCTCCTAGTTTTTTTAGTGCTGAAACAGCAGCTTGTGGATTAATATTATTTAACTTCAAAAACTCCAAACCAAACTCATCTGCCTCACTCTCTTCTCCTCTTGAAAATTTAGAAGTTACTAATTTCTCAGCCAATCCACCCAATGAACCTGCAGCTAAACTACCAGCTGTACCACCATATGAAGCTACCCCTTTACGAGCAGCTTGTGCTGCATATGCCATACGATAAGATTCTTTACTATGTTGATGATGTACATGCCCAATCTCATGTCCCATAACAAAAAGAAGCTCATCATCTGTCATTAAATCCATTAAACCACTGTAGACTCTTACCGTTCCATCTGCCATGGCAAAGGCATTGATGTCATCTGTTAAATAGACTTTATAGTTTAATTTTAAATCATCTGGAGTTTTTATGTTTGCTGTAATTTTTTTTAAACGTTGAGCATATTTACTATCTTCTGGAGCAATTTTATTTTTTGCATCATAACTCGAAGCTGCACTCGCAGCCATTGCTTTAACATTCTCATTACTAACAGTGGCAGCCTTCAACAAATCTAATCCAGCCGAAACACCCATATTATTGACAGCACATCCCGACATCATAAAAGTAGTAGCGAGTGCAACTAGACTCAATTTTATTTTTTTATTCATTTTAAACCTCTTTATAATTTTAATAGTTAATTGTACTCATTTTTTTTAGAAAAGTTAGTAAATATTTAGTAAATTTTTATTAAAGTAGTTTAAGTATCATTCTCTTTTTTCAATTCACTCATCATTAATTCATTGAAATAATCAATTCATGCTTTTTCAGCATCAGAATAGAGCCCTAAGTTTAAAAGCTTTTCTTTGGCTTCTAACAATCTGATTTCAATTCTGAATTTGTCATCATTTTCCCTTCTCAGTGCTCTATCATAATGGTTAATTCTACTCCCATCTCTCATCATCTTCTAAATCTATTAAATCATCAATATCACACGCTTTAGGCAACAATTCATTATCTCTATTTTCATAGCAATCTTTCCTGTAAGGGTATTTTTGCATTATCTTCTCAATATCTTTATAGAAATCTTCCTTTTCATACCACACAGTACCTGTTTCACCACACCCATAA
>QNZV01000033.1 GCA_003978395.1 Sulfurovum sp. | reverse complement strand
GATTGAACACATTGGAGAGGTGGCAGGAAAATCTATCGCTTTAGAGTTTGGGTTGGATGTGGTTGATGTCACAGAAGAGCAGTTGGTTGAGATTGATGGCATTGGTGTTGAGATGGCAAACTCTTTTGTAGAGTTTATGAGGGTCAATCGTCAATTTGTTTTGAAACTGTTTGATAAAATCGAACCTACAGTAGAAGCGAAAATAGAAGCCAAAGAGAATCCATTTAAAGATAAAACCGTGGTGTTAACAGGAACAATGTCTGTGGGACGAGGGATTATAAAAGAGTTAATGGAGAGTCTTGGGGCAAAGGTTAGTGGTTCAGTAAGTAAAAAGACCGATTTTCTGATTTATGGAGAAGATGCAGGATCGAAATATACTAAAGCTGTAAAATTGGGGATTGAAACCTTGACAGAAGAGGCTATGCGAGAGTTGATTTAGCCTTTATTATAGAAGAGAAGGGAAACTAGTATCCCTCCTTTTCTGTAAATGTATCAAATTTATCTTTGTATATTTGTGTATAGCTAACTTTTGCATCGGCTAAGGCTTCTGATAAAACTTTATTTTCTCTTTTATCATCTTCTAAAACTCTTGACCAGATAATGGTTCTTTTTCCAAATGAGCCAATGACAACCAATTTTAAACGTTGACCTTCTGTAATAAGTGTAATATTATGATTAAGAGTAGTGACGCTTCCTTCATCAAGTACTTTATTCAAAAATGTACCATCTCTGTATCTAAAGATTCCAAAGAAACCATTTGCGATTGCTTTTGCATCTTGGACAGCATAGTAATATCCATAGTTTAGGTCATCTAATTTTTCTATAACCATATAAGCATTTGAGACCATTTTATGATGGTCTGTACCTGTTTCTAGTTCATAATTCCCTGATATATTAGGTGCTATAGATTTATCTTCTTTGTAAGCAGTTCTATTTTCCAACATTTTAATTTGTGGAGAGATAGGAAGTGAATCTTTATCCAAGTTTAATTGTATAGTTTCTGTAATATTTGAGTCCAATTGAGTAGTTTCTGGAATATTTAAACTCTTATTTGGTATGTTAGTAACGGAACATCCGACTAAAAAGAGAGAGAATATGATGGTAAAAATAACAGGCATTAAAGCTCCTAATGTGTATAAAATTTATTATAGTATAGAAAGGATAATCAAAAATTAATAAAAAACTTTTTAAAAAATGATTTTTTTGATAAATATGTTACAATAACGAAAAATCTAAATAGAGTAAAAAATGTCTAAATCACGTATAGAAAAATCTCCTATTACCTTTTCTCCTGATAATCTTGCTGTTGTTTTGCATATGATGCAAAATGAGGGTTATTTAATGGAATACTTTCGTGAAACGGATGATAAGGGACGTTATCTCTATTGGAATGAGTTTAAATGGCGAGTACCTAAACATCATGATGTTAAAAAAGCATGGTTGGTAACGAAATGGTGTCGTTTTACCAAACGAAAACCAATCTCTCTGCAAGATAAAAATGGAGAAGATTTTCACTATTGTATTCCTGACTCTTTACAGGCAAAGTTTTATAAAATAGCCAAACTCTCTGGGGAAGGTATGCATTCAAGCAATGCAGTTAAGCAAAAATTTTTAATTTCATCACTAATGATGGAAGAGGCAATTAGTTCAGCCCAATTAGAGGGTGCTTCTACCACTAGACGTGTGGCGAAAAAAATGTTGGTAGAAGAGAGAAAACCACGCTCTGAAGATGAACAGATGATTTTAAATAACTATTTTTTAATGCGTGAAGTGAAATCTCTGCTTGATGTACCTTTGAGTATTAATATGATTCGTCATTTCCATAAAATAGCGACACATGGAACAACTGAAAACTCCGTTATTCCTGGGATATTTAGAGAAGATAATGAAATTGTTATCTCTGATGGTATTGATGGAGAAGTTCTACATCAACCTCCTCACTATAAAGAGATAGAAAAGCGTTTGCAGAATCTTTGTGATTTTGCCAATACTATACACTCTGGCGAAAATGGAAATGCTTTTATAGACCCCATTGCAAAAGCGATTACTTTACACTTTATGATAGGGTATGAACACCCTTTTGCCGATGGAAATGGTCGAACAGCAAGAGCTATTTTTTATTGGTTTATGCTTCAAAATGGTTTTTCATTTTTTGAATATCTATCTATCTCTAAACTTCTTAAAGTAGCTCCTGTAAAATATGGAATGGCATATCTATATACTGAAATTGATGAAAATGATTTAACGTACTTTCTCTATTATCAAGCAGATATTATTTTACGAGCAATGGATGAGTTGTTTGAGTATTTAGATGAAAAAAGTCAAGAGTTTGAAGATGTGGTTGAGCTTTTGGAAAACTCTAAGTTCTCAGACAAATTAAATTTTATTCAAAAAAATATTATTAAAAAAGCGATGAAAAACCCTGGTAGAGTATTTACAGTAAAAGAGATAAGCAATGCCTATGAAGTATCTGATACAACAGCAAGAAAGTATCTGAAAAAGCTTTCAGAGTATAAACTTTTAGCACCATTAAAAGAGGGACGTTTGGTTAAGTATATTGCTTTGGCAGAGATTAAAGATGTGTTGGAAAAAAAATAGGAGAATAGAATGAACTATTGGTTAGTTAGAGCAAATTGGGGTGGGGATAATAAAATGGATAATTTTATTAGAGGTAATTATTGGGAAAATGGATATGATGATGGAAGATATAGAAATACAGTAAATAATATAAACAAAGATGATATTCTACTTTTAGCTGAAAAAGCTAATATCCTATATTTTGGAGTATGTAAAGAAAATAAAGAGAATGGGAAAATAGTTGAAGTAAAGGAGTGGATAAAATTTAATAAATCTATTCATTTTCCTGCAAAAGGTGCTTATATTAGAACTATTGTAAGAGTTAAAAATACCTCTTTATTGAGTATGGCTAAAGAGAAAATCTCTCTATTAAAAGAAAAAAATGAATTATCATTAAAAGCATTATCTATAGAAAATTTTACATTATTTGGTAATTTTGAGTTTAATTTTTCATCAGGTATCAATATATTTATTGGAGAAAATGGTACTGGAAAGACACATATATTAAAAGCAATATATGCTATTATTCAAGCAAATAATAGCCTCTCAAAAAAACCTAGTATTACAGAAACAAATTTAGCAGAAGCTATATTTGAAGAGTTAAATGAAGTATTCCGTACAAAAGAGGTTAAAGATTTACGCTCATTTGATACAGACAAGGTAAATATAGAAATTAACTTTTCAGATTACAATATTAATTTTACTATTACTGAGAACTCTCAAAGCCGTGTAAATATTACTAACTTCTCTAAAAACATATCAAAAAAAGATATTTTATTTATTCCTGCTAAAGAATTTTTATCAAACTTTAAAGGTTTCAGAAC
>QNZV01000019.1 GCA_003978395.1 Sulfurovum sp. | reverse complement strand
AATTGAATACTAATTTATTTATAGTTAAATACATCGTAAAATGAGGAAGCTATTTTACCATTAAAATTTTATAAAGAAATTAATAATTGCTATTTCTTTTTCTGTTCAGATTTTTTCTTTTTTTGAGCTGCATAGGTATATTTTCGTTTTTTATCATAATCTATATACCCCTTTTTCTCTCTTAGTGTTTTCTTTACAGGTCGTTTTTGTCTGGGTTGCTTATCGGTTAGTTCAAAACCTTGATAAACCTCACGTTTAATATTCAATCTTAAATCTTTTTCTATTTTTGAATGGTTAAAAGAGAGATAACTGAACCTTTATGTTGAGCCCGTCCTGTTCGTCCTACTCTATGGGTAAAATCATCGGTGCCTTCAGGTAGTTCATAGTTTATAACCATTTGAAGTTCAGGTATGTCAATTCCTCTAGCAGCAATGTCTGTAGCCACTAATACTTGGGTTTTCCCTGATTTTAACAGAGCCAATGATTTAGAACGAGCAGTTCTTTTAATATCTCCATGAATAATAGATACTCTAATATTGTTTGCTTTTAAATATTCATAAATTTTATTGGCAGAGACCTTTGTACTCGTAAAAAGAAGCACTTGTTCTAACCTCTTTTCTTTTATAAGTTTTACGATGAGTTCAGCTTTTCTTTTTTTATCCACTTTGTAGGCACGATGTGCAATCATATCAACAACATCTCGTCTATCACTTACTTCAACAATAGCAGGTTCTTTTAAAAACTCTTTTCCTAGTCTTTTGATATTTTGAGAGATAGTTGCTGAGAACATTAATGTCTGTCTTGGTCGTTTACACTCTTTTAGTATACTTTTAATCTCGTTTAAAAAACCAAGCTCTAGCATGGTATCGGCTTCATCTAAAATAACCGTATTTATATGTTCTAAATTAATTTTTTTATCCGATAAAAAGTCTTGTAGCCGTCCAGGGGTAGCGACAATAATATCTGCACCTTTTTTAAGTCTTGCCAACTGTACCGACTTTGGTGTTCCACCTTGAATCTTGACTGTCTCTATCTCTAAATTTTTTCCTAGAGCTGTAATGGTTCGTGTTACTTGGTCAACCAACTCAATAGTCGGGACAATAATCATGGCACGGATGACTTTATTTTCAGGTTTAATAATTTTTTGAAGTTTATGCAATAAAGGCAAAACATATGATGCTGTTTTACCTGTACCTGATTTAGATGCACCAATAATATCCAAATTTTTCATCGCCAAAGGTATTACTTTTTTTTGAATAGAGGTTGTATTGCTATAGTTTTCATCAGCGATAGCTTTTATAAGAGAGGGGTGTAAGTTTAATTTTTCAAATGCTTTGATGGTAATTCCTTAGTGATAGAAGAGTTAAATAAAGTAATAGTGCTATTATAGCAAATTACTTTAAAAGAGTATAAAACTCTTTGGGTGCATCGACTTGAAAGCTCAATGGCTTTTTCTGTTTGGGGTGTATAATCGTTAATTTATAGGCATGTAATCCCATTTTATCCCCTTTTGTTCCATAACGTTCATCGCCAATAATAGCGTGTCCTAACCATGATAAATGTGCTCTAATTTGGTGTTGTCTTCCTGTTTCTAGTCTCACTTCCAATAGCGAACGTGTTTGGGAAGACTCTTTGACCTCATAATGGGTAATGGCTTTTTTGGCTTTTGGATGTTCTCCTACATGCATTTTATAGATTGTTTCATCCAACCGTAATGGTTGGTTAATTGTTCCTTTTGATTGAGTGGGTACGCCATTGACAACAGCTAAATAGACTTTTTCTGAACGATGCCAATTTTTCATAACATCTTCACGTATCTCTTTAGATGTCGCAAAAAGTAAGACTCCTGATGTATCTCGGTCAAGTCGATGAACAGGAAAAAGAGTGACTCTCTTTTTTCTATTTGAGAGTTGCTCTCTTAAAATTGCCAATGCATGTTGTCTATTTTCTTGTTTTGTTCCCACCGATAGTAGTCCAGCAGGTTTAGAAATTGCAATTAAATCACTATCTTGATATATAATGTTCAAGGAGCGTAAATTAGTCATATTTTTATGTTTCTGAATAACACCTACTTCAACAATATCATTGATATGTAGAGGAAAATCATGTTTAGTTGTTAGCGTGCCATTAACGGCTACAGACGACCCTTTGAGACGCTCTTTTATCTTCTTTTTTGACCAACCTTGAAGTGTTTCAAAAAGAAATATCAAGAGAGTTCCCTCTTTTTTTACATTAAATTTTTCTGCCATTTTTTACCTTTTAGAAGTTAAATAGTCTATTGTTACTATTTTGGATACCTGCTTGTTGCTTTTTCTCAAAAGGAACAGAGTCAAATCTTAAATTATTTTTCTTTATAATGGCACAACTTAGTCTATTTCCATAAATAGCAGAGGTATCAATACAAATTTTGTTTTTATATTTGCGAATATTTGGTTGAGATAGGTGACCAAATATATGATAGTGTTGATTATCTTTCGCTTCTTGATGGATATAGGGAATCAAATCATCCAATGCCATTTTAGGGTTTTTGCTTCTCGATATACATTTAACCATTTTTTTTCTAGCCTCTTGATTCTCTTGGCGTAAATATTTTTCGGGGCAGGGTGCATGTGTTAAAGTTATAGAAAAATTATTACTATAGTTATAATATAACCATGGTTTACAAAAATGATAAAGTTCTATAAATAGTTGTTTTAATTGTTCATCTTTTTCTAAAAGTTTAACACTATTGTAATATTTTTTTTTAGTCTCTATACTCTTAGGAGTAATTTTAAGGGAGGGGTCTTTGGTAATGTATCTATAGACCATCTCTTCATGATTTCCTAAAATAAGATAAAGATGCTTCTCTTTTTGATTTAGATGATGATAATTTTTATAAAGGAATTCTATAGTCTCTTTTAATTTTTCGTCGCTACCTTTATCTATAAAGTCTCCTAGTAAAATAATAGCTTTATGTTTATTGTCAGGATTGAGTTCAAGAAGATTTTCTGAATTGCAGTAAAAATTTTGTTTGGCTAAAAGTGTTTTGAGTTCATCTATACATCCATGTACATCGCCAATGACGATGTACTCCATATTTAAAGGTAATACCATTTATTATGCAATATTAATATCTCTTCTTGCTGCATTTAACTCAATAATAAATCCACCAGTAGCATCAATAAGTGACATCATTCCTAAAATTAAAAATGTTGCATTCTGTGCCCATGAAACCATGAAAAACATAACAACAAAGACAATTGCAACTAGAAAGCTTAGAAGTGTTTCTGTTGCCCCAAAGTTTTTTGCAGTAGCTGCTTTTGAAATTTCTACAAAAAGAGCAAATGAACCTGCAATTAAAAATAGTTCTCTAACACGTACAATAAAATCTCTTTCTGGACTAATATGGTGTGTTAATACCACGGAATTTAGGCTCAAATCTTTTAAGTAACCAATATAGTCATGACCTAAATGTAAGCCAACGTAAGCCAGTAAAATCCAAGTAAATGTTGACATTCCTGTAATAAAAAACAATGTTTATCCTTTTTTTTATAATAATTTTTTGTATTAGTTTGTAGTACTTCTTGACATATACTCTGCATTCATGACTTTCTCCATAGGTCTGTCTGTTTCCGTTGGATAGAGTACAAATTTAGAGTTGGCTGATGATGATAGCTCTTTCATAGAGTCAATATATGCTGTTTTTGTTAAAAATTGCATAATCTT
>QNZV01000077.1 GCA_003978395.1 Sulfurovum sp. | reverse complement strand
TATAAAGTGCATCATTTGTCCAAAGTGAACGGTTTGTACTTTTATAACCAATATGAAACTCTGCATTTGTAACTGTTTGATTAGAGTTTAATCCTAAGTTTAGTGTATCAATAAAATGTCTATCATGTGCTGGGTTGTCATACTTCATTTTAGGAAGTGTATTTGTACCAGCCAATGTAGCTGATGGTGTTGTTGTATCTTCTGGTAATGCAAATGCATCAATTTCTCCACCTAAAATCTTAACCAAGGTCTCTTTTTCTGAACACTCAAAGTTATTTACTATGCCTGTAATTTCTTTAATATAGTCAGGCTTAGAACAAGTTGCTACGGCTATAAAGTCTACAAAAGTATCATCTTGAACATAGACATCAAATCCCTGATTTGTAGAAGCATAGTTTTTAAGGTTATCTCCAGCATTTCCACTTTGAAACATTATGGTACTCATATCTTGATGATAAATAGAACCAGTTTTTGATAATGTACCATCATTAGTAGATATAGTCCAACCAAAATAGTCATTAGTAGAGCTATTGTTATCTACATTTCCAAGTACAATTCTATCGTTTCCTCCACGATTATCCATTCCTATGTAGAATTTACCCTTTGTAATGTTACTAGGTAAGTTTTTAACCTCTTCTGCAAAAAGTCTATTCTGTTTTGTCTCATCGTAGTTAGCAAAACTTGCATTCACATTAGTATTATAAGCAATCATACTTGGGTTTGATTGTATTTGTTGAGATGCTGTTGCATTTTCATCTCCATTACTTGCAGAAAAGTTGTCTTCAACTCCATAAAACTGTACTTTACGTACCAATCCAGCATCACAAGTAAACTCTTTTAAAAGTTCATCCATTGTAGTTGGTTTTTTTTCATCTATACGAATATCTGTAGCCATTACATAAGCCATTTCTTTATCTATAGTAAAAATAGGCTCTAAACTATCATACGCCATCTCTTTACAACTTTCATCATCTTTACATTCTGCTACTACTTGGTTGTCTAAGTCACCTATGTCAAGGTCAGTTAAGTCATTAAATATTGCATCAGAATTTGTAGCATAAGCCATCTCTTTATCAATTCCAACATAAGTTAAATTAGCCACATTTTTTTCAATACTACCTAAAAGCATATTATTAAAGCCCTCTGTATTGTCTAAGCTTTGAACTCTATCTTCAATGGCAATCCAATCAGATTTTGAATGTTTTGTACTTGCATTTGAGAGTTTTTGAATTGAACTTAGTTCTATTTTGTCTTTTGAAACTTCAGTTTTTGAGTTAGTTTCTCCACATCCGTTAACTCCTAATATAGCTACTGTGATTAGTGATAGTGTAATTTGATTTTTCATAATAAATCCTTTTATAATTAAAATTTAAGTTAGCTTTTGAAGCGTCTCTTATTGTTTGTTAAGTGAAGTATATAAAAGAAGTGTTTGCTGAGTGTTTGATGGAAATATCTTTTTTATTTAGAATTCACTCCTCTTCTGAAAAAGGATTTCTCGGAGTGAAAAACTAAGTTAACGACTTGAACATTAGTTACGGATTACAAATTTTAAAATCTCTTTAGCTTTGTCGTTTCCTGCGATAGCAAGTTGGGTTAATAGCTCTTTTGCTTTTTCAACATCTTTACTGCACCCTTTACCTTTGTAAAAATTCCAAGCCACAATCATCTTTGCCTCTTCGTCTCCCCAGTTGGAAGCTTTTAGGTAGTTGTTGTGTGAAGCATTCATGTTAATGTTGTTATATCTTTTTGTTTTATAGTAGTATCCAAGTAGAAAGGCTGATTTTTTATCGTGGTCGTTGTTAATGGCATCTTGCAATAAGCTTACTGCCTTTTTATCATTGGATGCATCACTGTCATGTAGGTAGGTCATTGCCATTAAGAATTTATGGTTTATAGCAGCATAAAGTACCACAACAGCAAGGAGTAGTAGAAGTAATTTTTTCATCATTAAAACCTATATTCTAAATTGGTGTGAACCCATGAAGTACGGTTTCCCAAAAAACCTACTTGGTCACTTTTTTGTGTCATCGCTTGAAGTGTAGCATGAAGTCTCTTGTATCGGTAACCCAAAGTTAGCCCAGCCTCTTTGCCTAAGTAAGAAGAGGCTACAAAGTCAAAGTCAGTTTGACCAAGATGCAGTTTGCTATAGAATGGTTTGTGGTTGTAGACCACATTTATATAACCGTTTTGTGCATTTTGGTTATTGAGAAACGAGGTTAATCCAAAGGCATTAAACTCTGAACCTCCAAAGTCATAAATATGTTGAAGTTGACCATCATAAACATGAATAAAGCCCGTCTCAGCGTAAAAACCTTTCTGCTTCATGCCGATATGAAGTTTGTAAGCTCTCTCATTGGTATTGGTAGATGAGAGGTACTGCATATGCTCAACTCCTGCGACATAAGGCTTGTTCATAAAGCCAAAATAGAGTGTAGAACGATGTTCTGAATTCTCATTAAAGTAGCTTAATTCTGAATCAAAATATCCTTTGGTATAGTTGAGTGAAAAACCAGCAAGTCCATCAAGCTTTTGATGTTGGTAGAGTGTTGGCACTAAATAGGCATAATGTTTAAAGTAAAATAGTTTTATAAAAAGATTATCAATAGCATTAGCTACTAATGCCCCGTCAAAACTTCCATTTAGGAGATTTAAGTTCATCTCTTCTCTACCTAGACTCAGCATGGTTTGGTTGTTAACATAGTAGTTGGCAGAGAGTTGATGGACTAAAAAGTCATAGTCATTCATCTGCATAAAAAAGTTGATGGTAGAACTCTTTTTCAGAACACCATTGGCAGTTAGCCCAGCTTCAATATCTAAGTCCCCCTCTAAAAAACTCTTTTTATATTCAGTTTTTCCAAAAAGTGAGATGACTTGGTCTTGGGTAGAGCCTTGTTTCAATGAGGTATATTCATTTTGTAAAAAGTTCTCTTCAGCAATTAAACAAAGAGAGAGTAGGGGAAGGAGAGATATTCTTTTCATCATCTTTAAATCCTTTCTGGATGTTCTCTATAATAATGTGCTGAATTATCTTTGTTGTTAATGGGGTCTTCGTCATCATCCCATAAGCTTTTTCTACCACTTGAGCGAGATTGTGATTTTATTTTCATTTCATTGTCCCAAAGGGCAACTACCCGTGAATATTCACTCTGTTTTATGGCGTTAAAAAGCTCTAAAGCTCTATCTTTACTAAGAAGAGGAGAAGCTACCAAGATAACTGTAAGTAATAGTAATAAATAAATTTTTTTCATAATAATACTATACAAGAGAAGAGTTTAGTGAAAGTTTAATACTAAACTTCTTGCTTAATATCTAGTTTTTATCTGGATAAAAATGAAATAATTTCAAAAAAATTAAAAAAACTCTCTTTAATATATAAACTTTAAATCAGTTCAAAACTATAAAAGTATTAAAACCTGAAAGAAGAAACAACTTTCT
>QNZV01000051.1 GCA_003978395.1 Sulfurovum sp. | reverse complement strand
CCCTTCGTTATATATTATATTATAACATTAAAGGGCTTATTCTCTTATCTCTATCCCCTCTTTTCTCACACGAACTGTTTTATATTTGTCATATTCTACACTTGAACCCTCTTGAATTTTTACAAAACGTCGTTTACAGTAATCTACTTCATAATCTCCTGCTTGGGTTAGTGAAAAGTCCACACAGAGTTTTGCTGCTTTTTCGATAATTCTATCGGGTAAATTCTGTTTATCTGTTTTTATGATGAGGTGTGAGGAGGGAATGTCTCGTATGTGCATCCAAATATCGTTTGATTTTGCCAGTTTTAATAGGGCTTGATTCTCTTTGGAGTTTCTGCCTATAAGTACTTTATGGTCATCTATCCAAAAGAGTTCACACTCTTTAATTTTCTCTTTTTTACGTTGAGATTTTGCACGTTTGGGAACAAGGAGTTCAAGCTCATGAGATGAAGAAGCTTGTTCTATTGCATGGTACATATTGTTATAAAAATTAATTTTTGTTGATAAGTTTTCCTCTTCTATATGTACATTTTTTGCTTTTGTTTTGGCTCGTTTACCTTGATTGAAAAAATATTCACTCATACGGTTGGGTAGAACTCCTTTTGGAAGTTTAATTGTGATTTCTTGCCCTTCAAAATCATAGGTTTTTAGTTTTGTGTCATAGGGTTTGATTTGATAAAGATTTGCAAGTACAATATTGGCAATATTTTGATATTTCTTTGCTTCCACTGCCAAACTCTCTGCAGAGGGAAGTTTGCTCAATAGTTTTTGAAGTTTATCTCTTTTTTTTGCAACACTTAAAAGCTTCTGTTTTTTTAACCCTTTGGTTCGTTTCTGTTCAAACTCTATATACTTCTGTTTTAGATAGAGTTCAATATCCTCTATTTTCTCATTTTCATCTTTTTGAGGATAAGGAGGCAGAGAGAGAAGTTCAACTCCAGGGCGAATAACTCTAAAGGAGCTATTTGCATCAATATGTCGTAATGCTTCAATAACCACCTCATTTTCATCAATCAATATGGCATTGGTATGTCGCCCTGTAAATTCAAACTGCAAGATAATATTTTTCTCTTTATAGGCACTTTTAGGAGCTAAAGTTAAACGTAAAATTCTATCATTGTTTGGTGTCTCTACTTTTAAAATTTTTGAGGCTGATAGCAGAGAGTGTAAAAGCTTGTCAAATGGTGCGTTGTAGCCTTGTAGTGGACGTACCGAGTCTGAAATATAGACAAAACTTTCGCCTCGTGTCATGTTAAAAAAGAAACTATTATCTCTATCAAAAGTCAATTCAATAGTATTGTTTTCTACTCTTCTTGCTCTTGAAATATATTTAAATGTTGAAAAATGTGTAACAATAGAAGTGAGTTCGTGCTGTTTAATGATGTTTCCTTTTTAATTAAAATTTAAAAGTGATATATTAACTAAACTTTCATATAATATAGACAAAATTTTGATGGAGGAAATATAATGGTACATACGGCAATAATAGCATTTCTGTTAATTGGAGCAATGTTCTTTTTTAAAGAGTATGCTAATAAAGAGACTACTAAGACAAGTGAGAAGGTAGAGACTATATCGAGTGATGAAGATACAAAAAATGATAAGCATCTTAATAAAAGTCATATTAAAGAGAGTATCACAGGTAATGAAATTACACTTAAAGGACATGCTAAAACAGCATTAGTTCACTCTGAAAAAGAACCTATAAAAGAGCATCAATCAGATGAGAAATCTTCAATTGATAATGATATTGGGATAGAGTTAAATAAAGCTATTAAAGAGACTTCATTTAAAACCTATTATGAAGGGAAAGCTGTTTCAACTGTTAGTTCATCTGACTCTCATGAATTAATAGAAGAAGTTAAAGATAAAACCATTGTTATTCATAAAAAAATAAAATTAAATAGAGAAAAGATTGTTTCTAAAAAAGATGGCTTAGATTTAAATCCAATTGGAGATACAGAGTTTAAAACCCATTATTTAAAAGAAGGTATAGTTATAGCCAATGTAGAGCTTAATTCATCGAAAGAAAATTTAGTATCGACTACTCCTTTAGAGACTAAGAAAGAGCAAACTCCAAAAGAAGAGAAAATTTCAAAAGAAGTAGAAACTCCAGAAGAAGCACCCATTCCACAAGAAGAGTTAGTAATAAAAGATATTGATATAGGTTTAGAGCTAAATAAAGGTGCTAAAAATACAATTTTTAAAACATATTACAAAAGAGATGAGAATAGTACAGTAAATGTGCTTGAAGCCGTTGATATACCAACAAAAGCAGACTCTACATCAGTTGTAATGAAAAAAGATGTAAACTCTTCTGTAGAGGTAAAGGAAGCAGTTACTCCAGTAAAAGCATCCGAACCTGTTAAAGCAGAAAAAGTAATTGATGTACCAACAAAAGCAGACTCTACACCAGTTGTAATTAAAAAAGATACAAACTCTACCGTAGATGTAAAGGAAGTAATTACTACTCCAATAAAAGTATCCGAACCTGTTAAAGCAGAAAAAGCAATTGATGTACCAACAAAAGCAGACTCTACGCCAGTTGTAATGAAAAAAGATGTAAACTCTACTGTAGAGGTAAAAGAAGCAGTTACTCCAGTAAAAGCATCCGAACCTGTTAAAGCAGAAAAAGCAATTGATGTACCAACAAAAGCAGACTCTACACCAGTTGAAAGTACAAAAGATAAAGTAGAATCTATTCAACCTATACAAACAATATCAACATCTAATATAATTGTACCTAAGGTAGATGTGAAATTAAACGAAGTAAAAAGTACTGTTGTCTCTGTTCAAAATATACCTATTCCTGCTATTCCTGCCATTCCAAAGTTGAAAACTACTTATACAACACCTCCTAAACCTATAAAAGTTAAAAGTATGGAAGAGTTTGCTGAAAATTCACACTTAAGAGGCTCTTTAAAAGATGCACGAAATATTAATAGTGAAGTTTTATCTGCAAACAAATCATTACAAAAAGAGTTATCTGTCAAGCGTGAAAAAGAGGAAAAACTACAATTAAAACTTAATGAATTAAAAGTTACTAAAGCAGAAAAAGTTTCTAAAGAAGAGTATATAATTCAAAATCAAAAGATTGAAAGCCTTTTATCTAGCCAAAATAGTTTAAAAGAAAATCTGAACAAAGAAATTGAAAAAAAGAAAGAGCTAGAAGTAAAAATAGCAAATATGGTAACTATTGCTAAAGAAGCATCAGAACAAGCAAAAGCAGAAGCAGAGTTAGAAACTAAAAGAATGTCTGTTCTTCAATCAGAGAAAAAAGAGCTTGAAGCAAAAATCTTGAATATGTTAACCATTGCAAAAAATGCAACAGTTCAAGCTGAAGCAGAAGATATTTTAGAGTCTAAAAAGTTATCTGCCTTAGAAACAGAGAAAAAAGAGCTTGAAGCAAAAATAACAAATATGTTAACTATTGCAAAAGAGGCGACAACCAAAGTTCAAGTAGAAGAAGGTTTAGAGTCTAAAAAGTTATCTGCATTAGAA
>QNZV01000134.1 GCA_003978395.1 Sulfurovum sp. | reverse complement strand
AAAGTTTACGATACTAGCCGTGTAATTGACCCAGATGGACAAATTGGACCTAGCCGTGTAGCTGGTATTGCAGATACTCCTTATGGACCATATTTTGCAATAGCACTCAAAGATGCAGGACACACTTATATTATAGATTACTCTAAGCCTGATTTCCCAATTGTTGGAGATATTCCAAATATTGGTAAAATCTTACATGACTGTTTCCTAAATGAAAATAAAGGTAAAGATTTTGGACGATACTTTATGATTGCTTCTCAAGGAAGTGACTTAATGGGTATAGTTGATTTCAAAACTAAAAAATTAGCAGCAAAAGTTCATACAGGTAAAAAATCTAAGCCACACCCAGGTCAAGGTTCATCTTGGTTCAATAAAAAATTAGGTAAACAGCTTAATGCTACGAACTCTATGAACTTTGGTTCAGTTGTTATTTGGGACTCTCCAAGTTGGAAAATTATCAAAAAAGTTAAAACTGCTGGTGGTGGTCTATTTGTAGGTACTGCTGAGCATACACCTTGGATTTGGTCTGACTGTGTACTTGGTAAACCTGATAAATACAATGAAGTTCATTTGATTAACAAAGAGACTTTAGAGACTGATAGAATTATCAAAGTTGGTAAAACTAAAGGTCAACTAATAGATGCTAAAACCAAAAAAGTTCTTCAAACTTGGGATGCAACTCAACATGCAAAAGTACCTGTAATTGAAAAAGCATTTGGAAAAGAGAAAATCTTGCCAATGCCTACTAAACTAGGTGCTGTTGTTAAAAATCCTGTTCAACCAAGACTTCTTCACGCTGAACCTGCAAACCATGGTAAATGGACAATGATTTCAGAGTGGACAACTGGTAGAATTGGTATCTATGAATCAGAGACAGGTAAGTTTGTTAAATATATTGAAAACTTAACAACACCTACATTTACATACTCTGTTGAACATAGACAACATATTCCAGGTGCTTAATATCTAATGATAAAACATAAGCTTTTTGGCTTGTGTTTTATCTAAACTATCTATTAAACAGAATTTTCATTACTTACATTAAAAATCATCTAAATCAATACTTGACTTTGCGTAGTTAGATACATTACTTTCAAAAAAGTTACTTTTAACTTCATTCATATTCAAATGTTTTGTTACAAGTTTTTGAAGATAGGTTGTATCTGTAGTTTTAAATATTGGGTCAAGACCTATCTTTTTGAGTCTATCATTGGCATAATTGTGAACAGTACGTTCCATCAATTGAGGAGTTACCCCCATAATTGGGTATTGTTTTAGTAGATAATTCCCATATTCCAACTCAATTTTAACAGCATCTTCAATCATACTATAAGCAGAATCTATGGTCGAGGTTAAAATTTTATTCTCTTTTCGAATGGTTTTAAAAATATTACTAAAAAGAGGTAAATGTGTATTCAATTCATCTCGAGCAATAAATTTAATCATATCTCTAGCTCCTGGAACTTTATCTCCAAGTAGATAGATATACGAAAATCCTAATAGAAAATAAATACCTTCTAAATTAACACTCGCCATTGCACTCAGAAGCATTTTATCTACAGAACCACCCTCAATATGTCGTGCAAACTGCTCTGAAATCTGTTGGTTTTTACGGTTAAGAGCATCATCATGTTTGTATAGATTAAAGACCTCTTCCGAGTTACCACAAGCATCAAGCAATACAGAGTAGCTCTTAGAGTGGTTTACCTCTTGCATTATTTGTAAAGAGAGTACAGATTTAACCAAACGATTATTTGCCAATCTTCTAAAATCACACAGATACTCTTCTTGAGCAGAGTCGTTAAAACTTAATTGAGCAAAAGTGAGTTTATAAATTGCTTGTTCGTTATCACTAAGCTTTTCAAAATTTCTCTTTTCTGTAGATGTATTAACTTCTGATGGAAACCATGTGTTTGCATTCATTAAATCATAAATATTGCTGTCCCATTTGTACTTAGAACGGTTAAAATCTACAAATCCTGTTGGCGAACCACCAAAAATCCCTTCATCTAAAATTTCTTGACCATTGGGATTATAGTAGTGTTTTACATCCATGTATATCTCCTAAAATTATAATAAATATGATTATATCTTGTTTGTTTATAAAAACTCTTTTATACTTGTCAATCTTATAATTTATAATATGAAAAAAGTAGAAAACTTATAAAGTTTATCCTAGAAAACAAATTAATAAAAAATAATATTTTAAAACTTTTTTAAAGTATTTATGTGTTATAATATTTTTACTTGGGTATTTTATAGCTAGTTAAGAAAATTATTAATTATTAGAAAGGATAACAAAATGAAAAAAATTTTATCAGCAGTAGCAGTATCAGCACTATTATCAACAGGAGCAGTTGCAGGAGAGATATATGGAAGCGTAGGTGCAGCTATTACAACTCTAAGCTATTGGGATAGTGGAGTAAGTATTGTGGGAACAGCAGGGATGAAACTTGATAATGTTTTACCTAACTTTGCTGTAGAGTTAGAAGTATCCCAAACTGTGGTAGACCCATCCTCTCCTACTTTTAATAGTTGGGATGTAAGTATTTTTGGACTAGGGACATATGCTGTATATAATTTTAATATTCCAAATACTTCTGTTACAATTAAACCTCGTTTAGGACTAAATTATGAAAGCTGGAGTGTAAATGGAGCATGGATTGGTTCAGAAGTAGGAACAACTTCTCTCTCTTATGGTCTCGGTGCTACTTATCCTCTTAGTAACGGCTTATCTGTCTATGCAGATTTCACAGATAAAGGTTCTTCAAATAATCTTGGTGCTGGTGTACAGATGAATTTTTAATTTTTCGATTTTTTTCTTTTAAACTTAGCTCTTTTCATATAGGGCTAAGTTTTACTTTTTTTCTTAAAAAGTCCTATTATTGCTAAAGTGAACCTCCATCATCTTTACCATTTTTTCGTAGTGTGAACCTTTCCAGTAGACTTGTAAACAACCATCGCATGCTCTAAACTTATCACACCACTCATAAACTTTAGGAGGCACACGACCTTCTATAGTATCTTTTGGAACAATATGGATTTCTCCATTACATTTTAGACAACGAGAAAAAGGTTTGAATGATTTCTCTAGTTCATAAGCTTTTACAATCTCTTTAAACTGTCTCTCTGGGTCAACATTTCGTACCCATCGTCCATATTTAACTTTTCCACGCTTTAGTAAACCAATGTCACGACTGAGCATTATGAGTGAATCAGAAGCCAACTCAGCGAGAAAAGCATCCCCATAATCTTTGGTTTCATACAGAGTATTAAATCCTGCCATGCGTAAGTATCGTGCCAATGTTCCAAGATGAACATCAAGTAAAAAGGTTAACTCTTTAGGTTTAAAGGGAAGAGCTTTCATATATTATGAGAAAAAACTTCTACTCTATCATGCTCATTTAGGGTATGCTCAAAGTCTACATTTTCACCATTGACAACAATTGCTCCTACTTCTACATGAGGTAGACCTAATGCCTCTATGGCATCTTTGACAGAAGGATTGTCATTGAAAGGATACTCTAGGCTTGACTCATCTAAAAGGTCATTACACTCTCCATAAAAAGTAAAAGTTGCAGTGTAGAGATATTTAGGTATTTTCACATTATCATTTAAGTAGTTGTTCCATAAAAGGTGAAGCATTTTTTTAGATTGTGTCTCATTGAGTGAGCCTAAATTTGCTAGTTTTTGAATCCATCGTCTATAGTTCAAAAAGACCACGTCTTGGCTAATACTAGGAAGTGTAAGTCCCTTTTGGACTTCTAGTTGTTTATAGTGGTGGTTGCTTTTATAGCCATAGAGTTGACATAGTATTTCTCTGGCTTTGGTTAGTTTAAGTCTCTCATATGACCAATGTTTTACTAAAGTTTTGGCTTGTTTTGTTAAGGTTTTTGGGGTTATATAAAAAGGCATCATAGTCTCCGTGCATTAAATGAATTTTACAAGTTTCTCTCCTACTCCGAAACTCATTACATCTATTGACAGTACTATTTGACACAAATAAGAAGTGATATATAAATCACACATACTTTATTGATTTAAAAAACCTTTTCTTGTAGGAAGATGGGTTTATAAAGTAACCCGATTAGTATATTATATCTGAACGATTGGCACGAGTTTAAAAAAAAGAAGATGCCTAGATAACCATCTTTACATCTTCATGCTCTTGAAATGCTTTAAACAGAGCATCTCTATCTTCTTGTGATTCAACTTGACAAGCTGTACTTAAAGAGTGAAATTTACCCTTACTGGATTTATTTCCTCCTTTTTGTTTGTAGTCACGGCTTCCCATCACTTCAAAAATCACGGCTTCAAGTTTAAGCTTGTCTGTTCCTATAATCTTGTAACCCCATTCACAAGGGTACTCTATCTTTGGTTTTTCAGAAGAGTTAGCGTCTAAAAGCACCTGAGACTCCTCCTGTTTTTTCTTCTAATTGTATATTACGAATAACCATCCCTTTGTCTATTGCTTTAAGCATATCATAGATTGTTAACAGACCAACAGAGACACCCATAAGTGCTTCCATCTCAACACCTGTTCGACCTTTGAGTTTTACGCGAAGGGTCAATTTAAATCCTGGTAAATCAGCAATCTCTTCAATATCTGTTTTAATGGAAGTTAACATCAAAGGGTGACACATAGGAATAAGCCTAGAAGTCTCCTTTGCCCCTTGAATTGCAGCAATTACTGCTGTTTGCAATACAGGACCTTTTTTTGCAATATTCTCTACAACAGCCTTATAAGCTTCAGGAGTTACTTCAATAATTCCTGAAGCAATAGCCACACGTGTACTCTCTTCTTTATCTGAGACATCCACCATTTTTGGTTTATTATTCTCATCTAAATGTGTTAAATTCATTTTTTACCTTTATTTTTTTAGTTAACTAGTGAACTGTATAAATTGATTTTACTTTAAAACCATTATCTGTTTTCTTTATTGTCATGAAACCATGACTTATTCCTTTTGCTCTCTTTCCACTATCTGTTGAGACTTTCCATTTAGTAGCAGTTTTAATATCACAATAATCAGTACCATCCTTATGATATTTTCTTATAATTTTAAATTTCTCTATACTAAACTCTCTCTTTGTCCACTTTCTATTATAACGACTCTTATCTTTTTTAATACGACTCTGAGTTATATTTTTTAAAGAGAAGTATCTATCTACATGATAATCATATTTAGAAGCAATATCCTCTACTGAACCAGTAGCTGAAGAGGCTATAAATTCATCTAAAAAGTTTTTAATCGCCACTCTATTAAATATATCTTTTGTCTCTTTTATAATAGGTCTACCCAATGAACTATTATGATGTGGAACCGTCTCAATTTTACTTCCCAAAGAGATAGGGTGTGTCGCTTCGAAAGGAGTTCTTTTAACTTCTGGTACGGTAACTATTTTAGGAGGCTCTTTTTCTTCAAGAGGCTCTTCTTTTGTTGTTATCTCTTCTGTCTCATTATCAATATAGATTGAATTGTCTTCAACAACAACAGAATCTAAACTATTTTTAGAATCAATAACTCTTGGCTCTTCTTTTATACTCTCATTGGTAGCTATATACTCTGCACCAGTTGGAACAGCTTTT
>QNZV01000100.1 GCA_003978395.1 Sulfurovum sp. | reverse complement strand
TGTTCAACGCCTAGTCCCTCTTTGAATAAGACACCCAAGTTGTTAAACGCTTCTGCATTTCCTCGTTTGGCTGCCTCTTCGTACCAAAAGGCTGATTCTGAATAGTTTTGAGTACACCCCTCTCCATTTTCTAACATAAGTGCCACATCAAACTGAGCTTGGGGCATACCTTTTGTCGCTGCTTTTAGGTAATATTCATAAGCTTTTTTAACATTTTTTTCTACACCCAATCCACGAAGATATAAAAGCCCTAGATTAAATGAAGAGGTGTGGTCTCCTGCATCAGATGCTTTTTGATAATACTCGATTGCTTTGCTATAATTTTGCTCTACCCCTAAACCATTATGATAAAAATAACCCACCGTTGCAAGAGCAGGAAGGTCTCCCTGACTTGCAATATACTGATAAAGCTCTAACGCTTTTGGATACTCTTTTGCATTAAAAAGTTCTAACGCTTCGGCTTTTAATTCTTTATTTGACATACTAAGACCCTTTTACTCTTTTTTGCGATTATATACGTCTAAACTTAATAAAGTATGATAAAATTCTTTTTATGAAACGCTTAACAATAAAATTGATACGGGGATTACTTTTATTACTACTTTTTACTCTACCTAACTTGGGCGATTCATATAGAAAAAAAGGATATAAAATGATTGAACAAAACAGTACGATAGAGCCATTTAGACTAAATGACCAGTTTGGAGAAGAGCATCGTTTAGAACAGATGCCTAAACTGCTAATTTGTAGTTTTGGAAAAGAGACAGGAAAACTTATCTCTAACTATTTTAATGCACAAGATGCAAACTATTTGACAAAACACAACATTAAACTCATAGCAGATGTTAGCTCTGTACCTTCACTATTACGAGGTACTTTTATTTTACCAAAAATGAAAAAATACAGTTTTGAGATACTGATTTCAACAGAATCAAAATTTTCAGAACAGTTTCCAAGAGAAGAGGATAAACTAACTCTATTAAAACTAGAAAATGGTGTGGTTCAAGAGATTGTTTTTGTGGCTGATGAAGCAGGATTAAAAGAGAGTATTGAGGGGTAAAACCTCTCTACTCTGCAGAAATCTCTTTCTTCTTCTTTTCACTCTTTTTCTTTATCTCTTCACTAAAACGAGTACAAACTTTTTTCTCTTTATCCTCTTTAATATTTCGTAAAATAGCTTTTCCAATCCCTTTAACATTTAGCAGTTCATCCAAACTCTCAATAGGATTATTTTTTCGATAGAGAACAATTGCTTCAACTCTTTTTACACCCAAACCTTTAATACACCCTAACTTCTCTTTTTTAGCACTCTGTACCATATTTGCACTCATAGCAAAAGAGACTGACGAACCAACAAGTAAAACCAAAACTATTTTTCTAAACATAAACACTCCTTTTTATAGTTAGAAATCAAACCAATAATTTCATCTGAAATTCTTTTTATATCTTCTATTCTTTGCCTATTATCAATCAAATCAAAAATATTTTGATGGTTAAAATCTTTGAAATTCAAACGCTTGTTTGGGTATCTCCAATAGATAGTATTAGAGACTTCATTCCACTCTACATCTAAAGCGTCTAAAACATCTTTTTGCTCTTGCTCAATTCTGTTTTCATCTAAAAATTCAAAACCATAATAGAGATTCTTTCGTAGCTCTATAAAAAAACTCAAATTCTCATCAATTTGATACTTTACACCGTAATCTTTTATATTTTTTTGCTGTTTATAATATCGTCGAATACTACTTTTTAAACCCTTATCGTTATTGGTGTTGTAAAATGTAAAAGCATAATGTGGAAATAGATTCGACAATAAAGTTTGCCAAAAGTTAAACTGAACTTCTATTTTTGCTTCAATTATGGACTCTTCCATATCCACTATTCTCTTTAAGTTATTATCTTTTAAAAGCAAATTTTTCACATCCATAGTAAAACCTTTCTGTGATTGATTGGTTAACTCCTTGACTAAACGTAAATATTGAACGAGAGTCTCTCTTAAAATAGGTATGCTCTCAACAGCATCAATGGATAGCTCTAACCAAGAGATTATCTCTTTTTTGTAGGAGATACAACGAACTCTATCACGTACTCTCTCTTCTAATGGCTCTTCTCCAAAAAGAGTTAAGTAAATCAGATGAATATTTGATTTTTTATACCCTTGCTTTTTCACACTTTTCCAATAACGGCTCAATTGTGAAGAGTGGTCTTGGGTATGGATTTTGTTTTCAATAATAATGGCATAATCAGAAGATTTTAAAAGGATATCAATATTCTCTTTTTCTCTAAAAACATCCACTCTATCAAGAGGCATATCAAATAACAGCTCTTTTAAAAACAAATCTAAAAAAAGCCTGCCTTGATGATGAGAACCTTTAGTATTTAGAAGTTCATGGATAAATTTGGTATGCAAATTAACCTCATCGCCTGATTTTAGTAAAATGGAAAAAATATTAAAAGCATAAGCCTCATTTTTATTAAGCTCATCGTATCTCTTTTGTAACAACTCTATCTCTTTTAATAAAATTTCTACATTTTCCATACAGCTCTCTTTAGATTAAATAGTAAAAATATTTTACAACTCTGAAACCTAGAATTAGCTTAATTTTATATTAAAAAATATTTTTAATTTTAGACACCTTGTGTTGTATCAAAAACTCGAATATGTAATCTATCACTATAATTAAATCCATGCTTCATACAAAACTCAAAAACAGCCCTATCATTATGCCAAATATTCGAACGACTCTCTCCTACAGGCATACAGTAGATATTAGGCTTGTCAAAAACAGAAGTAATCTCACTTATCTCATCAAAGGCTGTTGTTTGTGTTAACTTCTTGTCAATGGTAAATTTAAAAAAACTGTCTAAAGAGTTATTTACAATATTTGCAATAGCTTGTGGTTTAATCCGTCTATATTTTGGCTCTCCAGAGTTGGCTAATTTAATAGATAGAGCAAAAATGGTTTTTTTATAGATAGGATACATATCAAAATCTATCTCGACTGTTCCATTAGTCTCAAAAGTCACACGAACACCCTGCTCTACTAACCAACTAATAACCGTATAAAAAACCTCATCTTTATGATACAAAAGAGGCTCTCCCCCTGTTATAACCATCTGTGGAAGATAGCCTATCTTTTTAAACTCACTCTCTAAATGAGAAATCAAAACAGAAGCATCTTCTACTTTTTCCCAAGAAGAAGAGAAATGACTATCAACAGCAAAATAGGTATCACACCCCATTTTTGAACTACCATTGACATCATAAGAAGCTCCAAATCCTTGACAAGAGAGATTACACCCCCCTGTTCGTAAAAAGTACGATGGTACTCCTGCATATTTACCCTCTCCTTGAATAGAGAAGAACTGTTCGGTTAGGTAGAACATTTTAGTTTTTATCCTCAATATTTAAAAATTCATTCTCTATCATCTCAATCGTTGGCAGAGAAGAGAGAAACTCTTTTGGTAAAACCTCTGTAAGTTCATATTCTGAAATTCCAATAGGTTGACTCATATTAGGTTGACTCATATTTCGTAAGGAGTATTCAGCCACTATCTCATCTTTCTCTTGACATAATATCAGACCAATAGTAGGATTATCATGTTCATGAGCC
>QNZV01000115.1 GCA_003978395.1 Sulfurovum sp. | reverse complement strand
CCAGAGTTTCAAGAACAAGCAGTAGATTACTGTGATGAGTTGGATGAACGTTCTAAAGTTCGTAGAATGGTTGGTTTTGTAGAGGTTGTTGATGGTAAGATTATGGGTTATAATCTTGATGTGGAGATTGATAATTTGGTTGATAACCCTGAATTTTTTGATGAGAAGATGATTTTAGCAATACGAATGATGCTGTTAGCCCAGCGTTGGTACGATGCAAAAGTGGACATAGATATGATTCCCACTATATTATAGGAGAGTAGATGTTAGATAAAGATATAGCAGATTTAAGAGCAGAGATAGAGGCGTTTAAGAACAACAGTGAATTTTGTAATGATGGTTCATGTAGTACAGATGAAGAGGCAGATTTAAGGGATTATCCCTCTTATACCGAAGCACTCTATGCGAAATTGGTTGCTCCTCATGTGAGTGGAATTTACCTGTCTCGTTGGGACATTAAAGATATTGCAGACTCAGCAGGGGATTCAATGTCTATTCATCCACGTAAACGGATGTTTGAATTGCTTATGAAATTTGCAGTAAGCCAAGAGAGAATGCAGTTGGTACTTGATGCACTAGAAGAACACATGCGTGAAAAAATGGATGTTTACCAAGAGTTAGCCGATACCTTCCCTCACTCTGCACCTATTTTTGAAGCAAAAATAGCTAAGGCAGAAAAAACCATTAAGTTGTTTCCTCAGATTATGAAAGAGTATTTTTAAGCCAATTTTTTTATCTTCGCTCGTTCCAATCCGTCCTCGGTTGGAACGTATACGAGAGTTTATAG
Organism: Sulfurovum sp.; assembly: GCA_003978395.1. Lineage (GTDB taxonomy): Bacteria > Campylobacterota > Campylobacteria > Campylobacterales > Sulfurovaceae > UBA1140. The sequence continues at coordinate 2,828 of QNZV01000115.1, read as the reverse complement.
TTTAATTAAACTTGCAACTCTTATATACACTCCCACGCAGGAGTGATATACATTTTTCCGTAGGTTCGGTATCACCGAACAAAAAATATTTCGCTCGTTCCAATCCGTCCTCAAAAATAATCTCTTCAAATATTAACCAATTTATATACACTCCCACGCAGAAGTGATGGGAAATTTATATGTAAAAAATATTCATAAATTCTTTTTTTCTCTCAAACTCCATAGTTTAAGAGAGTTTAAATCTCTTTTCTTCTTTTTTAGAGGTTTATGAAGACCGATATTAAAGGGTTTGGAAGAGGTTTAGGGGACAAATATAATACTTTAGGGGACTTTTCTAATACCAAGTAGGGACATCTGTAATGTGAACTTAGGACATTTTTAATACCAATAAGACAATATAAGACATAAATCTATTTTTTAGTCTCTTTTAGATATGATTCAATACTCTAATAAAAAGGTGCTAAAATGTTAGATATGAATAGCAATGAAATAATTATTGATAAAAATAGCTCCAGTATTCAAATAAGTAATAAAATATCTTCGACTCAAAGAAAATGTTATAACTATATGCTTAAGATTGCAAAAAATGAGTTTCAAAAAGATAAAACTCAACGAATATTTCAGATAACAGCCGATGAACTTTTAGTCTTTTTCAAAATGGGAACAAAGAACCATTCTTACCTAAAAGATGAGTTAAAAGTTTTAAATAGAACACAAATTGAATATAATATTCTAGGTAAAAACAAGAGAAGTAAAGAGAGTGGAGCATTTACTTTGATTGCAGGGTATAAATATGTAAATGGATTAATTACTTACTCTTTTCCACCTCAGATAGAAGAGATGATTCTCAACCCTAAAATGTTTGGAAAAATAAATTTGGTTGTTATTAAAAGTCTAAGAAGTAAATACTCTATTGCCCTTTATGAGTTGGCAGAAGATTATATTAATGTTCAAATTCCAAAGATGAGCATAATAAGCTTTAGAGAGTTGATGGGTGTTAAAGAGGAGCAGTATTCGAGTATAAAAGATTTTAGAAAAAGAGTTATTGATGTCGCCATAGACGAGATAAACCAAAGTGAAAACATCTCATTTAGCATAAGTTACGAGCTAGAAAAAACAAGTAGAAAAATAACCCATATAAAATTTACAGTCCATAAAAAAGAGGATGTGTTACAACTCAAAGATAAACAAAAGAGGTTCTACGGATGGAGAAATAAAGTCATAGAAGAGTACAAAAATCAAAATCTATGTAACAATTTAACCGAACTAAAATATCTAAAATGGGTTGTTTTTTTTATTGATAAAAATGGATACTTGGGTAAAGATGTGGATGGGAATAGAAGCATTTTAGAAAAAGAGGAAGCGTTTAAAGTTTGGGAATTTTTGTATCAAAACCCATCAAAGATAGCTTTTGCAGAGATAACCCCTCTTGATATTTTAAAAAAAGATTTTAGAGGTAAAAAAGTAGAACAGGTAACGGTTACTGCATTGGGTGGAAAAGTTATTACTATCTTTGAATTGACTGATTTTAAAGTAGATGCCTCCAAAGAGGAGGAGTCATTTTTTATTGAGATACAGCAGGAATATGGAGATAAATCTTGGTCTAATAAGAGTTTTTTATTTGAGGAGATTGTTGTTATGGATTTTTTGTAGGGAATGCTTTTTACTCGTTCCAATCTGTCTTGGTTGGAACGTATACTAGAGTTTATAGTTTAATTAAATTTGCAACTCTTATATACTAGCAGTAGTAAAGCCTTCTCTGTGACAATTTCTGATATAAATGCATGGTATAAAGATAAATTTAGATGGGGTAAACATATTAATGAAAATAAATGATATATTATTTAAGATAAAAAGAGCACTCTCTTTAACGGATAAAGAGATAGAAGAGATGTACCGTTTAGCAGGTTTAGAGATGAGTCAAGAGCGAATTAAGAGCATATTAAAACGTCATCAAGATAAGGGTTTTAGTGAGGCTACCTATGAGGAGTTGGGTCTTTTTTTGGATGGATTGGTTCTGTTGAAAAGAGGAGAATCTTCAATAACGAGAGATGCAGATGAGGTTGTTGAGTTAACAAATAATTTGATTCTAAAGAAACTTCGTGTTGCGATGAATTTAAAAGAGAGTGAATTGGTTATTGTTTTTGCTTTAGCAGAAGTTGTTCTAACCAAACGACAAATAGGCTCACTCTTTCGTAAAGAGGGAGGAAAAAACTTTAAAGCTTGTTCCGATGAGCTACTGTTTGCCTTTATTGATGGGTTAGATGAGTTTTATTATGATGGAGAAGAGGTTTAGCTCTTTTTATATCAACTAGCACTCTGTAGAGAGTGCTAGTTTCGATTCAAACAGTTCAAGTCAGAGAATGCTTGTTCTAAACGTTTAACAACAGATACTTCTCCTGCTCTTAGCCATTTACGAGGGTCATAATATTTTTTATTTGGCTTCTCTTCGCCTTCTGGATTACCGATTTGACCTTGTAAATAGTCATGATTTTTGGCAACATATTCACGAACACCATCCCAAAATGCCCACTGTGTATCGGTGTCAATGTTCATCTTAACAACACCATAGTTAATGGACTCTCTAATATCTGAAAGTTCTGAACCTGAACCACCATGAAAGACAAAGTTAACAGGTTTTTCTTCTGTATTAAACTTCTTTTGAATGTATTTTTGAGAGTTATCTAAAATTGTTGGAGTTAAGACAACATTTCCAGGTTTATAGACCCCATGAACATTTCCAAATGAAGCAGCAATGGTAAACATAGGAGATACTTTTAGTAACTCTTCATAGGCATACGCAACCTCTTCAGGTTGTGTGTAGAGCA
>QNZV01000135.1 GCA_003978395.1 Sulfurovum sp. | reverse complement strand
AATTTATAAAAAATAGCATTTATTTAATAAAACATAGTATTTTAAATTAAAATTATTTCTTAAGTTTATATTTAGTATAATCTATTTATATTAAAAAGGATTATAGAATATGAAGAGATTTAAAATATTACTTATAAAAATAAGTTTTTTAGGTTTTGCTCTACAGGGGTGTGGAACAGGAGCTATACAAACTAAAAAAAACTATCCTACAGCGATTGGAACAGCTGTTTCTATTACTTCAGAAAAAAAAGAAAACAGTCTCTTGACTCAAAAAATCTCCCAGATTATACAAATACATATAAATGAAATTAATAAGTTAGAGGCAACAAGCTTTTCAAAAACCATACATTACTGTGATATTTCAGGAGAAAAAGAGCAAGAAGTCTTTGGTACACTAGAAAATGTAATCCGTAAAACAAACTATCAATCTTGTAAAAATGACAACACTATTCAAAATGGAGATATATTAATGAGATATAATAATACAGATGACGATGGAAAATTCCCAAAATATTTAGAACTAGAAGCTCAAAATGATTATAATTTTAACAATATTACTCTAAAAGAGGGTGCTACAATAGCATGTCAAAATATCAGCTATAAAGAGGATAAATCTATAGAGAAGATGATTATAATTATAAATGGAGAAGTAGAGTTTAACTCTAAAGTTTACAATCTTGATAATCATCAAGAAGTTATAAACTTTTAGACTTTAATCTTTCTCTATACAAATAGGGGTATTTTTATAGAAAAATACTCTACCTCAATTCCCTAGAAAACCTCCTACCATTTGTAAAGAGTCAAAATAGAGTTTTTACTCTAATTAGTTGCATTTTTTCATTTTACCCATCCCTAATGACATTTGCGATATAATCCCGAGAATTTTGCAATGAGAAATTGTAGAGTTCTTAATACGAATATCTAGGATTTACATGTTACTTTTTACCCCTGGCCCAACTCCTGTTCCTGAGTCTGTTAGACAAGCGATGGCAACACCTACACTGCATCATAGAACCCCTGAATTTGAAGCGATTTTTAAAGAGGCTCGTGAGCGTCTTATGAATTTGCTTGGTATGGATGAGTGTGTTATGTTGGCAAGTTCAGGAACAGGTGCTATGCAAGCATGTGTCCTAAATCTTTGTAAAAAGAGAGCCTTGACGATTAATGCAGGGAAATTTGGTGAACGATTTGGAAAAATTGTAACAGCTATGGGAAAAGAGCTTGTAGAGTTGAAATATGAGTGGAATACTCCTGTAGCTCTTGATGATGTCAAGAGAGCATTGGAAGAAGACTCTGATATAGATTCCCTTTTTATTCAAATATCTGAAAGTGCAGGGGGGCTTAGACACCCTGTTGAAGAGATTGCTTCTTATGTAAAAAGTATTAATCCTAATATTATGATTATAGCCGATGGAATTACTGCTGTAGGTGTTGAGAAGATTGATATAAGCAATATTGATGCACTTGTTGCAGGAAGTCAAAAAGCCTTTATGTTACCTCCTGGGTTGGCGATGATTGGTTTGAGTGCTTCTGCTGTTGAGACTATTGGAGAAGGAACGGATTACTATTTTAATTTGGCTTCCGAGATTAAAAAGCAGAGACAAAACACAACAGCCTATACAGCACCAACAACATTGATTATTGGACTGAATGCTATTTTTGATGAGATTGATAAAGAGGGTATTGATGTACTCTATTCCAAAACAGAAGCCAGAGCAAAAGCAACGAAATCTGCATTGGAAGCGATTGGGTTTTCTATCTATCCTAAAACTCCTGCACTCTCTATGAGTACGGTATTTGATGAAGATGCAGAGCCAATTCGTAAACTGTTAAAAACAAAATATGGTGTTAATATAGCAGGTGGTCAAGACCATTTAAAGGGAAAAATTTTCCGTATTAATCAAATGGGGCTGATTCCTGTATATGAGTCTGTATGGGTTGTAAATGCTATTGAGATGGTATTAAGTGATTTGGGTCGTAGAGTGTTTGATGGAACGGCGAGTCAGATATTTAACAAAATCTATTTTAATGAGATAAACTAATGATTTTTGAACATGAGATACCAAGCAAAAGTAAACTCTATTTTGGAGAGTGTGCTAAGATAAAACGAGAGATAGAAAATACCTGTGCAAAAATAATGGATGAGAATGGATTTGAAGAGATTGTAACTCCACTTTTCTCTTATCATCAGCATAGCTCTTTTGAAGATGAGAAGAGACTGTTGCATCTTCATGATGAGCATAACCATACAGTAACGCTTAGAGCCGATTCTACAACCGATGTTGTGCGAATTGTAACCAAAAGAATAGGGCGAACAACCAGCTCGAAAAAGTGGTTCTATATTCAACCTGCTGTTTCGTTTCCTACCCAAGAGCAGTATCAAGTAGGTGCAGAGATTTTTGATGGTTCTTTTGAAGAGGTGGTAAATTCAGCAACGACTTTGGTAGAGAAGTTAGAGTTAAAAGCACTGTTACAGATTTCAAATATGAGGATACCTTTGATTTTAAATGAGAAGTATGGAGTTGATTTAGAACTTCTTCATGATACCAATATTGAAGCAATTTTAAATCTTGATTTACCTTGGATTTCTAAATTGGTGCGTATTCATAAGGCTGAAGATTTAGAGAACTTAGATGGAATTCCTGCTGATATTCAATCTGAATTGATGTTGATTAAAGAGATGATTGCAAAGATTGAGTATAAATCATTGATTATTGCTCCTCTTTTTTATGCCAAAATGCGATATTATGGTTCATTGACATTTCGAATGTTCCATGAGAATGAGTTGTTGGTTCGTGGTGGGTGTTATGCTATAGAGAATATTAATGCAGTAGGATTTGCACTCTATACTGATGCGTGTATTAACCAAAAAATGCAAGAGATTAAAAAATAGAAAAGATGGAGTAAGAATGAGTACAAAAGCAGATTTGATTGTAGGTTTACAATGGGGAGATGAGGGAAAAGGTAAAATAGTAGATCACATGGCACAAACACATGATTATGTATGTCGTTTTGCAGGTGGGCATAATGCAGGTCATACGATTGTGGTTGGCGACAAAAAATATGCTTTGCACTTAATTCCTTCAGGGGTTTTAAACCCAAATGCTAAAAATATTGTAGGAAATGGTGTTGTTCTATCTCCTGTAGATTTTATTAAAGAGATGGTTCAGTTTGACAATCTTGAAGATAGACTCTTTATTTCAGACAAAGCACACATGTTGCTTCCGTACCATGCACTTATTGACCAAGCTCGTGAGCGTATGAAAGGCGATAAAGCTATTGGTACAACAGGAAAAGGAATTGGACCTGCATACGGCGATAAGATTGCACGTGTGGGTCATAGAATGGGAGAGTTGCACGATACTGAAAAACTCTCTACAAAAATAGTTGAGTTTTTTGAAGTTAACAAAGCTATTTTTGAAGTGATGGGAGTTGAACTGCCTATCAAAGATGAACTTAAAGCAGAACTTGATGGTTATGCTAACATTTTAGCTCCACATATTGTAGATACAACTCAATTGATGTGGAAAATTTTAGACGAAGATAAAAAAGTTCTTCTTGAAGGTGCTCAGGGGACAATGCTTGATATTGACCACGGAACATACCCTTATGTGACCTCTTCTACAACAGTAAGTGCA
>QNZV01000075.1 GCA_003978395.1 Sulfurovum sp. | reverse complement strand
CCCGTCTTAATTCTTATCTCCATAACTGCCTCTACCATATTTATTGTATCCAATACAGATATTACAAAAAATAATAAGTCTCTTAAACTGGTTGACAATACAATTAATAGATTAATGGAGCTTAGTAATACAAAGGATGGTGGAGCATCGGCTCATAGTCGTATAGAGAATGCAAACTTTTCAATGAAAAAAATTAATCAAAATCCTTTTTGGGGCTATGGTGTAGGAAGTTACGCTTACGAAAAAGAACATCTTGATATTTTAGACTATCCCCATAACCTATTTTTAGAGGTTTGGTTTGAACTAGGATACATTCCAATTATTATTTTTCTCTTTCTCTTCTATCGTATTTATACCCATATTGACCCAAAGCAATGTTCTTGGTGTATGGCTCTCTATTTTTATTTTATACTAAATGTTTTAAAATCAAGCAGTCTTATAGATATTCGTATGATGCTTGGATTTTATGCCATATTTATAACCATAGAGTATATAGAAGAGAAAGTGAAGAGTAAAAAAAACAAGGATAATAATCTATGAAAAAAATAGTTGTTGGTATGCATCAACCCAATATGATGCCATGGATAGGATATTTTTATAAAATATTTCAATCAGATGTTTTTATTTTGGTTGATGATATTCAATTTATAAAAAGTGGTTCATCATACACAAATAGTGTAAGTTTTAATGAAAGAGGTAAAACTATTAAACTTACCGTTCCCATTAAAAGAGTAAAAGGAGTAACACAAAATATTAATGAAATAACTCCACTAGATAATGAATGGAAACGAAAATATAAAAAAAGAATAGAACTGGCTTATTGCAAATGCAAATATTACAAAGAGGAAAAAGAGTTTATCTTTAACTTAATTACTCACTCTTCATCTAATCATGCTGAGTATAATATTCATTTTATAAAAGAGATTAGCAGAAGACTCAATTTATCTACAGAGATTAAAATATCATCTGAGATGAATATAGAAAAGGTAGAGAGTGCAACAGATAGAATTATAAAATTAGCCAAAGCAGTTGATGCTACCCACTATATCTCTGGTAGAGGTGGAAATAACTATCAAGATCATAAACTATATGAAGATAATAAACTAAATCTTATCTATAGTAATTTTATAGATTTTGAATATGAACAGTATCGAACCCAAGAGTTTGTAAAAGGTCTCTCTATAATAGATGCCATTTTTAACATAGGGTTTGAAAAATTAAAATTAAACTTCGAGAAGATAACATATGAAAATAGCAAACTTAGTATTTAATAGCTTTATAAATGATAGCCGTGTTTTAAAAGAGTCTATCTCTTTAGCAAATGGAGGTTACTACGTAGAGGTTATTGCTCATGGAGATAAAGGATTGGATAATTTTGAAAGAGAAACAAACTTTAAAATTAGAAGATTTAGCTACCTAAACAGAGAAGAGAGCAAAGGTATTCTCTCCAAATTAAAAGCTTATCTAAACTATATACGATTGAGTGCAAAACATTGTAAAGAGTTTGACATAATCCATTGTAATGATTTAGATACTTTACCTATTGCATTTATTGTCAAAAAATTTTACAACAAAAACATCAAAGTGATCTATGATGCACATGAGTATGAGACCGAAAGACATCATCAAAGTAAGTTTGATAAAAAGATGCTCAAAATTTTAGAAAGATTTTTACTCAAATATGTTGATAAAATGATTACAGTTAGTGAACCTATTGCAGATGAATATGCCAAACTTTACAATATTGAACGCCCAACGGTTATCTATAATACTCCTAAAAAAATTGAGATAGAAAAAAAAGATATTTTTAGAGAGAAGTTTAATATCCCAAAAGAGCATGTTATATTTTTGTACCAAGGAGGATTACAACCAAGAAGAGGTATCTTGGAATTTTTTAACCTTATTCAAGGAAAAGAGGGTATCAGCTATGTGATTATGGGTTTTGGTCACTTAAAAGATAAAATAATAGAACTTACAAAAAATGAACCAAATCTCTATTTTCATGATGCTGTCTCTCCTGATGTACTATTAGATTATACCTCATCAGCTGATATTGGAATATGTATCGAAGAGAATCTTTGTAAAAGTTGGAATCTAGGATTACCAAATAAAATGTTTGAGTATTACATGGTCGGCATTCCCATTGTTGTTTCAGGACTACAAGAGCTAAAACGCTTCATTGTAGACAACCAAACAGGATTTGTTATAGAAGATATATTTGACCAAGAAGAGTTTGATAGATTATTTCCAACTATTCTAAAATCGTATACAGAGAGATATAACAATATAGAAACAGTTAAAAATATCTATAATTGGCAGAATCAAGAGAAAAAACTTTTAAAAGTTTATAAAGAGGTAAAAACAAAATGATAACAAAATTTAAAAAAGTATTTATATTAGCACCACATACCGATGATGGTGAGCTTGGAGCAGGTGGAACTATTGCTAAGTTAATTGAACATGGAGCAGATGTATACTACTTTGCATTCTCAACAGCTGAAGAGTCTGTTCCAAAAGGGCATCCAAAAGATGTATTAAGAACTGAAGTAGTCAATGCAACAAAAAAGCTTGGAATAAAAAAAGAGAATGTAATTATTTACAACTATACAGTTAGAAAACTAAACTATGCGAGACAAGAGATTCTTGAAGATTTAATCAAATATAAAAGAATGATAACTCCAGATTTAGTATTAATGCCCTCTCCTCATGATATACATCAAGATCACAGTACAATTGCACAAGAGGGATTAAGAGCATTTAAAACATGTACGATATTGGGCTATGAACTTATCTGGAATAACCTTACTTTTAATACAACCAGCTTTATTAAATTGGAAGCTAAACATATTCAATGTAAATGCAATGCTCTAAAAGAGTATAAATCACAAGATGGAAGAGCCTATATGAGTGAAGATTTTATCTACTCTTTGGCTAAAACAAGAGGTGTACAAATTGGCACACAATATGCAGAGAGCTTTGAGGTAATAAGATGGATAATAGAGTAACTGTTGGAATTCACCAACCCAACTTTATGCCATGGCTAGGGTATTTTTATAAAATTTGGCAATCTGATACATTCATCTTTTTAGATGATGTACAGTTTATTAAAACTGGCTCTAGCTACACCAATAGAGTTGCTATAAATATTGCCAACAAAAGCAATTTTATTACCATACCCGTCAAAAGAGGGAGTGGTGTTCAAAATATAGACAAAACAGAATTTCTTAATGAAAAGTGGAAAAAAAAAATTATCGGGACACTCCAAGCCAACTATGCAAAATCTCCCTTCTTTCACAAGAACAGAGAGCTAATATTTGAACTGATAAATTTTAAAGCCAACTCTTTGGCTGACTATAATATCAATTTTATTGAGACTATTTCTAACAAGTTAGAACTTGATACCCATTTTATAAGAAGTTCTACATTTAACATCAAGACAAAATCAACACAACGACTTGTTGAACTAATAAACAAAGTAGATGCAAATATATATCTCTCAGGAGAAGGTGGTGATGAGTATCAAGAGCGGTCAAATACAACAAAATGCCCAACTTTAAATATAAACAGACCAAAACAGAAGAGTTTATTTTTGGTCTCTCAATTATTGATGCTATATTTAATATTGGATTTGAAAACTTAAAACTTCATCTTTTCACACACTCCAAAGGATAAAAAAATGAAAAAAGAACCAACTAAAAGAGTATGGATTATTAATGATTATGCAGGAAGCCCTTTTCATGGTATGATTTACAGACACTACTACATGGCAAAAGAGTTACAAAGAAAAGGAATAAAGACAACCATTGTTACGGCTTCATATTCACATTTCATGAGCAATAAACCTCAACTAGGAGATAAACCCTATCTTCTAGAAAAAGTTGATATGATAGAGTATCTATGGCTTAAAGTAATGGAGTATAAAGACTCCAAAGATAAAAAACGTATTTTCAAATGGTTTCAATTTGCATTAAAACTTTTTAGAATATCAGATAAAATAGAAAAGCCTGACATTATTTTATGTTCAGGCTCTGCACCTATGCTAGTTTTACCTGCTTATTATTTGGCAAAAAAGCATGGAGCAAAACTTGTTTTTGAAATCCGAGATATATGGCCATTAACATTAATGGATTTTAAAAACTATTCAAAATACAATCCATTGATTTATATTATGCAAAAATCAGTCAATTTTGGATTTAAAAATGC
>QNZV01000036.1 GCA_003978395.1 Sulfurovum sp. | reverse complement strand
GGCTACTTGCATCGCATCGGCTTGTGCTTGGGTTAGTTGTTTTAAATCTTCTTCTTGATTCTCTGTTTTTATGCTTTCAATAGGCTCATAAATTTTTACATGATAGCTCTTGTAATCTTCAGTAGAAATAAAAGCTGGAATCAAATCTATCTCAAATTTTCGTGAGAGTATAGAAGCTAAAGGGGTATGGGTTGCTCTTTGTCCAAAAAAATCAACTTCAATAGATTGGTTTGCTCGAATGGCTTGGTCAACTAAAATACCAATGGCTTTGTTTTGGTTAAGGGCTTTGATACAGCCTTTCATCGCACCTTTTTTATAGACCATTTTCACATTAAAACGTTCACGATTCTCTTTTAACACTTTGTCCATCAGTTTTGAATCCAATTCACGACCCACACCCACTAAAGTAAGGTTGAATTTAATGGCAATAGATTGAGACAACAGTTCCCAGTTTCCTTGGTGTCCTGTGATAAAGATGATTTTTTTACCTGCATTTTGGTATTTTTTGATAATTTCTTCGCCTTCAAAAGTTACATTTTCAATAACCTCATCTTTGTTCATCCCATCACGTTTTATAATTCCTAAAGTGGTGTCAAGTAGATTCATAAAGGCAGAAATTCCATAAGCTTTTTTATCTTGTTTTGATAGGTTCTTTTTGAAAGCAATATCTAAATTGGTATGAATAATATGTTGATGTTTTTTACTTATTGTATACGCTATCCATGAAATAGCTTTCATAAGTTTTATCATAAGGACGCTTGGTAAGAGAGAGATAATAACTCCAAAAAATTTGTAGAGTCCTAAATAGAGATAATCAAGCATTCAGTAACGCTCTTGCCATAAGAATAACTTTATGAGAAGGAATTTTGGTAATAGAAAAATCATTTTTATCCAGTTTATAATGGTCAACTTTACTTTTTGATTTTATGGTTTTGTTGATAGCCGTTTGGTAGACACGGTTCACAGGAGTTGGACCAAAAATAGTAATAGAAGGGATATTTAACCCCCATGCCATATGTGTAGGTCCTGTGTCGTTTCCAATTAGTAAATCTGATTTTGCTATTATGGTTTTGAGGGAACTCAAATTAAGTTTTGGTAAGACTCTTGTATATTTAGAGTTGGCTTCTATCCACAAAGCTTTTTTTCTCTCCTCTTCGTTACCCCATGCAATGAGTACATTCTCTTTTAAATGATTGGCAACTTCTACAAACTTCTCTTTGGGGTAGTTACGGCTCTCCCATGTTGAACCAATTACAAAGATAATGTTTTTTTTATCTTCTGATAGATACTCTTTTACTCTTTCATCATCATTGGTATAAAATAGAAATGGCTCTTTATCTATAATCATTTGATTTGTTATTTCAACATTTAAAGGTCTACTTATAACTTTTGCATTTCTATCTATGGTATTTGCATCATAAGCTATCTCTATTTGGTTATTATAAAAATAAGAGGCAATCCCTTCTCGAATAGACTCTTTTGAAAACCCTGCTATCTCTTTACCCAGAATTTTTGCTGTGATAGCAGATTTTAAAAGCCCTTGGGCATCAATAACCAAGTCATAGTTATTTTTGGCATAGTTTTTTATTTTTTTTATTTCTCTAAAAATAGTCAATTTCTCTTTTTTGATAGCTTTTAGATTAACAGTTAAAATATTATCTATATGTGGGTTTCCCTCTAATACTTTGGCAAACCCTTGCTCAACTATCCAATCTATTTGAATATGAGGTTTGGCTTGTTTAATGTACTGTAGTGCTACCATAGCATGAATAATATCGCCCATAGCCGAAAGTTTGACAATTGCAACTTTCATGTATATCCTTTAGGTTCTTTATAAAAAATTACATTATTTTACCAAAATAGTATAAAGAGTACAAAAATAGTCATAATAGCTTTCAATTTAATTTGCTATAATCACGATAATTAATAGTAAGGAATATCCTTTGATTGGAATTGTTGATTATAACATGGGAAATCTAGCATCTGTAATAAATGCTTTTGAGATAGTAGGAGCAGAGATAGCCGTAGAGAGTGACCCCAAAAAACTGAAAAATTATGATAAATTAATTTTACCAGGTGTTGGTGCATTTGGCGATGCAATGGAACATCTAAAAGAGAATGGCATGGACAAAGCTGTAAAAGAGTACGCCAAAAGTGGAAAACCTCTTTTAGGAATCTGCCTTGGAATGCAACTACTATTTGAAAGCTCAGAAGAGTTTGGAGAGAGTAAAGGCTTAGGACTGATAGAGGGAAAAGTAGTAGCCTTTGATGAGAGTAAATTTGACCATAAATTAAAAGTACCTCATATGGGTTGGAATGAACTTTTTGTTCAAAACGATACAAAACTATTTGATGGGTTAGAGAAAGAGTTTTATCTATATTTTGTCCATTCATTTCATGCTGTATGTGATGATAAATATGCTATAGGAAAAACCTATTATGGTTATGAATTTGTATCGGCTGTAAATAAAAATAATATCTATGGAATACAACCACACCCAGAGAAGAGCCATGAGAATGGTTTGAAGATTATTGAGAATTTTATTAAATTATAAATACGTAGGGTGCGATTGCCATCGCACCAATAAAAGAGCAAACCAAGGAAAATCCCATGAAAGAACAAGAGCATTTCATAAAAAATATAGAAATCAAAAATTTTAAATGTTTTGAGAATTTTAAAGCAGAAGGCTTTGGTCGGGTTAATCTGATTGGGGGGAAGAATAATGTGGGGAAGACGGCTTTTATGGAGGCTGTTTGTACCAATATTTTTACAATAGACTTAAAAACATTTGTACACAGTTTAGTCTATATTGAATATACACGAAATTATTTGAAATTTATTAATACAAAGTTACCTGTAAAAGAGTTTTTAGAAAAATCTAATTTATTTTATACAAAATCTAATAAAAATAATTTAAACTATAAAATCTTAGAAGAGAATGGAATTAAAGAATATTTTTTTAAAATAAATGATAATAAAATAGTAGTTAATGTAAATGATTATTCATTTGAAATTTCAAGAAATTCTAAAGTTAAATTTATTTCAAATTATGGTTATACAAATGGTCAATTAAAAGAAGTATATGAGTCTGTACAGAAAAAAGATAAAGAAGAAGAATTATATAAATATCTAACTGAATTTGATGAATATATACTCAATTTTAAAATTATTGGTGGAGATAAACCGATGTTTAAAGTAGATATAAGTAATCAATCTCCATATTCTTATTTAGTAGAACCTTATCGAGATATTTCAGAGTTTGGAGAAGGCTTAAGACAATATGTTTCTATTATCTGTTCTCTTTATGCTTGTGCTAATAGTTATCTTTTTATAGATGAAATAGATAGTGGAATTCATCATAGTAAGTTGGATAAATTATGGGATATTATTTTGACTATAGCTAAAGAACAAAATGTCCAAGTATTTGCTACAACCCACTCAAAAGAGTGTATTAAAGCTTTAGTAACAGCAAATACTAAAAATGTAAAAACATATCAACCTAAAGAATATATATTAGATAGTGAAGAGATTAAATTTATAGAGTTAGGTAGAACAGATGGTAAAGTTGATTCTATTATTTTAAATTTTGATGAGTTAAAAAATGAGGTTGAACAGAATATGGAGATTCGTGGATGGTAAGAATCTTTTGTGAGGGAAATGATGATAAAGTATTTTTACGACTTTTACTAAATGACTTAAAGAAAAATAATGAAATTATTGGAGTTGAAAATTTT
>QNZV01000042.1 GCA_003978395.1 Sulfurovum sp. | reverse complement strand
GGAATGAGCCTCCTAAGATGATTCCACTAATGGCAAATGATTTGTAGTAGATAACCAACAAGAAGAAGATAAGTACCAATGCAGCAATAAAGGCAGCACCCAAATCTCTAAAGGTATCCAAGGTTACTTTCATCTCTCCATCCCAACGAATAAGGAACTCTTCTCCTGTTTTCTTGTTGGTTAAGATGAGGTCAAACATATAGGTAGAGAGTGGGGCAGTTTCAACCTCATATTTATCTTTAAAATACTCCATCATTTTTGCTCTAGCATCCAAAAGTGGATAGACTTGTGAGACATTGTCTGTCTCTGCAATAATATTAATGGTACGTTTTAAGTTTTTATGCTGAATCGTTGGTGTAGATTTAACTTTAACAATTTTTACCACATCTGCAAGGGCAATCTGCTCACCCATTCTATTCATAAGATTAAGTGAAGCGATTTTCTTTTTTATATCATCAGGTTTATCGCCTTTTAGCTGTTTACTCTTTTTATTTAAAACCAAATAGATGGGAATTTGCGATAAGCTATCTTTTGAGTTTTTTGTTGCAACAACCATTCCTTGAAATGCCAAATAGAGAATGTTGTTGACTTGTTCCATAGTCAAGGTTTCATCGGCTATCTTTTTGGCATCAGGTATCAGTTTGTAGGTCTCATAAACATCTTCTGCCATAATATCAATATCAACCAAATCTTTGGTCTCTTTTAAAATATTGGCAACATCAATAGCAAGTGTACCCATTTGGTCAAGATTTTTTCCTTGTACCTCAACAACAATTTGAGCTAAAGTTGGAGGACCTGAAGGTTGTTCAATAAACTTAATAGTACTTCCTGAAACAATATTTTCACATCTCTCTTTGATAATAGGACGAAGTCGACTTATCATCAAGAACGATGCCTCCTCTCGCTCATGAATGGGAGTAAGGTTTACTAAAACTTCAGCAAGATTTTCAGTACGTTTCATGGCTGAACCTTTGACCAATCCTGCATAGTCAAGTGGAATACCCTGTCCATAAAAGAGTGACATATCCAAAATAGCCTTTTCATCTCTTAGGTTATCAACCACACAGTGGGTTACCTTTTTAGTCTCATCAATAGAACTTCCTGTTGGTGTATCAACATAGATAGAGAAAGTTGTGGCACTTTTCCCAGGTAACATACGGGCTAAAACTCCACCTGTTGGAAACATCAGAAGGGAAGCAAAAAAAGATAAAATGGTTAAAAAGATAACCATATTTTTTCTAAAATTACTCTCTAAAATCCAAAAAACAAAATTTTCTAATTTTTGCATCTATTTGTCTCCTTTTTTGTTATCTCTACTTTTTTTATCATCACTCTTCTTGTTATCTACTTTTTTATTCTCATCCTCTTTTTTACTATGCTCTTCATGTTCATGAGTTTTGTGGTTTGATTGGCATATTCCACAAATATCATAAGGATTTCCCTCTGCATCATAATTATCATCACTTTTTGGCTTTTTTAGAAGCTTCAAGCTTAAATAAGGAGTAAAAATATAAGCAACAACAAGTGAAGCCAAAAGGGCAACAGGTACATTGAGTGGAATTGGTTTCATAAATGACCCCATCATCCCCCCCACAAATGCCATGGGAACCATGGTCATAATAATAGCAAGGGTTGCCACGTTTGTAGGGGCTCCCACTTCATCGGTTGCTTCTACCAATATCTCTCCCATCTCTTTTTGTTTTGCCCCTTCAAGATGAAGATGACGGTGAATATTCTCAATCACAATAATGGCAGCATCAACCAAAAGACCCAATGAGAGCAAAAATGCAAAAAGGGTAATTCTGTTCATGGTCTGTCCCGTTATGTAGGCAATAAAAAGAGTAATGGCTAAAATAGCAGGTACAGAGAAGGTAACAATAAGTGATTCTCTCCACCCTAAAGCAAATACAAGCATAATAGAGATGATAATAATGGTAATAAAAAGATGGTGCATTAACTCTTCTACAGCTTTATTGGCTCTTTCTCCATAGTTTCGTGTCACTTTATATTCAATACCCAAAGATTTTAACTCATCTCTATTTTTTTCAATAAGTTCCAAAATATTTTCAGCAACAATAACAGCATTCGTCCCTGCCAATTTAGAAATGGATAACGTAACTTGAGGCATATATGCAGTTAAAGGTTGTGCTATATCATTATTTGGTCTATTTACAAACTCAACATCTTGGAAGTTTTGTTCATCAATTCCTACTTTAACATCAGCAATAGTTTTTAGATAGAGAGGGTCTCCACGATAGACAGATATTTGAATATCTTTAATATCTTCAATGCTATTAATCGCATTTTTAACACCAAACATAATGATTTTCCCATCATCTGTTTTCCCTTTAATTTGAGGTGTATTCGCAGAGAACTTTTTGATTGCCATCATCACTTGCCCCATAGAGACATGATAGCCTGTGAGTTTGTCAATATTGATTTTTACATTATATTGCTTTTTATGCTCTCCATGCAGAGTGGTTTTAGCTACATTATCAATACCACTAATATCATGTTTTAATGAACGTAATTTCTCATTAAAATCGCTAATAGATAGATTTGATTCACTATTTTGATAAAAAGCAATGGTTACAATTGGAACATCAATATCAATATCAAAAGGTTTAACCATGGGTTGCATAGCTCCTTTTGGCATCTTATCCATATTTTGCATTACTTTATCGTAGAGTTTTAAGTTAGACTTCTCTCTATCTTCTCCAATGTAGTACATAATTTGTAAGATACCAACATTATCCATAGAGAGTGAGTAGACATTTTCAACCCCTTTAATCTCCCTTAGTTTCGACTCTAAAGGGATTGATATAATGTTTTCAATCTCTTGAGGTGTTGCACCAGGTAGAGCAATAATGACACCTCCACCTGAAATAGCAATTTGAGGGTCTTCCTCTCTTGGCATGGTATTGAGTGCAATCCACCCTAACGCTAAAATTACTACTCCTAAAACAGCAGTTAATGGGTTTCTTAAAAAAGATTGTCCCAGTTTACCTGCAATATCTTGGGGAACATACTTTTCATTATATCTGTTCATTATTTGCCTTCCTTATTTTTATTTTTTTAGCTTCTTTCTTTGAAAACATAAGAGCAAATTATATCGGAAGTATCTATTAAAATCAAAGTTATAAATATAATATATTATTTTATATCAAAATAAGTGATAATAGTGTTACATTTAGGTTTAGTATATTTTATTAAATTTGATTGGTCAGAAGTTTTCTAGGGATTGATAAAATAATAGTATTTTTAACTTTAATATTTATTATTATTGCTTATTATTTAAAATGATGTATAATATGTTTTAAAATATTTAATTAGTTTGTAAAAGGAAAATAATGAAACAATTAATTATTGGAAGTGATGTTGACTCTAATAAAATTAAATTGGCTCTTGAAATGGGTGCTGATGAGGCATGTCATGTGAGTGAACTTATCAAAAAATCTGATGAATTTTCTAATGGTTATGGGGTTGATACCGTTGAAATTTCAAGAATGCGTGGTTGTGTGGTCTTTTTGAGAATGGTTGGTATGGAAATGAAAGCTTTTCAAGAATCTGTTAAAAATGGAAATCCTGCTATTAGTTTTGAATCCATCTATAATACAACTTAACTTTCGCACCTAAACCCAAGCATTTTTTGAGTAACATCCTGCAATACAGTGATGATGCTCATTAAATCCTCATTTCTATTTACAACATCTTCAATTTTAGCTATCTCATCAAGTATAAGTATGAATGTCTGCATAGCAATAG
>QNZV01000132.1 GCA_003978395.1 Sulfurovum sp. | reverse complement strand
ACTAAGTTCTTTAATAAGAAAAGGCATAATCTGCATCATCCCCAAAGCATAAGAAGTCGAAATAGAAGCAGGAACAAATCGGCTCTCTTGCCTTGCTATGGCATAGAGAATTGCTTTTCGTTGTGGATTAAACGCTTTCATTGCATCGGGGTAGGGCATGGGATAGTAAGGAACAGTGTATTTAGAAGCTTTCTCTTTAATATAGCTGTAAATACCTAAAGTCTCTGCACTCTTATACTTTTCAGCTAACTCTTCAAGTCTATTAGGACTCTTTTTCATGGCTATTTTAATCTTTTCCCAATCAATAGGATTTGTGATATTGAAATCTTTAATTTCTCTATCTTTTAAAACAGGGCTTATCACTTTAGGATAACTCTTTTTTAAAATATCTCGTGCTTTTAGGGTATAGATATTGACTTGACTACTCTTTACTAATTTTTTCAAAAAGCCTTTATCTTTTGTAAGTAGATAGAGCCAAAAATCAACTTGGTCATATTGGCTCTGTTTTTGAGTCTTGGTTCGTGCAATACTCAAAAAATTAATGGCATAGTTAATTTTTTTAAACTCTATAGCATTCATTGCAAGCATAAAATTGGATTCAAAATCAATTTTATTACTTCCTGAATAGAAAATAAGTGATTTTTTAGCCTTTTTTAGTGTGTGAGTTGTAACAACTTTAAAGATGGTTTTATTAAACTGCTTCTCTTTTGAGAACATTTTTAATTGTTTTTTTGTGAAAGGGTGGTTAAAATATCTTTTATAATATCTAGTGTTACATAAGTTTAAAATATATAATTGTGTCTTTATAGGAAGCTTTTTAAGCTCTTGGTAGGGTTTATTGGCTGTAAAAACCTGTAACACATCCGAGTACTTTCCCTTTTTTTTAATTTTACGGTAGAGTTTCCTGAGTGATTTTAGACTTTTGGCTCTTTTTTTTGCAGCTGTAGATGGATAGATAATAAAGTTATTGGTATGCCTCTTTTTTTTAGTAGATTTTTTAGTTGGAACATAACCTACCTTTTTGCGAATAGCTTT
The DNA here is from genome assembly GCA_003978395.1 of Sulfurovum sp. Classification (GTDB taxonomy): domain Bacteria; phylum Campylobacterota; class Campylobacteria; order Campylobacterales; family Sulfurovaceae; genus UBA1140. Next base: position 2,804 of record QNZV01000132.1, on the reverse strand, counting down.
TTGCAGTTTAGAGTTTTTACGCTTTATCCACTTATAGGCTGTGAGAGCCTCTTTTTTAGTGGTTTTTTTCTTTTGCAGTAAACGCCAAATGTAATAATCTTTAGAGTAAGAAGAGGGCATTACCTCTATCTCTTTAAATGATGGGTTTAATGCATCTGAATAAAGAGTTAAAGTAAACAGTAAAAAAAGTAACGTTTTTTTCACTATAAACCTATAAGAAGTTGAGACAAAAAGGTGTCAAAGAGTTGCAATGCTATTATGATAGCAATTGGAGACAAGTCAATGCCACTAATAATTAAAAATGGAAATTTACGATGAACCCATTGAAACATAGGATGTGTTAGACGATTAATCGTTGCTACAATTGGATTGTAGGGGTCTACTCTCATAAATGATAGAACCGAAGAGATGATTATAATGATAATAAAGGTAAAAATAATAGCATGTACCATCTGCAATAAAGCAAAAATAAGACTTCTTATTAATACATTATCCAAAAATTGTAAACTTACCAATAGAACCAATGGCGATAAATCAACACCAGAGATAACGACATAAGGCATTTTCTGACGTATAAACTTGAAAGCTGGTTGAGTCATTCTTTCAATAATTTCAATGACAGGTTGATTTGGGTCAAGTTGTAAAAAAGAGAATATAGCAGAAGCTATAATAATCCAAATATAGAGCGTAATAAGTAGATGTAGTGGTGCGATAATTAGATTTTCCATTATGAGGCTACCTCCAAGATATAAGATTTAATAAGTGGATAAATATCCGATGTTTCAGGTCCATTTTCTGCACCTGTAAGTAGGTAACGTAGTGGTTTAAAGAACTTTTTACCTTCAAATCCACTCTTTTTCATGATATATGTTTTAAATGTGTCGAACTCATCAAAAGCAGGAGCATCAAAAATAAGGTCTGCGATAACTCTCATCTCTTCTCCCCACTCTCCTGTGAAATCTTTTGGTCTAAAGATAGGAAGAATTTTTGTCTCTAACTCTTTTATAGTACTTGCCTCTTCCAAATAGAGTTTCGCTAATTTTCCAATATCAGCATCAGCAAATCCAAATAGAGTAGATAACTGTCGGTCATCCATCATCTTTAGGTGTTCACGGTTAATAAAACGTAGTTTGTTCATGTCAAATTTGGCAGGGGATTTTGATATTTTGGTCAAATCAAACCACTCTATAGCTTCAGGAAGTGTAAAAATCTCTTTAGGAGCAACTTTTGCATTCCCTAAAAGTAGAAGATAATTCAATATGGCATCAGGCACAAAACCCTCTTCAAATAACCACTTTAAAGAGGAAGCACTATCTTTTTTGCTCATTTTTTTACCATCACTGTTCAATATAATAGGTAAGTGAGCATATTTTGTTTCGTTTTCATAACCAAGTACATTTTTAATATGTATCTGTTTTGGTGTATTGCTTAGGTGGTCTTCTCCACGAATAATAAAGCTAATATTACTAAGCATATCATCACAAGCACAAGCAAAATTATAGGTAGGAGTGCCATCTGTTCTCAAAATTACAAACGCATCAACTTCGTTTGGTGCTGTGCTTATATCGCCTTTTATCACATCATGATTTATAATATCACTCGTAGGTTTTTTGAGCCGTACTACAAACGGTTTACCACTCTCTTTCAGTGCTACATAGTCATCTTGTGTTAAATCTTGACAACGACCACTATAACGATAAGCAACTCTGTTGGCTTTGGCTTCTTCTCTGTCTGCTTCTAACTCTTCATCGGTACATTTACAAACAAAAGCTTTCTCTTCTTTTAGTAGACGAAGTGCCAGTGTTTGGTGTAAGTTTAGGTGTTCACTTTGATGAAATACAGAGTTATGAATCACAGCAAATTTTTCTAAAAGCATCATAATCTCAGTATCTTTACCTTCAATATTACGTTTAACATCGGTATCTTCTATACGAACTAAAAATTGCTCATTGTTCTGTTGTGCAACCAAGTAGTTTAAAATGGCAACCCTAAGGTTACCTATGTGCATATCGCCAGTCGGCGAAGGGGCAAATCGAAGCATCTATCCTCCTAAAATTTATTCTGCGTATTATAGGGTTTTTTTGTTGAGAGGGGTATAAAAAAAATAGTTTATCCTCTTCTCAAATTTCCTTTAAAATTTATTTTAATTTGTAACTTTAGTTATAATACATTATGAAAATCCTAATAATAGACGATAACCAAGAGATTCTCTTTGGTTTAGAAAAACTTCTTACTAAATCTAACTTTAAGACCTATACAGCCTCAAATCTAAAAGAGGCTAAAAAGACTTTAGAACAATATGAGTATGATTTAATCATTTTAGATTGGATGTTACCAGATGGTTCTGGGGTTGATTTTTTGGCTCAAATGAGAAAAGAGTTTTACACAACATCGGTTCTTTTACTCTCATCTAAACAGGATATTGAAGACAAAGTAGAAGCCCTTGATTCGGGTGCAGATGATTATCTATCTAAACCATTCTCCAATATTGAACTTTTAGCAAGAATCCGAGCCTTGTTACGGCGAGAGAGTTCCTATAAAAAATCTTTGATAGAGATTAAGAACCTCAAAGTAGACTTAGCAAGTTATCAAGTAACCGTAGACAATAAACCCATAGAGCTAACAAAAAAAGAGTTTGAACTGCTAGAACTTCTTGTCTTGAACCAACATGTAGTACTCACACGTTACCAAATAAATGACCATATTAACCACGATTTTAACAGTTTAAAAAGTAGTAACTTGGTCGATGTGCATATTAAAAACTTGCGTAAAAAGTTGGGTTTGGCTTCGACTTTAATAGAAAC
>QNZV01000061.1 GCA_003978395.1 Sulfurovum sp. | reverse complement strand
TAGAGTATAACTATTGGGATAGATATGAGGGGTTTGATAGCAATAATGATAATATAGGGGATACACCTCATAGAGTCTATCAGTATGCTGATAAACTATGGGAGTATAATCACAAGGTCAAATTTTTTTACGCCTCTCCTCTTATGAGTCTGCTTAATTTTATCTCTCAATTAGCTCCATTTATAGAGCCTAATTTGTTGATTGAGGATGGGAAGCCGTTGATGCGAAATGAGTAGTTAAAGGTAAAGTTACTTTGCAAAGATTATTCTTAACAAAATATTATAAAATTATAATAAAAAGTAATTATTAACTATTCTATTTTACTACAATAGGAATGAATTTTTATGTTATAATTTTCCATCTTAATTATTAAAAAAGGAGGTAATATGACATTACCAACAATCACTATTCCTGAACTACCTATTCCCCTAGAAATTCCTGAGCTTTTACATCCTGCAATTGTGCATTTTGTTATTGCTATACCTATTGTTATTTTGTTACTTGAAGTGTATAACTTATTTGTTAAACATCGTTCAATTTCGGTTTTTTCATTGATTCTACTACTTATTGTAGCTGTAGCAATGTTTGGAGCGTACTTAGCAGGAGGTGTGGACGGAAAAGCTGCTTGGGATGCACTTGGTGCTGAAGGGCAAACAGCCTTAAAAGAACATAAACTTTTAGGTATCTATTTGGTTTATGCTTCATTGGGCTTAGTAGTATTCAAGCTTCTTTTTATGGCAATTGGGAAAACCTTTGGTCGAATTCTATTTATTCTTATTTTAGGTGGCTTTATTGCAGTAACACTTAATCAAGGTAAAGAGGGTGGAGAGCTTGTTTATAAATATGGTGCAAATAACGAAGCTGTTGCTGATGCTAAAAGTGAATTAGATGATATTATTGAAGAGAGAGACGAACTTCAAGAGAAGGTAGATGAAGCGAAAGAGTCAGTAAAAGAAGAGAAGGAAGCTCCTAAAGCAACTTCATCAGAAGAGAAAAAAGCTCCTGATGCAAATTCATCTAAAGAGGAAAAAGCTTCTGATGTAAATTCATCTGAAGAGAAAAAATAGATATTAATAGTTACTCTATTTCAATGCAACTCTCTATTAAATTATAAATTTGACAATTAATGTCAAGTTCATTTTGCTATGATAAAATTATAGCGAAATGGAGATAATATGCACAAAAAACTAGAAACCCTAATGGGTCGCTTTGGCTCATTTATACATGACAACCCCTTTAAAGTACTATTGGTTTTGCTACTACTATTAGCATTTCCAATTTCACATGTTCCTAAAATCAAGATGGATACTTCAACAGAAGGCTTTATGCACGATGATGACCCTGTTTTACTGACCTATAATAGTTTTAGAGAGCAGTTTGGTCGCGATGAACGGATTGTTCTTGCTATTAAAGATGACAATATCTTTTCTATAGATTTTTTAACAAAGCTTAAAGATTTACATAAAGAGATAGAGAACAAGGTTCCTTATGTTGAAGATGTTACCTCTCTATATAATGTAAGAAATACCCGAGGTGATGGGGATAAGCTTATTACAGATGATTTATTAGAGCCTTTTCCAACTACAGATAAAGAGATAGCTGATATTAAAAAGAGAGCTATGGAGTCTCATTTCTATAAGGATTTGTTAATTTCACAAGATGGAAAAATGACTACGGTTATTATAGAAACAGATGCTTATTCTCATGTAGGGTTGAAAAAAGTCTCTGTTGAAGATGAATTTAATGATGGTTTTGATGATGCTTCAACTCAAAATAGTGTGGTTAAAAAGGAATTTTTAACAGACCAAGAGAATCATGAATTGTTAGAGTCAGTGGCGACGATTGCCAATAAATATAGAGCAAAAGGTTTAGAGATTTATGTGGCTGGTTCTCCTGCTGTGAACAATGCACTTAAAGCTCAAATGAAAGCAGATATGCAGAAATTTATGCGTATTACTTTTTTGATTATTTTGGTTTTCTTGTTTATAGTCTTTAAACGTATATCGGCAGTTTTTTATCCACTTTTAGTGATTCTTCTTTCGTTGATTACAACAGTAGGAACAATGGCATGGGCAGGAGTGGCATTTAAGCTACCAACACAGATTGTACCATCACTACTTTTAGCTGTTTCGGTGGGTGCTACGGTACATATTTTATCTATCTTCTTTGACCAGTTTAATAAAACAGGTAATAAAAAAGAGGCATTATCCTATACACTTGGGCATTCAGGTTTGGCAATTGCTATGACCTCTATTACAACAGCTATTGGTGTTGGTTCTTTTTCTGGTTCTGCTGTTGCACCTATTTCAGACCTTGGTATTTTTGCCTCTTTGGGGGTTATGGTCTCTTTGCTTTTAACTTTAACACTGTTACCAGCTCTTTTAAGCATTACCAAACTTAAGCCAAAAGAACAAGCAAAAGCAGGTCGTGTTGATGATTTTATGAAAAAAATGGCTTTGGTTCCTGTGAAACATACAAAATCAGTTTTGATAGTAGGTTCTATAATAGTTGCTATCTCTTTAGCTACAGCTACACAAGTAAAGCTTTCACATAATCCACTAAACTGGTTCCAGCCTGATAATATTAATAGAATCTCTACAAATGTTATTGATAAACAGATGAATGGTACAGTAACCATTGAAGTTGTTGTTGATACAGGCAAAGAGAATGGTTGGATAGACCCTATAAAATTAGAGAAGTTAAATCAATTTAGTTCTAAAGTAGAATCTTATCAAGATGAGTTTACACATGTGGGTAAAGTTATATCTTTGGCAACGATTGTAAAAGAGACAAACCGAGCATTACATGAAAACAGAGAAGAGTTTTATACTATTCCTAAAGATGGAGACTTGGTTTCACAAGAGTTATTGCTTTTTGAAAATTCAGGTTCAGATGATTTAGAAGATGTGATAGACAGCCAGTTCTCAAAAGCAAGAATTACTCTAAAATTACCTTGGACAGATACCATTGAAGCTGTTCAAGTGCTTGATTTTGTAAAAGCAGAAGCTGAAAAAACATTTGCAGAAGACAAAGTGGAGACTACAGGAATGATTCCTCTACTTATTAATACTTTCTCTCAAGCTGTTTACTCTTCTGTAGAGAGTTATATTTTAGCTGCTATTGCTATTACATTTATGATGATGTTAATTTTGGGTTCTACTCGTTTAGGGCTTATAAGTATGATTCCAAATTTAACTCCAATTGTTATGGGAATGTTTATTATGTATGTTTTTGATATGCCTTTGGATATGTTTACCTTACTTATTGGTTCAATTGCTATTGGTTTAGCCGTTGATGATACGATACACTTTATGCACAATTTTAAGCGATATTATCTTGAAAGCCAAGATATACAACTGGCAATGGAACAGACTTTTTTTACCACAGGTAAAGCGATGATTATTACCACCTTGGTACTCTCATTTGGTTTCTATGCATACATGGCAGCCAACATGATTTCGGTACAAAACTTTGGGATTTTGACAGGTTCTGTTATTATCTTTGCTCTCTTATCTGATTTGCTTTTAGCACCTGCGCTTATGGTTGTGGCTGCGAAACGTGGTTGGATTAAATAGAAAGCATTAACTCATTCACAAACTTCAGTTTGGGAATGCCTATTAGAGAAACAGTAACAAAATAAAGCTGTTGTAACTCTAATATTAGGTAACGAAGCAGAAGCTTCGTTACCAGTTTAAAAAGCTGTTTTCTTCTTTTGTTTTTCTTCTTTGCTTTTCCAAATAACCAAGTCAGCACTTGCTCGTCCTGTACCTCGTTGAGAAGTAGTAAGTTTAATCTCTTCTGCCATCTGTTCAAGAGTATAACCATATTCATTTATAAGTTTA
>QNZV01000109.1 GCA_003978395.1 Sulfurovum sp. | reverse complement strand
TCCCGCTATACCTCTTATACTTCTTGTACCATTTGAGTATAAATCTCTAAAAAATATCCCCTCATGTGAAAGTCTGTTAAGATTAGGGGTGATACCTTTTTCGCCACCAGCAGCTTCTACAAACTGATATCCCAAACTCTCTTGCAAGAATATCACCATGTTTTTACTTTTTTCTCTCTTAAAGTGTGTTTTTTCGAGCCTTCTAAGCGGGTATTTTTTATCTAAACTAGCAATATTTAATCTCTTTTCTACCCTTGAGATAGCCGTTTTCACATCCATCTTTCCATACTGCTTCGTGATGCCATGCCCCTCATGTTTAGCATTGACATAGATAGCATACACTATGCTATAGAGTGAATTTTTCGTAATTTCATTGACCATTCTATTAGAAGAGTACATGGCATCAGATATATTGGCAGGACGATGTCCCAAAGAGGAACGGATTCCTATAAAAAGTAAAATAGCCAAAGGTAAAAACCATAATGCTCTCTTTTTCAAGGGGCTTTGTAGAACATCTATAAAGCTCTCTTTGGTCGATTTCATAAAAAACCATGTAAAGATACCAATCATCACAAAGGCAATGGTCAATGGAACTTTGAAATCAGCCAAAAGCATATTGAAGACTTCAACAGGATACTCTAAATACTCTACAAATTTAAAATTGGGTCGTACATCGTATTGGGCAAAAAATGGAAAGGTTGCATTTTCGATATAGATTAAAAATCCTAAAACAACCACAAAGTAAGAACGTAAAAAAAAGTTAGAGATTTTAGATAAAGTTGCAGGAGAGAAAGCAAGAACAATAAGAGGGATAATCAAAAGCATAGAGGCAACAATGGTGTCCATTTTTAGACCATACAAAAAGCTCATATAGTAGTTGACCTCATCATTGGAAAATCTGTCGAAATAGAGTGCAAAAAGTGCTACTCTTCCTATAAAAAATATGGCAATCATTGCCAAATAGTAGTTAAAAAGTTTTTTAGCTATATTCATTGGAGTCCTTAGAAAGATTATTTTTTGTGTATTGTACCATCTCTATCTACTATTTTTTTAAGAAGCAAAACAATTAGCCACGCTATAACCATAGTAATAAAGGTATGGCTAAAAAAATGGTCTCCAATAAGCATTTTATATAACCCCATACTCCAACCTACGATTAATGCTCCTATGAGAGCGAATACCCTATTACGTCTTCTTTTAAAAAGAAAAAAGAGACTCAATAGTGCAAATCCTCCACTAGCATGACCTGCTGGAAAACATTTAATAGAAGAGGGTTGATTGAATGTTTTTGGATAAGACTCCCAAACCTTGGTAGAGGGGTAGACTCCTCCATAATGTATCTCATTTTTAGGGCAAGGCATATTGGTTGCTTTTTTTAATCCACCTACAACAACAGGTACAAGTATGGCTGATAAAACCACAATAAGAACTCCTTTTTTGTAGGCTTGAACCATAGGATTTTTTCTAAAAAAAGTTAATGTTATTAAAAAGAGAACACCAATAATAATTAATAGTTTTTTTATACCATCATAAAATATAAATTTATAAGGTTGCAACTCTCTATCAAGTATCCATGTATGATTACTATAATCAAAAAAAGCATCTTGAATTTCTATATCAACAGTGCTTAGAGCAAAAAAGAGAACAGAGAAAATTAACAATAAAAAGGTTAAAACTATCTCTCTATTGATACTCATCTAAACATATCCATCTCTTTTTTATAGACCGTGGTTTGTACGTCAAAGAGTCCTAAAAGTGTATGAAAAAGGTTATCTTGTGAGTACTTTTTGCTTGGGTCAATACTCTTTTTATTATTCTCTCCAAACCATACCATAGCTCCTACATGAGTTTGTGCTTCAGGAGCCATAAAGTATGGCAGACCATGCAGATAGATTCCATGTTCTCCTAGACTCTCTCCGTGGTCACTCATATATAGCATAGTGGTTTTATGGGTTGGGGTATATTTTTTTAATAGATGAATCACTTTTGATAAGAAATAGTCTGTATATAACAGTGCATTGTCATAGGCATTATTGATACTCTCTTGCGAACACTCCTCTAATTGATTGGTTTGACAAACAGGGGTAAACTTTCTAAACTCTTTGGTATACCGTCTGTTATAGGCTGGTCCATGGTTACCCATCTGATGCAATATAATCAGTATATCTTTACCTTTTCGTTTATTTATATAATTATCAAGCCCTACCAACATCCCTTCATCTCGACACTCTTCATCGCAAATGGTATTATTTTTTGCTGTTTTATAATTTTCAAAAGGGACACGCAGAGCAACCCCTTTGGAGTCAGAGTTGTTGTCTCTCCAAAGTATCTCTATTTGGTTGGTATGGTGCAGAACATCCAAAACATTTTCAGTACTTATTCCTTTTTTGTAGCTGTAGTCATCTCGGTCAAACACAGAGAACATACAGGGAACAGAGTGGGCTGTAGAAGTTCCACAAGAGTTTACATAAGGCAGATTAATGATATTCTCTTTTTTTAATAGAGGATTAGTCTCTCGTGAGTATCCATTTAAAGAGAAGTGGTCAGCTCGACCAGCTTCACCAACTACCATAATTACCAATTTAGGCTCTTTATTTGAATCGGTAATTTTTGCATCTAATCCTATAGGTTTTAGAACAACTTCTCCACTGTTGAGCGTTTTTGCAATATAGTCGCCAATAGAGTATATCCAGTAGGTGGGATTGGTATAGTATCGTAAAGGTTTATGTTCTCTAAAAAATGAGGTATAAAATTTACTAAATGAGAGAAGTATAATAATTATGATTAACAGTGACAAGAGCAATGTTTTTATTTTTCTAAAAGACTCTACTTTAAATGAACCAAATTGTAACGTTGTTCTATAAACAAAAATAGAGGGCAATATCCCAAGAAAAAGTAGATAGAGAACCATATTAATATCAAATAGGTCAAGTGACTCTGATAGGTCAGTTTGTACTGTATTTCGTATCATATCACTATCTATAACCACATGGTAACTACTCATAAAATAACTGGTAAGTGATGAGACTATCAACATTAAAATTACAATAGGTTTTATGGTATATCTGCTACTTAAAAGTGTAAAGAGAAACACCATAAAAGTAAAAAGAAGAAGAGTTAAAGAGAGTAGGTATACTATATTCATCCCTTCAAAAGGGTATACCTCTACCACATTACTAAAAAATGAGTAGTTAGAAAATAGTGTGAAAAATAGTGCCGTTATAAGTATAAGTCTGGTTTGTGTCATATATTTTATATTCTTTCTTTAATTATTAAATATTACGATAATTATATATAAGTTTTATGAAGAGTTTATGAAGATAAGTAGTAGAGCAATATTATATCCATGTTAAATCAGCTTTGGTTACAAATATTAGTGACCTAACATCTTTTTAAAACTATAAAATGCTCTCGTTTTTCGTATTTTTTTACCTCTATTATCAAGCAAACCATAACCACTTGCAATAAGCTGATGCCAATAGACCTTTTCTATCTTTTGACTTTTTAGTGCAATCTCAAAATACTCTATCATATATTGGTTATATAACTCCTCACTTACACACTCTTTCTCAGAGGTAGGAGCATAGGGTGCTGTGCCACTCAGGGGCCAGTTGGCTTCGGTGATGTAGATACTATTTTCTGTTTTGCTAGAGCTTTTGACAATGGTATCTAAAAATGCTATCTTATTTTTAAAATCAAATATACCCATTTGCGTAGCGTAGGGGCTACCACGTCGGTCAACATAGAGCAGGGAAGCTGTTTTATCATAGTGAATGGGGTAGCTGTTAAAGAGGGTGCGAATGGTAAAGTGGTACTCAAAATCTATTACCGATGAGCCGATGAGTTTGAGGTTTG
>QNZV01000052.1 GCA_003978395.1 Sulfurovum sp. | reverse complement strand
ACATCCAAACTCTTGAAGTTCGCGTATAACATCAATAACTCTACTGTTTCTAATATCTGGACAATTCTCTTTAAAGGTAATCCCCAGAACTAAAACTTTAGAACCCTCAATCTTTTGCCCTTTTTTAATCATAAGTTTTATTACTTGATTGGCAACATAGATTCCCATATTATCATTGAGCCTACGTCCTGCTAGTATAATTTCAGGATTGTAACCTACTTCTTGTGCTTTATGAGTTAAGTAGTAAGGGTCTACACCTATACAGTGACCACCTACAAGACCTGGCTTGAATGGTAAGAAGTTCCATTTTGTTCCTGCAGCATCAAGAACAGCATTTGTATCAATATTTAAACGATTAAATATCATAGAGAGTTCATTGACAAAAGCGATATTAATATCTCTTTGAGAATTCTCTATGACTTTTGCAGCTTCAGCGACTTTAATAGTTGGTGCTAAGTGTGTACCTGCTGTAATAATACTAGCATAAAGCTTATCTACTTTTTGACCAATTTCAGGGGTAGAACCAGCAGTTACTTTTAATATTTTAGTAACAGTATGCTCTTTATCTCCTGGATTAATTCTTTCTGGGCTATAACCACAAAAGAAATCTTTATTAAATGTTAATCCAGAGACTTTTTCTAAAATAGGTACACACTCCTCTTCTGTAGCACCTGGATATACTGTTGATTCATAAATAACAATATCATCTTTTTTAAGTACTTTACCTATTGATTCACTGGCTTTTAATAGAGGTGTTAAGTCTGGCTTTTTATGTTTATCTATGGGTGTTGGTACGGTTACTATATAGATATTACAATCAGAAATCTCTTCCAAAATATTTGTAAATTGCATCTTATTCGCAATAGCTTGATTTACTTGTTCTGTAGTTAATTCAAGTGTTCTGTCAACTCCTGAACGCAATTCATCTATTCTCCACTGAGCTATATCAAACCCTATTACTTTATATTTCTCTGAAAATGCATGGGCTAAAGGTAATCCTACATATCCCAAACCTATGACTGCAATTTTATGATTTTTCATTATTTATTCTTTCCTTTAATATCATTGATGTACCAAGCAATAGATTCACTTAATCCTTGCTCTAAACTATGCGTAGGTTCATATCCTAATAGTTCTTTCATTTTATCTATATTTGCATTAGAGTGTCGAATATCTCCAGCTCTAAAATCTCTATAGATAGCATCTTTTATCTCTAATTCAGGAAGGTTTTCTTTTAAACCTTTTACAATAGCCGAGTAAAGATTATTCAAGGTTTCTCTTCCTCCAATAGCTGTATTAAATGCCTCTCCAAATGCTTTTGGGTTATCCGTTGTTCCTGCTAAAATATTAGCTTGAATGACATTTTCTATATATGTAAAGTCTCTACTTGTCTCTCCATCTCCATTGATAAATAAATCTTCTCCTTCTAAAATCTGTCCAATCCATTTTGGAATAACAGCTGCATATGCTCCATTTGGGTCTTGTCGCTTTCCAAAAACATTAAAATAGCGTAATCCAATTGCCTCCATGCCGTAACATTTTTGAAATACTCCCATATAGAGTTCATTTACATATTTGGTAACAGCATATGGAGAGAGTAGGTTTCCTGTTCGAGATTCTACTTTTGGAAGCTCTTGAGAGTCTCCATAAACAGAAGACGATGATGCATAGACAAAGCGTTTGACACCATTATCTTTAGCTGCTGTTAACATATTTAAAAAACCTGTTACATTAACATGATTTGATATTACAGGGGTATCTATAGACCTTGGAACAGAGCCAAGAGCTGCTTGGTGTAAAACAATATCTACATTTTTAGTAACCTCTTGACAAGTTTCAAAATTGGTAATATCTCCCTCGATAAAGCTAAAATTTTCCCACTCTTTGGGGCTAACAGAGCTTTTTATATGCTCTAAATTATAAGCATGACCTGTTGCAAAATTATCTAAAGAGATAACCTTTTGGTTTAGTTTAAGTAATGCCTCTGCAAGGTTTGAGCCTATAAACCCTGCCACTCCTGTAATAAGCCATACTTTTTGCTCATTAAGTAGTATCGATTTTATTTCATTATATTTCATCTATTTTATCTTTCAGTTACTTTTTGATAATTTTAACATATTAAAAATATTTTTATAGATTAATTATTTTATTATTTATATTCATAGCTATAACCATATCCATATTCTCCACCTATCTCTTTTGATGCATTTAATATAATACCAATATTTTGAAATTTATATTGGATTATCATCTTCTCTATTATTGAGATAAAATCTTTTTTGGCAAAATTCTCTTTTAAAAGTATCAAATTTAAATCTGTATATTTCATAATAGTTTTTGTATCGGAAACGATTCCAATAGGTGCAGTATCAATTATAATATAATCATACATTGTTTTTAGTCTATCTAAAAGAACAGGAAGACGTTTGGATAATATTAACTCTGATGGATTCTCTGGAATTGGTCCTGATGTTATAATATCTAATGTTCCAAATTCTGTTTGTCGTATAATTTCTGTTGCATTCAATGTTCCATCTAAGTAGTTAATAATTCCTATACTGTTATCAATATCAAAAAAATTATGTAGAGTAGGCTTTCTAATATCCAAGTTGATAAGCAAGGTTTTATATTGAGCCATCTCTAAAATTTTAGCCAGATTTGCAGATATGGTTGTTTTCCCTTCATTTGCAATGGTTGATGTTATTAAAATTGTTGTGGCACTATCACTTTTTTTAATAAATTGTAAATTTGTTCGTAATGTACGAAATCCTTCTGTAAAAGGAGATCTAGGGTCTGTAGCTACTTTTAATTGATACTTTTTTTGTTTGTAAAATGGAATAGTTCCATGAATAGGTAAAGTTGTTATTTTTTTAATATCTTGTTGATTTTTAATTTTTTTATTAAATCCATTTCTGATAAAAGCCAGTATTATCCCTACAATCAAACCAAAAATAATACTTAAAACCATAGATATTATAAATTTATTTTTCATAGGTCTGTATGAAGTATAGGCTTGATCAACTATTTTATAGTCAGAAAAAGTTGCAAGTTGAGTTATTTTACTCTCAGACTCTTTTTTTAAGAGATATTCATACATTCTTGCTTTTACTTCATAATTTCTTTTAATATTTACAAGTTTTCGTTCTTGTGAGGGTAGTGTTTTTAATCTTTTTTCATAATTTGCTTTTTGTTTAAGAAGGCTTTGGTTTTGATATTTAATATGTGAGTATATATTATTAAGATTTAATGATATTTTATTTCGAATCTTCTCAATTTCTCTTCTTAAAGTCTTAAGTTTTGGATGCTCATCAGTATACTCTTCCATAAAAGACTCTTCTTTGATTTGATAGCTTTGTAAAGTATTAATAAGTTGTAGAGTATTGCTATCATTTAGTCTTGATATTGAAGGAGCAATAGAGTCTAAATTATAATTAGTTTGTACAAAGTTTACAAGATTTTTAATAAGTTTTGTTTTTAAATCATTTTCAGCAATTTCTACTTCTATATTACTTAATTTTCTAATATAGAGAGTTGCTTGATCTGATGGTTCAACAATTGTTTTTGAAACTTGATATGTTTCCAACTCTTTTTCAGACTCTCTTAACTCTTTTTTAATGTTCTTTAACTCTTTTTTTATAAACTGTAGGGTGTTAATATGTTGTTTATTTTTATTTTCAATGCTTTGCTCAATAAAATTATGAGTTAATGTTTCGATATAGAGTTTGGCTCTATTTGGAATATTGTCTTGATATGTAATTTTAATTAATGAAGTATCTTTCTCTAACTGTATAATATTCAATTTATTTTTAATAATATTTTCAAAAAAATCACGTTTATTTCCGTGCATAATAAAATAAATAGGCTCTTTTATCTCTTTAGTTTTATCTATTTTT
>QNZV01000150.1 GCA_003978395.1 Sulfurovum sp. | reverse complement strand
TAGAGATGGTTGCCAATGGGTTTGCAATACCCAAACCTGCAATATCTGGAGCAGAACCATGAATAGGTTCATAAAGACCTACACCTTTACCTGTACTAGCACTTGGAAGTAATCCAATAGAGCCACTAAGCATACTAGCAGCATCAGAAAGAATATCTCCAAAAATATTTCCAGTCAAAATAACATCGAACTGTTTTGGATTTCTAATAAGTTGCATAGCTGCATTATCTACATACATATGTGTCAACTCAACTTCTGGATAACTTTTTGCAACTTCAATAACTGTTTCACGCCAAAATTGACTTACTTCAAGTACATTTGCTTTGTCTACAGAACAGATTCTTTTATCACGTTTCATAGCAATTTCAAAAGCAACATGAGCAATTCGTTCTACTTCCTCACGTGTATACACCATAGTATTGTAAGCTCTATCTTCAAGTAATTCTCTTGGTTGACCAAAATAAATCCCACCTGTAAGTTCACGAACCACCATAATATCAACACCTCGAACAACATCTGCTTTTAGTGTTGAAGCATTAACAAGCTCATCATAGACTATAGCAGGACGAAGGTTTGCAAATGTCCCCATTGATTTTCGAATAGCAAGAAGCCCAGATTCAGGTCGTAAATGACGTTCTAAGTTGTCCCATTTCGGTCCACCAATTGCACCAAATAATACAGCATCACATCTCTTTACACCCTGTATTGTCTCTTCTGGTAGTGGCACACCTGTTTCATCAATGGCAATACCTCCCATAAGCATCTCTTCATAAGAGACATTAAAACCCATATTGGCTGAAAGTGCATCTAAAACTTTAACTGCCTCATCAATAATCTCAGGACCAATCCCATCGCCCTTAATCACACCTATTTTATAATTTCTACCCATCTTTTATGCCTTTTCTGCTAACTTTTTTTCACGTATCTCTTGTTTGGCAAATGCGATTAACCCACCTGCATCAACCAACTCTTGCATAAACTCGGGAATAGGAGAAAATTTATAAGTTTTTGCCTGTGTAATGTTAATTACTTCTCCTTTTTCCATATCTATTTTTACTGTATCTCCTTCGGAAATCTCTACAGACTCAGCAAGTTCAAAAATTGGTAATCCCATATTAAAAGCATTTCTATAAAAAATTCTTGCAAAGGTAGGAGCAATAATTGCTGAAATACCTGCTGCTTTTAAAGCAATGGGTGCATGTTCACGACTTGAGCCACAACCAAAATTTTCGCCAGCCACAATAATATCTCCGTGGCTCATCTTTGATACAAACTTAGGGTCTGCATCTTCCATCACATATTTAGCCAATTCACTTGGCTCACTCGTATTGAGGTATCTTGCAGCAATAATTAAATCAGTATCAATGTTATCGCCAAACTTCCAAACTTTACCTTGCAAAGTTGTATCCTTTTCTAGGCTATTTAAGCCCTATAATATTAGTAAAAGTATAGCTAAAATGGGCTAAAATATCAATTGAGGTTATAACTCTCTATTTGAGCATCTAACTTTACTTCTTTTCCATTATCATAGATTTTTAATTTTTTAGCATTAATGCCTCGTCCATTTTCATCCAATTCAAAAATAATCATTTGTAAAATTTTTTGACACTTTTTAGGAATAGTATAATGTCCACCAATACCAGTCATGAAACGTTGAAGAGGAATCTGCCTATCCATTCCAATAACTCCATCACGACAACCTGTTAAGCCCACATCAGAAACATAACAACAACCATCAATAATTGCTAAATCATCTGTTCCCACATGTGTATGTGTTCCAAAAAGTGCAGAGACTCTATCTTTTACAATATGCATCATCGCTAACTTTTCACTCGTTGCTTCGGCATGTATATCTATAATAATATGTTTTATACCTTTATCTAATAACTCATTAATAATTTTATCTACTTTTATAAATGGATTATCACACATGGGCATAGTATAATTTCCCATAACATTAATGACAGCTACAGATTTACCTAAAATCTCAATTTCAATTAAGCCTTTACCTGGACTAGAATTAGGGTAGTTGATAGGACGAATAAGAGGTTCAGTTTCATACAACTCAAATACCTCTTTTTTATCCCAAGAGTGATTACCTCCTGTCATAACATCAACACCATAGCTTAAAAGTTCTTCACAATTTTTCTTTGTTAGACCAAAACCATGAGAGGCATTTTCATAATTAGCAATAACCAAATCTAAATTATATTCTATTCGTATCTTATGAAGATGTTTTTCTAACATCTCTCTCCCAGGTCGCCCAACAATATCACCTATAAATGCTACTTTCATTACATAAAAACCTTAAAAAAATATTTTAATAAGATAATAGTTTATCGTAAAAGAGAACAAAAAGCTATAGTTGAAATATATGATTGGATTTTTTTGAAGATTTATAATTTTGAATTATGTGGGTCAAGTACCCACATTTGTTTGTTAAAAATTATATCCTAAACGTACAATAGATTTTGTATCTGTAGATTTATCGGTTCCAGGATGAATTTTATCGTAAAATAACTCTTCTTCTATAGTTACAGATAAATTTTCTGCTACTGTAAAATTTAATCCTAGAGCTGTTAATACTTCATAATCGTTTTTAAAATCATCAAAATTTTCAGAAGCACCTACTTTGATAAAAAAATTACTTGTTTTGTTTAATAAATTTCCATATTCAAGATATTCATTCAATGAACCAAATTTTGAATCTTCTGTAGTATCTGAATATTGTTGAATGTTATATGCAACACCCAACTTAAATTTTAAAGAGTGTTTCCCATCATTAAATAAATCTCTACCTATACCTATACCTATAGCAAATTTATTATCAAGGTTTTTAAAATCGGGGTTTCTCAACCAATTGATTGCTCCATAACCTAACCAACTATCCGTAATATATTGTTCCAGACCAAGATTAGCAGTATACTCTTCATTGCTTTTTACATTATCATTTTTACTTAAAAATGCCGATGTATCAAATCCTACTTTTAGTTTTTGATTACCATAACCTACTGTACTAAATGACATATCATACTTACCATTTAAATTTAATGTATCTGTATTTCCTGCTGTATTGGAAAAACCAAGATTAATACTCTGTTTAAGTTTGTCCCCTGCCAAAACAGATGATTTATCTGAATATTGTGCTTCTACATCTGAAAGTGCTATATCGTCTGAAAAAACTATAGATGACAACAATAGAGTTGCTGTAACTATTTTTATAATGAGTGTTTTCATTATTTTCCTTTGATTATTTTTTAATAAAACAATATATTATAACAGAATAACATAATATTTATCATTTAGATAGCCTTTTTTTATAATTATAGTTATCTAAAAACATAGAGTTAAAGCAAAAGATACAGCAAGTTACGTTAAAATAATTTCCAATTCATAAATAGGGATAAATAATGTTAAAAAAGCTCATACTTATTACTACGTTGCTAAGCAGTGGATTATTGGCACAAACCATAAACTATGATTTTCAAGAAGATAACTTAACCCAATGGAACACCTTTGGAGAGTGGAAGATTAGCAAAGAGCATATACTCTCTATGGTAGAGAGAAGCAAAGGTAGTTTCAATCTATGTTACACAAAGAGTGTTGCTTTTTTAGATGGTAATGTCACTGTGAAATTCAAAGCAAACGCTGGACGCATAGACCAAGGTGGTGGGATTATGTGGCGTGTTCAAGACAACGACAACTACTATGTTGCACGTTTTAACCCATTGGAGGATAACTTTAGATTCTATCTTGTCCATGATGGTATACGTAGTGAACTCTCTTCTGCTGATGTAAAACTTACCAAAGGGTGGCACTCCATGAGCATAGAGCAAAAAGGAGCGAGTTTCAAAGGCTACCTTGATGGAAAACTCTATTTGGAGTATCAAGAGAAACGCTTAAATAAAACAG
>QNZV01000105.1 GCA_003978395.1 Sulfurovum sp. | reverse complement strand
TCGGGTGCAGAGCCCTTTAATCTATCCAATACAATTACATGTTCAAACTCTAGCCCTTTTGAACCATGAATTGTCATAATCATTGCTCCATTTTTTGAGGAACTTGCTACTTCTATAGAGGAGAGTTCAAACTCTTCTAAAAACGTAGGAATATCTGAAAATGTGGCTGAAAACTCTAAAAGTTTAAGTAAATTTAAGTCGTTCTCAAAATATCCAAACAGAGAAATAATCTTATGAACCACACTCAAAGGCTCTATAAATGGATGAAACCATGAAAAATCAGAATCTTCAACTCTTTTATCTATTCGTTCTAGTAGAGCTTCTGCATCAAGTTCTAAACCATAAAAGAGATACGATACCATACTCACAACTGAAGCCACCTTTGCTGTATGTTTTAGAGAACTTGAAGTTTTTAGAGAAGTGATAATACCCTCTCTATAACATGCCTCTTGCAAAGTTGCACCATCCTTATTGGTTGAGACAAGTAATGCTATATTATTTAAAGGAATATCTTGTGCTAAATATCTCTCTATCTGTTTTACAGCCTCTTCTACCAACGCTTCTGTTTCCACAACCTCAACATATCCATCTTTTACACCCTTTCGATACTTGGCTATAGGAAAACCCGACATATTGGGTTCAAACCATCTATTGACTTGCTCTACCAAATGTTTACTACTTCGATAATTGGTATCCATCTCAGAGATAGTTATTCCATAATTCTGAGCTACTGCATCAAACAACTCTTCTACTCCACCTCTAAAACGATAGAGTGACTGCTTGGTATCCCCAACATAAAAAAAGCTCTTGAATTCTCTTGAATTCACTCTGTCCTATGCCCGAAAAAATCTCATCTATTAATGGTTTTAAAAGTAAAAACTGTAAGGTAGAGGTATCTTGAAACTCATCCAATAGAATATGTCTAAAACGGCTATCTATTTTAAAATATAGAAAATCCTTGTTAATGCTCTCATGTAAAAGCCTATAAGTAAAATAGGACAAATCATCAAAACTCAAAACACCTAACTGCCGTGCTGTGCCAATAGTCGCATTTTTATAATAGTCAAATAGTTGAAAAAGGTTATAAAGGATAACCTGCTCTTTTACATTAGCCCACTCTTTTAATAACGCTTTTAATGCTAAAAACTCTTCATCTATTCGAGGGGTTGCGAGTACATATTTTTTATAGTTTCGATGCTCTAACAGACTCTCTTTTTCAAATACAGACTTTTTAAACAGAACTTTTATTGCAATGGGTTCAAAATTTTTAATAGCTGTCTTTGAAGCCCCTACCTCTATAATTAACTGATGTAACTCTTCACGTTTTTTATCTATTTCTGCTTCTAACTTATCAATATTTTGTAAGCTATAGTCAACATTTGGTAAAAGAGGGTCTATTTTATAAAAATTCTGCATCAACTCAAACATTTTCAAAAAACGTTTATCTTCAATATTCATGGCTAATTTTACCAACTGATGCAGTAGAGAGTTTGATTGAACCTCCTCCAGAAAATTCTCCTCTTTAACCTTCACATCAATCTCTTTGGTTACAAAATCAGGTTCTATATCTATATAAAGAGAAGCAGAACGTAAAATAGAGGTAAAAAAGCTATCAAGAGTTACTATAAAATTTGAAGAAGACAAAAAGAGTTCAAGTACTTCAGGTTGTTTGAGTAAAAGCTCCTCTTTACTAAAACCTGTCTGTTTAGAAATGGCAAGAAGTTCAGCCTCTTTCTCTTCTAAATGAATAAGCAAGGAGATAACTCTCTGTTTCATTTCAGAAGCAGCTTTATTTGTAAAAGTAGCAGCTAAAATAGTACTCGGTTCAACTCCCATAAAAAGAAGCGAAATATAACGAACAGAAAGGGCAAATGTTTTACCACTTCCTGCTGATGCAGAATAGGCTTGATAGGGTTGAAAGGTCATAATTGTTAACTCTTTTCTATTTTAAAATCTATATCAATTATAACATTTTTTAATTAGAGTACTTTACTCTTTTGAAAGTTTTAAATTATCCAAAAAACCACCTGTAGCAAAAAAGGTATCAATAGAGAGCAGTTTATTATCTGGTTCTAACTTTTGTAACTCTTTTTCAACATCTACTCTAAAGTGTACCCATTTATCAATGTCTAATCCACCCACCTCTTTATAACCTCGTACATGTTCTACAGGAGATGGGTAGTTCAACCATCTACCCTTTTTAAAAGGCTTTACCTTTCCATGATTAAAAAATGAATCCCAAAGCATAGCACGTTCACCTTTGGTTGTATGTACATAGACACCTACTGAATGATGTTGAATATAGCCAAAATTAGGAAGATTAGGTAAACGGTAATCTTTTAATCCACCCATGTCCATCTCTAAAATTTGCTGAACACTATTGTTCATGTCTAAATGGTACTCTGCAATATTTGTATAATCATCTATCCATTCAGGAGTCAAAACCAATGCCCCTTTGCTTTTAAAACCATGAGGAACTCTCAATGGTTTATAATGCCCCAATATTTGTCTCCAACCCGTAGAGAGATTATTCTCTGCATCTTCATACAAAACAGCATTAGAAAGAATTTTAAAAGAGATAGAAGATTCTAATACTAAAGAGTCTTTAAAGAAAGCTCTCGCTTCATAAGCTCCTGCTTCTTGAATACCTTCAAATATAAATTTACCATTTTTACTACCATTGGTATCTTTTCGTCTAAGAATACTTTTAAAATCATTACTACTTCCTTTAGAATAGATACCTATCCAATCATGTTTATTTCCAAGCATATTTTTAAAGGTTATGGTAATGTTCTCCTCTTCAAAATAAGAGAGCTTAGAGGTTGTTATTTTTACTTTAGCTATAGGTTGTGGCTCCTCTTTCTTTACAGAAGAGCTTCCACAGCCTACAAACATTATAACTAGGATAGATAATATAGATATAGATTTAATGTTTTTCATTTTAATTAACTTTTTTCCATTAATGAGATGATAATTTTATATTATCTAAATCTCCTCCTGTTGCAAAAAACTTTTTAATACTAATAATTTTATTATTTGGTTCAAGTATTTTTAGATATTTATCAACATTAACTCTAAAGTGCTTTCTAGCATGTGCTGTACCTCGTTGAAGTTCCACATAAGTAGGATAAGCCAGAACATTACCTTGTTTATTTGCATTTACACTATAATGATTCAAAAATGAATCCCAATACATTATTCTCTCTCCATTTGTAGTTTGAACAATAACACCTACACTAAAGTGAGGGGTATATCGCCCTGCTCCTCCTACATCTAATTCTATAACATTTTGTGTTGTATTAGCTGGATTAAATGGTAAAAAATATTCAGAGGTATTTGTATGACCATTAATCCATTTTGCTCGCAAACGAACAACTCCATTATAATAAACTGGAGGATAAGGACCTGATACATGAAGCCAATCTGCAGAGATTGAACCATTTGCAGCTTCATATATTGTTGAGATAACTGGCTGTTGGGTTACAGTAAAAGGAACTACTTTTTCTGCGTGAAGTGAATTATTGAAAAATGCTCTTACCTCATAGTTACCTGCTGGTAATCCTGGCATTGTGGTATATCCATGAAGAGCTTTTCCTTGTGGGAATCCTCCTAATGCTATCTCTCCTGAGACATTACCATATATATATTTATAATCAATAACATTTTCAAATGCGTAACTCGCTCCTGCTGGATAAATTCCTATCCAATCAGTTTGGTTTCCTTTCATATAGTTGTAATTAATATATACCAATTCATTTTGAGCATAAACACTTTTATTTAGTGTTAAATTAACATCATGGTAGTTTGGATCAATAATTACAGAAATAGGAGTTGATGCTTCGGTATGTAAAGAGTTATTAAACAATGCCCTTACATCATAATTACCTACAGGAATATCCTTAAAAGTAATGGTTCCATTAATATCCCCTCCTGTCTGTTTATAAGCAACTACATTCTCAAACTCATAACTAGCTCCTGCAGGATAAATCCCTATCCAATCCGTAGCATTTCCTTGCATATAGTGAAAATTAACTGTCACTGTTTCCGTTGAAAGATAAGTTGCTTTGTTTGTTGTTATATTAACATCATGATATGCAGGATCAGCCGTAACGGTAATAGGTGTTGTTGCTTCTTGACCTAATGTATTATTAAAAAATGCTCTAACATCATAATTACCTACAGGAATATTTGTAAAACTAACACTTCCATTAATATCACCTCCTGTCTGTTTATAAGCTACTACATTTTCAAATTCATAACTAGCTCCTGCAGGATAAATCCCTATCCAATCCGTAGCATTTCCTTGCATATTAGTAAATGTTGCAATAATCGTTTCTGTATTTAAATATGCACTTTTATTGGTTGTCAAATTTACATCTGGAGGAACAACAGCTTCTCCAATAATAGAGAAAGTAGCTTCTGCTTTCTTTGTCAGAGAATTTTTATAAAAAGCTCTAACATCATAATTACCTGCAGGTAAGAGATTAAAGTCTAACGTACCAGCGATAATACCTCCCGTCCACTTCCAAGAAACTACATTCTCAAATTCATAACTTGCTCCTGCAGGATAAATTCCTACCCAATCCGTTGAACTTCCTTGCATCTGTGCAAAATTTACATGAATAATAGTATCTCCAGCTCCATGGTCATATAACTCTTTATCTGTTCCTATGGTTGCTCCATTTAGAGCTACTAAAAAAAGTGATAAAATTAAAATTATTTTCATTTTTATTTTCATTTAAAATTCCTTCCTGTTGTAAAATATTATATTTAATATCAAATTATAGCTTTT
>QNZV01000161.1 GCA_003978395.1 Sulfurovum sp. | reverse complement strand
ACATACCAAAATCTCCGTCGAGAGAAGCGATTTCACGTACCAAAGTAGATGAGATGTAAGAGTGCTTTTCTGAAGGTGTTAGAAACAAACTCTCAACATCCGGCGCTATCACTCGGTTCATATTTGCCAATTGGAATTCGTATTCGAAATCCGACACTGCACGTAAACCACGTACGATCTCTATTTAAGTTTGTGTTATCTTTAACCTCTTGCTCATTTTTTGGAGCTGAACTTACATCATTTTGAGTCTGCTCTAGTGTTCTTTCAGGATTTGAACTTACACTCTCTCTAGCTTCATTTTCTGCTTCTTCTCTTCTTCTCTCGAAACGACTATATGCTTCCTCTATATCATATTGAGTTCTTTTCCCTCTTGATTTTAAATCTTTTCGAGTATTATCTAAATGAGCCTCTACCTCTGCATCAGTAACGACTTCACCTTCAAACTCTGTTGGTCTCTTCTCTTTTACTTTATCGACTAGGTCTACTAGCTCGGTAGTATCTTTAGGCACTTCAGTTATATTTTGCTCATCCATTACCTCATGAACTTCTGGTAAAATTTCAATTCCGTTACTAGTATCACCATCTTTATCAAATGATTGTAATAGCTTTGCAACCTCCTTATTATCTTCCAATATGGTGACATTATCTTCCAATGAAGTTCCATTTATCTCACGCAATACAATATTACCCAATGTAAAAGTACACTTGTCATCTTTATCAAAAGAGAATTTACCTAAAGCATCCGTTACTCCTCTCTGAGAACCACACTCATAATGAATACCAGCTACAGCAGCATCCACATAGTATCCTGTACCCACTGTTTTTGTTACCCCTTGTACAACTTGATTATCAGAAGAGTTCTCTCCCCCACATCCTACTAAAAGTAAAGAGGCTGTTACCCCTGAAATTATTGATATTTTTTTCAATTCTTTTCCTTAATTTTTTTTTAATAAAAAATATTAACATATGAAAATTAGAAAAGTATTAGTTTTTGAGATAAAATTTAGTTTTTAACCATAAAATCTTTTATTTTTTTGAGATATATTACAATAATCAATAGAAATTATTAAATAATATTTTATATTGCTTTTAAGAAGTACTAGTTATTGAATTGGATTAGACTTTGAATAAAAAGGAGTAGAAAACCTTAGAGAGTTCCAAAGTTTTCTTAATTGTATGTTTAATCCTTTTATCTTTCATTAGCCCAAAGTATAAAAGGATTAATTAAATATTACCTGTTAGAAATTCTCTCTTCATTTGAATTTCGAGTTTGATTGGCATTTTCATGAGATTCACTCATTGCTTCTTGCTCTGCAGTTCGCTCTTGATTTGATTCTCTATTTAAAACTCTCTCTTCATTTGAATTTCGAGTTTGATTAGCATCTTCATGAGATTCACTCATTGCTTCTCTATCTGATTTTTCTCCTTCTCTCTCTGCATCTCTTATTGCTTTCACATCATTTTGTGTTCGTTGATTATGCTCTTCAATTTTTTTACGAGTCTCTTCTAAATGCTCACGTGCATCTTGTTCAGAAACAATATCTCCATGGTAACGCTCTGATGCCTTAATTTTTAAATCATCTTTAATATCTACTAAATCAGAATCATATTTAGGTACTTTTGTAATGTTTCTCTCTTTTAGGACATCATGTGCTTCTGGTAAAATTTCAATTCCATTACTTGCGTTTCCATCACTATCTAAAGTTTGTAAGAGTTGTGCTACTTTTGTATTATCTTCGAAAATAGTAACATTGTCTTCAAGTGAAGAGGCATTAACTTCTCTCAATAAAACATTACCTATTGTAAATGTACAACTTTCATTGTCTTCAAAAGTAAATGTTCCATTTTCATCTGTTGTACCTGATTGTGTTGTACAGTTAAAGTCAACTCCCTCTACAGCCGAATCTACATAATAACCTATAGATACTTTTTTAATTTCTCTTTGCATTTCAGCATCTGAACCGTTTGAAGTCTCAGGTCTTTTTGTTTCAGAATCTGAACCATTTGAAGTTTCAGGTCCTTTTGTATCTGAATCTAAACTATTTGAAGTTTCAGGTCCTTTTGTATCTGAATTTGAAGCATTTGATGTTTCAGGTCTTTTTGTTTCAGCATCTGAACCATTTGAAGTTTCAGGTCTTTTTGTTTCAGAGTCTGAACCGTTTGAAGTTTCTGGTCTTTTTGTATCTGAATCATTTTTAATATTCTCTTCTTCTACATCATACTGTGTTTTAACCCCAGAAGTTTCTAACCTTTGACGTGTATTATCTAAATGAGTTTCTACCTCTTCATTTGTAACTACTTCGCCTTCAAACTCTTTTGGTTTTTTCTCTTTTACTTTATCCACAAGTTCTACTAATTCTGTAATATCTGTTGGAACTTTACTTAGATTTTGTTCGTTCATTACTTCGTGAACTTCTGGTAAAATTTCAATTCCGTTACTTGGGTCTCCATCTTTGTCAAAAGATTGTAGTAATTTTGCTACGTCTTTATTATCTTCTAATATTGTTACGTTATCTTCTAGTGAAGTTCCATTAATATCACGTAAAACAATATTACCCAATTTAAAGGTACAGTTCTGGTCTTTCTCAAAAGAAAATTTACCTAAACTATCAGTTACCCCTATCTGAGAGCCACATTCATAATTAATACCAGCTACAGCTGAATCAACATAATACCCTATACCAATAGTTTTTTGCATATCTTCTGTATTCGTATTGGAAGAAGAACTTGAATCACCACACCCTACTAAAAGTAGAGATGCTGTTAGAGTTGAAATAACGGAAATCTTTTTCATTATTTATCCTTTAGTTTTTGAATAATTTATATTAACATTTAAATGTTAGCTAAACATTAGTTTTTAAGATAAATACAATTTAAAGCTCGTTCCCTCCCCCAAAACACTCTGCAATTTAATCTTAATTTCTAACTCCTTACAGAGCTTTTTTACAATATGTAAACCTATTCCCATACCCCTTTCATGCTCTTTGTAGAAACGTTCAAAGACACGTTTTGTATCTTTAATACCTTTTCCTGTATCACTTATTGTTACAGAGTTATCTTTTGTCTCATAGGTAATGGTTACGCTTCCTTTTGCTTTGTTATATTTGGAGGCATTACTTAAAATATTATCAAGAACTCTTGTAAATGGTTTTTTCTCGATAAAAATTATTTTATCTTTAGGTATCTCTATAGTATAAGTTAAATCAGGATAAGAGTTTTCTAAAAGATGTACCCGTTCTTCTATGAGTGTAGAGAGATTAAACATCTCTTTTTTACTTTGTGTGGTATTAAGATAGTTTTTTAAATTCTCTTGTAGAAGCAAAATATTTTCAATTCCTCGCTCAATGCGACCCAGCTTTTTATTCTCTCCAAATTCTCTGTGGAGTAGAGATATATTGAGTCGCATGGTCGAGATGGGTGTGTTAAAATCATGTAAAATATCTTTGACAAATTCACGTGTAAGCAAAAGAGCATTTCTTAGAGGATAGAGTGCATAAAGTGAAAAAAGAATAGAGAGAATCAAGACAACAAAGGTAAGTAGAAGAAGATATTTAAAACTCTCTTGGTATAAAAAATAAATCTCTTTATTATAGGTTTTATTTGAGTAAAAGAGTTTTAAGTAGAAATCATCTCCTCCTTTAAAAGGGTACAAGCTACTAACCTCTTTTTCTTTTTTATGCAGTTGATAGGTACTTTGATTTTTTTTAGTAACAAAATCTATTTGAAACTCTTTACACTTCAAAGAGTAGCTACAAAGTTGCATTTTTGCTAAAAGCTCTTTGTCAAAATGTTCTAATTCATTTTGGTAATTTAAGTATATAAGCAGAGAAGAGAGCGTTCCAAGAGAGATAAAAAAGAGTAAAAAACTTTTTATAAATGATTCTATTTCAACACGTTTCAAGTCGATACCCTACACCATGTTGACTGCGTATCTCTATGTCTGTAAGCTGTTTGAGTTTATTAATAGCCACCCGTAAAGCAG
>QNZV01000137.1 GCA_003978395.1 Sulfurovum sp. | reverse complement strand
AAAGAGTATCCAAAAGCGTTAGAGCTTTATCAGTATATTGCAAGTCAGGGAGACCTTCCTGCTCTTGCAACGGTGGGTTATTTTTATCATAATGGTTTAGGGGTAGAGCAAAATTATAGTAAAGCAATCGAGTATTATCAAAAAGCCTCTGATGCAGGAGACCATACCTCTTCATTTAATCTAGGGCTTTTACATTTTCGTGGATTGGGTGTAGAAAAAAATGTTAAAAAAGCTCATGAATATTATCTAAAAGCAGCGACAAAAGGTATGCCTCAAGCTCAGTTTGATGTGGCACTTATGTTCGAAAATGGAGAGGGGTGTACTCAAAACTATTCAGAATCAGCCTTTTGGTACGAAGAGGCAGCCAAACGAGGAAATGCAGAAGCGTTTAACAACTTGGGTGTCTTATTCAAAGAGGGACTAGGCGTTGAACAGAGTGATAAAAAAGCGTATATTCTATTTAAACAGTCAGCAATGAAAAACTCTCCAGAAGGACAGTTTAATTTGGGTGCAATGTACGACCAAGGTTTAGGTTGTGAAGCAAATCAAGAGAAAGCCATAGAGTGGTGTAGAAAAGCCTCTTTTCAAGGACACCAAAAAGCAAAAGATATTATGCACCGTATGCAACAAGAGGGGCAGATAGTTTTTTAGGGCTAATTATGATTTTTTGATTATAACAGATGACTCACTTTATCGTAACAATAAAAAGTAGGGTGCAATTGCTATTGCACTATGAAATTAAATTTACATAAAATTATATTCAAAAGTAAAAGAGATAATGATGAGTGCTTCTTTCGTAGTCTTTGGAGAATTAAAATGTAAAAAGCTGATAAAGATAATTAATAGATTTTTGCTAACAAGAGAGGAGTTATTTTAAAAAATGATAATAAGAAAACTATTCAAATTTGAAAATGCACATATTGTGCGTGGGTGTTCAACTCAGCGTTGTAGTACAAGTATACATGGACACTCTTATAAAGTAGAGGTGCTTTTGGAGTCGAATTATTTAGACCATGGGCAGATGGTGTATGATTTTGGCTTGATGAAACAGTATATTAAAGAGCTTATTGATGCCTTTGACCATTCCATTACACTGTGGTCAGGAGATGATGCTTCTTATATTGCAGATATGAAAAAACATTCGGCTCGTTGGGTGGAGCTTCCTGTTTCTCCTTCGGCTGAACAGTTTTCACGGGTTATTTACCTTATGGTAGAGCGTGTTTTGGAGTGTACAGGAATGGTTAATGGGGAACGAAATGTGAAACTACACAGTATAATTGTACATGAAACTCAAACAGGTTATGCACAGGGTTTTAAAGAAGATGCCTATAGTAAGTTGATGGGAACTATAAATTTAACGGATATAATTTTTTCTAAACAGATTCAAATCGAATGGGGTAACACCTCTTTATGGAGTGACTTATTAGACTTTAAATTAATGAAAAATCCGAGAAAAGTGTAGTATAATTTTGTATAATCTATAACACAAGGACATATAACATGAAAAAACTTACAGTTTTATCAATCATCGCAGCATCTCTATTATTGACAGGATGTGGAGACTCATCAACAGGTTCAGCAGCTAAAGCATCACATGAAACAGCACCAGTAGCACATGAAGCCGCAGCACCTGCAGCAGCAGAAAAAGCTATGAAATGTGGTGAAGGTAAATGTGGTGGTGATAAAAAATCAGCAGCAACAGAAGCTAAAGAAGCAGCAGTTGTAGCAGTAAAAAAAGCAACAGAAGCAGTTACAGAAAAAGCTAAAGAAGTAAAAGCTCAAGCTACTGCAAAAGTAGAAGAAGTAAAAGCTAAAGCAACAGAAGCTGTAGATTCAGCAAAAGCAGCAGTAGCTTCAGTAGTTGCATCAGCTACAGGTTCTGATGGTAAAGCTCTTTTCGCTAAATGTGCTGGTTGTCATGGTGCAGACGGTAAAACAGCAGCTCTTGGTAAATCTGCAGTTATTGCTGGTCAAGCAGCAGCTGATTTAGAGACTAAAATTGCTGGTTATAAAGCTGGTACACTTAACACAAAAGGTATGGGTGCATTGATGAAAGGTCAAGTTGCTGGACTTAGTGATGCTGATGTTAAAGCAGTTGCTTCTTATATTTCAGGACTATAAGTACTTGTTGGAATCGGAAGCTCTTGCCTCCGTTTCCAAATAATATTACTTTTTTATAAATAAACTTTTCAACACAACTCAAATTTTCATGATAACTATTTTAATATAACAGGGATTGATGCCATATTACATGTATCAAAACTAGGGGTAGTTGAATTTTTATCACAAACAAATAGATTTAAATAAGCTTCTGATGGAAATTTTTCAAATTTTGAATTATCATCAATCATAATAGAATTTTCATATAAAAATAGTCCACTATTGAGTATTTTACCTTCAATTTTTATAGATTTTTTATTCGGCATATTCAGTATTATATGTTCTCCTAAATTAATACTGTTTTGGATACTTTTAGTATGGAAATATAGGTATACTTTAGCATCGGTTTCCTCTTTAAAATCTATGCTTATAAAGAAATTATCGTAATTTACTCTTTCTGATGAAAGTTGAGCTTTTCCATCTATTGATACTTGATTTCCTCTAAGTAGAAATTTCTCTATCTCTGTTACTTTAGAATTAACTCCTTTTTTTATAGTGCTTGAGCTTACCATATATTCACTCTCTGGAGAGATTGCTATATCTTTAGCTAATAGAGGGTCGTTAGCCATATAAAAAGTAAATATTTTATTATCTATCTCTTTTTGACACTGTAGTTTTTGTGGTTCTATATCACTCTCATCTACCATACAAGATAATATGGTACTATTGTCTTCAGCCATCACGATAGCTTTAGTATCAATATAGGATATATTATAAAGTTTTTCATTCTTCTGATTACTCTCATCATTTGTAATAAATGCTTGATTATGATATGGACGAAATCGAATATGACTCATCGTGTTTTCTCTTATATTTTGAGCTGTTTTCCAATAGTATGTTGTTCCTCTTAAGATAGCTCCAGCGATTGGTTTTTCTATTTTAAATGGAATAGTATAATAGATTATTCTTCTACCATCTTTAATCTCTATCTCTGCATTATAAATACCATCTCGGTTAGAATCAGTAGGATTGTCTGCAGTCAGTTTAGATTTAAATCTCAACTCTTTTTTACCATTCTTATCAAGCAGTATAAAAAATTGATTATCAGGAGAAAAGCTAGGTAGTGTTATGGTTGCATTGTTGTTAACTGAAAGAGTTATTAGTGTTGAACTATTTACATCTACACTTTTAGCTTCTAGTGCTTTTGTTAAGTCTACAACTTTATCATCTATTTTTAATTCTAATATTTTTGGTAGCTCTATTTTATAGGCAACTTCATAGGTAGCTACTTGACCATCTTCATCTATGGCTTGAATATCAACTTCATATACACCATCTTGATTCTCATCTGTAGGGTTATTGGCTTCCCTTTTTGATATAAATGCAAGTTCTTTAGTATTGTCATTGTTCGTATCTTTCAACACAAACAAATCAGCATCTGCTCCCATATCAGCTGTAATAGTTGCTGATTTATTGGTTGAGATAGTTGTAAGATTGACAGTATCCTCTGAGATATTGATAGTTACTCTTGGTAGTGTAGAAGCTGAATCTATATGGACATTTCCAACAGTTAGTTTAAGTGCTATTGTTTCCGTTTGTGTAGGAGTGCTACTACTGTCTCCACCACTACTTCCACCATCTCCACAACCAGAGAGTAGAAAAATAGGTAGTACACTTGATATTAATAATCTTTTAATCATGTTAATCCTTAAATAAATTTTAAATATTATACTTATATATTTTTAATATAAGTATAATTATGATAGCCTTAACTTATCTACCTCCCCAATATCTGTCCCAAAATAGTAGGGTCTTGAATCTTGTCATCTTCTGCTAGCATCTTCATCTTGGAGATAATCTCAGCTGATTTTGGGTCATCATCTATAAACGGTAAAAAGAGCCGTCCACGGTGCTGTGAATGTA
>QNZV01000087.1 GCA_003978395.1 Sulfurovum sp. | reverse complement strand
TTGTCAAATTTTTGATTTATGCCTGTTTGTGTCGGGATGAGGGCAACCCGACCTACAGAGTGCCATTTTTTAAAGAGAATAAATTTTTAATTCATATGAATTATGGTTTAGGTTGACGCGTATGCGATTTTATCGAACGAGTATTAAATATTCAACTCGGAACAACTCCCTTTTCTCTTAACCTTTTCTCAAAACCAGAATCAAGCTTAAGTTGTACCTTTTCCATATCTCCTAAAATCTCTTTTGCCTCTTGGGGGGAATATTTTTTGCGAGAGTAAAAACCAAAATTGACCATCTCATCAATAGTTCCATTTTGATTGGAGACAATGGTAAAACGAAAATGTTCAAAACTTACATGACGATTTGAGAAACGAATAACAGTTAGGTCATTGTTTTCATACGGCTCTTTTATGATAAGACTTTGATTTTTGCCGATTTTTAAGTAACCTGCATTGCCCCAATAGTCTACTACTGAATAGTCATCATAGATGGTGGTTTCTACTATCCAAATACCCTCTGTCTCTTGGGCTGAAGAGGGGTTAGAGGGGTAGATATAGGCATACCAAACACCTTTTAGATTATTAAATAATTTGTTATCTTTTGTAAATATTATATCTTCATCTTCAAAAT
Organism: Sulfurovum sp.; assembly: GCA_003978395.1. Taxonomy (GTDB): domain Bacteria; phylum Campylobacterota; class Campylobacteria; order Campylobacterales; family Sulfurovaceae; genus UBA1140. Next base: position 3,426 of record QNZV01000087.1, on the reverse strand, counting down.
GTAAAGCGTCTATTTTTAATGACTCTTTATATTTATGAATAAGTCGGTCTATTTCTTCTTTGTTAAACATTACATTATCTTGCCATACACTCATAGGGATTTGATGATGCTTTTCCATGCTTTCCATGTGAATTTTTTTGATAGTAGGCTTATAATTGATAGAAGATAAATTTGCTACTTGATTCTCACGCTCATAGCCAAAAGTCTCAATAGCCAAAACTCTTTTTCCTCCATTGATATGATTATTTATAATATACTTAAACTTCTCTCTTAATAACTTATTGCGTAGTTCCTGTTTATTTTTATAATCCATACTGTTCCATTCATGACTTAGAGTAGTGTATTATATAATAAAAATATGAAGAAAGAGTAAAAAAAAATTTCCTAAAAATTTCCAAAACACCCTAAAATGTTTCCTTTTAGTTCCTGTCATATTTCTTTGTATTCCAATAAAATAGCACTATGATTACTTAAACTGGTTAATCATAAATTTTATTTTAAAGGATAAATTATGAAAAGATTTATTAAACTCATGAGTGTTGCTATGGTTTTAGGTGTTGTTGCTACAGCTTCTGATTTAGGTGGAAATCCAGAGGCATTTGTAGAAAGAGTAAATAAAAATCCTATAGACCTATCAGGACAACACTGTGACTCGCTAGAGAGACTTCTTGGGATGTGTCGAAGTTCTCAAGGGATTATTCAAGAGAACTCCTAGTTTTTCTTACTTGATTATGGTGTAATCAAGTAGTAGTTTACCCTCTTTATCTTTGAGGGTAATGGTGTCTTTAATATCTTTGACTTCAATGACTATGGCTAAACTGTTTTTGTACTGTAGCTGTTTACCCTTTACATTTAAGCTAATTGGTAGTTTGATATTGGAGGTATCAATAGATAATATAACTCTATCTTGGGAATCAATCTGAATCTCTCTCTTCTCTATTGAAGAAGCTCTTCCTGCTAATTTGATACGTAGACCATTTGGAGGGTAAATTCCAATCTCAATATCTTCAGGATAGAAAAGGTCTATACAAATATCTCTATTTTTACCCTTTTTATCTAAACATTTATTTAGTTTTACTTCGGGATTGCCCCCTCCCATTGGTATAATATGATTATGAGTTACTTTATAGGGAGAAATGTTATCATCATAGCACCCTGTAAACATTAGTATTGTTGAAATAGTAAGAATAAAAGAGAGAAGTTTCATAGTTAATCCTTTGAAAATATACTACTTTAGTATATCAGTTAATAGATATAATTATGTTTATTTCTGTTTAATTATAGGGGATATAAGTGAAAAAAATAATCATACTACCGTTTTTACTCTTTTGGGGGTGTCAAAATAAAAATAGCTTTTTAGAAAACAAGAGACCCCTAAAACGAATAGCACTGGTCATTGGCAATCAAGATTATGGAGAGAACGCTTTAGAAAACCCTATAAATGATGCCAATGGAGTAAAAGATGCATTGGAGTATATAGGGTTTGATGTCACTTTGAAACATAACTTGACCTTAAAAGAATTTTATGAAACATTGAAAACTTTTAAAAAGAAGATAGAGCCAAATAAGACAATGCTCTTTTTCTACTTTGCAGGACATGGAAATACTTTGGTTAAAAACAGTAAACAAGAGTACTTAATGATGACAGATAAAGATGCAAAAGTTTTGGTAAGTATTTATAAAATTTATGAGTTTTTAGATGAGATGAAAGCACGATATAATATTGTTGTGATAGATGCTTGTAGAGAGTTTCAAGCGAACTATATTCCTAGTAATAGTAAACAAAATAGAGCGTATATAGAGGCTTCCAAAAATGCTAGAGGTAATGCACGGGCTACGGTTAGAGATATGGTTGGAAAATCTCTTAATGAGTTTGTTATTCATGATGATAACTGTTTAGGTACTTTTCCTAAATCAACAATTATCTCTTACTCTTCAGCAAATATTGCAAAGGATTGGAGCAGAAAAGATAGAGAACATAGCCCTTATAGTGTTAGTTTAATAGAACATTTAGATGATGAGGAGATACCTATTAATGAACTATTTAGAAGGGTTCGTAACTCAGTGATAAAAGATACCAATAGAACACAAGTTAGTATGGAGAGAACTAATTTAGAAAAAAATATTTGGCTTGTTCCTAAAAAAGCACACGTGGCTTTTTCTCCACCAATATAAGGTTTAAAACGTGAAAGTATTTTTTTATATCATTCTATTTTCATCTCTCTTTTTAAATGCTGAAAACTATGAGGAGAAATCTTATAAAAATATTTTTGACATACCTAAAGGTTTTGGAATTCATACCGATTTAGCTTATAGCTCTTATCTGATAGAGTTGCACTCTAGTGAAATAGACTCTGCTATAGATTATGATGTTTTAGAGTTAACGTTGGGGGCTTCTTATGTTTATGATTCATGGATGTGGGGGTTTTATGGAAAAGTATTGGTCAATGAGCTAAACAGTAATATGTATGTGGCATCAACCTATGATAAATTGAATAACCATGCAGATATTGATAAAAAAGAGTTTGGATTTTATGTAAACCATACGCTAAAAGAGTACTCTGATGAGGTGTGGAAGCTTAATATGATTTATCGCTATAGTTCTCTATATGCAAAAGATAGCTATCACTCTTTTTATGATTATAAAACTCTTTTTGATTATGAAACAGAAGGATTAGCACTCTCTTTGGTCTATGCAAAACGTTTGGCACAAAGAGACTCATACTCACTCAAAGTAGGGTTACTCTATAGTCGAGCAGAAGTAGAGACATTTGAAATGGTTAATTATAATAAACAAGATAGTTATGTTCGTGATAGACAAGATGCAGTTGGATTTAAATTGGGAGTGGGATACCATTATGAGTTCTATAAAAATCTCTTTTTTAATGTTCGAGCAGATGCTTGGAAACTGGATTTTGGAGATTTAAAAGTAACTTCAAGGGTAGGAGATAGCCTCCCTAGTGCAACTCTTAAAGAACAGTCATTTACAAGCTATACAGGGGTTACTTGGCGTTTTTAGAGGCTCTAAGGGTTTTTATATCTATAATTTTAGAACCAGTTGTTATGTATTTCCCATTGGTTTTAATCCCTAGCTTATAGACAAATGGGACAGCAACTGTTTCTATAAATTTAGGTTTTAAAGGTTTTGTTATATCCATAAGTGTTAATCTGTTTTTTTCTAAAATATAGAGAATATCTTCTTCTATACCCAAAATATTTCCAACTATTTTCAATAGGTTATAAGTTGTCAAAAACTCCATCTTTTTATCTTTTTCTTGAAAAATATTGATTTTATTATCACCGATGATGTATAAATAATCTTTATATGACCATAAGCTATCAATCCTTGATAGTTCAGAATTTAAAGTATATAAATATTCAGAATTTTCTAAAGTTGATTTAATCACTTTTATTTTTCTGGTTTCA
>QNZV01000064.1 GCA_003978395.1 Sulfurovum sp. | reverse complement strand
TATATATTTTATTAACCGATACCAATTTGGTTGATGAGGCTAAAATACGCTTCAAAAAGAACTTCAACACTTCAATATTTTTAATCGAAAATCGCTCTATTAAATCTTTGTAAATCATCACATTATAATAGTCTCGAAGAATTTTCTCTCTAATTCTCTCATCAAAAAGAAGAGTTTCAGGAAAAGCCCCATCTTGTAAAAATGTCTCCAAACGGTTATGAATAAATGCTAAACTTTTTGTGCTATATAGGTCTATCTCTCCTTTAAGGGTCAGACGTTGAAAAACTACTTGAAGAGGGGTAAAAATCTCTTTGAGTAAGCGTGGTAGCGATAAAATATCCTTTATTTCCAAAGATGGAAAGGCTACTATTTTTGGGCTAGAAGAGTGTGAGAAAGTTTTGTTGGGGCTTCGAGTGTAACAATAACGAGAAGAAACTAAACATAACAATAATCTATTGATAAACTTTAATAAAAGAATCAAATTTATTATTATAATTATTTTAAATATGTTATCCTACGCTAATATATCTTCCATGTTAAGACTAGGACTAAAAATGAAACTTATAAATAAAACACTTCTACCATTATTATTAATTGGTACGACAGCTACACTTTCTGCTGAGGATTCCTCTTTTTGGGATAAAGTTACAGATTTTATTCCAACAGATAAAATAGAAGAGATAGCTAATAATATCTCTGATAAAGTTGATATTGATGAACAAGAGAAAAAAATTGTTGACAATATTGATAGTGCTCTACCCGATTTCATCGCTGACCCTGTTTCATCTGCTGTTAAGTCAGCTTCTGACCTATCTCGTGCAGCACTTATTACAGATGAAGAGTTGTATAAAGAGGATGCAAAAGATATTGCTAAATGGGATGAGAACCAAACGATAGCCAAGGATATTGACCGATATTATCTTGATTTGCAGAAGATTATGAAAAAAATCCCTCTACCTGATGATTTGAAGGTAAAGTTAGACATAAAAGTCTATATGAACCCTTTTCATTACATCTTCTCTAAGTCTAATGGAGCGATTCGGGTCAACAGTGGAATTATTGAACTCTTAGATGATAATCAAATACTTTTTTTGATGGCTCATGAGATAGCACATATTGCAAACAAAGACCATATCTCTAGTTATAGAAAAGCACACAGTATGTATGCCTTGGAACATGCTGTTAATATGAGTGGAAAGACCGTTGGCTCTGTTGCAAATGGTATATTAGAGAGTATTACATCAAGTATGAGAAAATCAGAATTTCAAAAAGATGAAGAGTTTGAAGCTGATGAATTTGCGATTAAAGTACTCAAAAAGTATAAAATTGATAAAAAAGTAGCTGTTGATGCACTGGAAAAACTTCAATATCTGAATGCTCCTCTTTTAAAAATGCACCCTACAGCTCACGAGCGAATTAAACATATTAAAGATGATTTATAACTATTAAATATGTGTTTTTTTCAACCATCTCTCTAGGCTCTGATTTATGAGCCTAATAAATTGAGTATCAATATTTACTTTAGGATTTTCCAAGGTGTTATAAATATGTCCTTCTACTATTTGACCACTCATTTTCATCTTAAATTGAGACTTTAACTCTCTATTCTTTGTGTTGATTGAAGTATTGGTAAGATAAATGTAGTTGTCTCCATTGTCTAATCGTAAGGTAGAGGAGAAGGTATGGTTTTGATAACCAGCATAGAATATACTTTTGTCGTAATAACCTATTAATAAATCTGTTCCTAGCTTTTTTTGAATCATCTCTGTTAATTCACTTTTAACAAACTGTGTCTTTTTCAAATCAATATTAATAATAAGCATTTTCTCTTTAAAATGGTAGGTAATATTACCATAAATATTAGAAGTAAAAAGAGTTGGGTAGGAGAGTGCATTTAAAATAGATTCAAGGGGAAGACTCTTTAACTTTAGCTCAAGAGTACTTTTTTTATAAAGATACTCTATATTACCTCCAAATTTATGACTTTCTCCCGTAATAACAAGCTCTTGGTTCTTTTGATTATAAGAGATATGCCCTATAGTATTAAAGCTACCCTTTAACTGATGTTTAAACAGTTCTCTAAAACTTATTAAGTTATTAATATGCAAATGGTAATCGGCTAGAAACAGTTTTTTACTTGAATTATAATTCCCCTTTGAGATAGTTATTTTTCCTATATTTGAGAATAACTGAATATTATATTTATAGTTTATATTGTTAAATAAAATAATTGAATTCAGTTCAAAAGGCATTTTTACGTTAGGTAGAAGTAATCTTTTCATACTGATTTTAGCTTGACCTTTTTTCTCTTGAATTGACAAAGTACGAAAAGTTGCATCAATATTTGTTAATCCATAAAAAGGAAGCTTTGTTTCAAAAAAGTGTGCTATTTTTGTTGAATTAGCATCTATTATTTGTAAGCTAAGATTTTCAATTTTATTGGGAAAATTTATAAACTCATAGGTAATATTTCCATCAAAAACTTTACCTGTTCCTGTGACTTTTAGATGATTAAACGCTCCTTTTAGTGTTCCCGTGACATCAATTGTATCTTTTAAATGAAAATCATTAATATCTAAACTTGTACCTATTAGATGGTAATTCATATTGATACTATTGTTATCAATATATCCTTTGAGCATAACTTTTGAACTATTGTTTATTTTTAGGGTTAGAGAAATAGTCGGATATTGTGTTAGATTCAAAGATTGAACAAGAATTTTATCATTACTCTCTGTTGAAAGATAATGTTCAAGTAAGGACTCTACATTTTTATGTCCAATATTCGTTTGAAGCAAGTAAAAAAGTATGAGTAAAATTATTCCTAAAATTCCTAATAAAAGTTTGAAAATAGTATTCATTTGGATACCTTTTGAAAGAGAGCTATTATAGATGCATGGCTATTTAAACCATGCACTACAATCTACTATTTTTTATCTTTTCCTTTATTTTCATCTTTACAAATTGCATCTGTATTTGACATAAGAACAGGTACAAACAGTAAAGAGACAAACACAGCAATAACCGTACCTGAAATAAGGGCAACACCAAGACCCCCAAAGATTGGGTCACTAGCAAGTAGAGCAGAACCCAAAATAATAGCAACAGCTGTTAAGAAAATAGGCGTTGCTCTGGTAGCTGACGCTTTTGCAATAGCACGTTTTTTCTCCATATCATCATATTGAATTAATCCCATGGTATAGTCAATGAGCAAGAGTGAATTTCTTGAACTAATTCCCATAAGAGCAATGAATCCAATGAGTGAAGTTGCTGTTAAAAAGAACGTATTTACGGTAACCAAATCAGCAACCCAGTGACCCATAATAACACCAATTAGTGAGAGGAATGAGCCTCCTAAGATGATTCCACTAATGGCAAATGATTTGTAGTAGATAACCAACAAGAAGAAGATAAGTACCAATGCAGCAATAAAGGCAGCACCCAAATCTCTAAAAGTATCTAAGGTTACTTTCATCTCTCCATCCCAACGAATAAGGAACTCTTCTCCTGTTTTCTTATCGGTTAAGATGAGGTCAAACATATAGGTAGAGAGTGGGGCAGTTTTAACCTCATATTTATCTTTAAAGTACTCCATCATTTTTGCTCTAGCATCCAAAAGTGGATAGACTTGTGAGACGTTGTCTGTCTCTGCAATAATATTAATAGTACGTTTTAAGTTTTTATGTTGAATCGTTGGTGTAGATTTAACTTTAACAATTTTTACTACATCAGCAAGGGCAATCTGCTCACCCATTCGGTTCATAAGATTAAGTGAAGCAATTTTCTTCTTAATATCATCGGGTTTATCACCTTTTAGCTGTTTACTCTTTTTATTTAAAACCAAATAGATAGGAATTTGAGACAAGCTATCTTTTGAGTTTTTGGTTGCAACAACCATTCCTTGAAATGCCAAATAGAGAATGTTGTTGACTTGTTCCATAGTCAAGGTTTCATCAGCTATCTTTTTAGCATCAGGTATCAGTTTGTAGGTCTCATAAACATCTTCTGCCATAATATCAATATCAACCAAATCTTTGGTCTCTTTTAAAATATTGGCAACATCAATAGCA
>QNZV01000049.1 GCA_003978395.1 Sulfurovum sp. | reverse complement strand
GTACTTCTTGACATATACTCTGCATTCATGACTTTCTCCATAGGTCTGTCTGTTTCCGTTGGATAGAGTACAAATTTAGAGTTGGCTGATGATGATAGCTCTTTCATAGAGTCAATATATGCTGTTTTTGTTAAAAATTGCATAATCTTTTCATCAGATAGATTTGGCATTAACTCTTTTAAATCTTTGATTACTTTATGAGTAGCTGCTGCTCTTTGTTCAATAAGAATACGTTCTCCATCTGCATGAATTTCATGAACTTCATGATCTCCTTGAGCTTTTAAGATAGAGGCTCTTTTCTCTTTCTCTGCAACAATCTCTTTTTGCATCGCTTCTCTAATAGATGGAGGAGGAGTAATACTTTCAAATTTGACTAAAACAACTTCTATACCCCATCTTTGACAGTCAATCTGCATATGCTCTTTAATTTTTTTAGATAAACTATCTTGTTGTTTTTGAATATCAGCAAGGTTCATCTGTCCTAATTGGTTCAAGGTACTACTCATAACAAGACTCTCTACTGAACTTTTATAATCCTCAACATCCATTACAGCTTTAGTAGGGTCAACTATTTTAATTGTTGCAATCATATCAACATTTAACTCTATGTTATCTTTTGTAACAATTGTTTGATCAGGTGGGTCAATAGGTTGCTCTTTTAAACTAACTTCGCCAACGACTATCTCTACACCAGGTAAGTATCGGTTAAGTCCCTCTGTAATAACTCTATCTGCACCTAATCGGTTATCTAAAACCAATGCTTTTTGTGAATCTACAATAATTATAGGTAGAAGCCCTTGAAAGCCAATGGTGTAGTTAATAACAACAAGTACCGATAGAATTATAAAAATAGTTATCATCCAAAATTCCATAATGTTTCCCTTTCTTTTATGATTAAGCCCAAAAAAATATGATAAAACATGATTCGGGTTTAATTATTGTTTTAGACATTATATCAAATAAATAGTGTTATTAGGTAGAAAAAATGATATTTAAAAGATATTTTTTTGAAATTTATGCTAAAATAGTTTTATAAAACTTAAATAAATTATATAGAAAGGAACACTTTGTTCAATAACCATGTAGATGATGAAGCAGATTTTTGTGAAGCTTATAAGTCTCAAATACTTAGTAATTCTTCAAAAGAAGAGAAATCTTTATTTAATACACTTTCTAAAATATTAACAATTTTGTTATTACTAATCATCATTATAGGTGTATCTATCTATGGATATAATTATATAATTAAAGAGGCTTCAAACTCTTTGCCACCATCTTCAGTACAGATGTTTGATGATGATGAGCTTGTTGTTACAAATGAAGAGGAGATACCTATTGGAACTATGCCTCCTAATGTTAAAGAGTTAGATAGTAATAAAAGTAGTTCCAAAAAAGTAGCTAATCCTTTATCTATTCCCACCAGTATTCAAGCAGAGTATTTAGAAGAGTTATCGAAACTATCAGCAGAGATAGATAAAGATAGTGAGTAGTCAGTTGTATAAAACCGACTATTTTTTATAGAGCTATTTATTTAAGTAGTTCTGCTACCTCTTTTGCATGGTAGCTTATAATAATATCTGCACCTGCTCGTTTAAATCCAATCATTGTCTCCATCATTACTCGTTCATAGTCAATCACACCTGCTTTGGCTGCCATTTTGAGCATAGAGTACTCTCCACTTACGTTATAAACAGCTAAAGGTAATGAGGAGTTCTCTTTGATGTCTCTTACTATATCAAGGTAGGCAAGAGCAGGTTTAACCATCAAAATATCTGCACCTTCAGCCTCATCAGCAAGACTTTCTAAAATAGCCTCTTTTCTATTGGCAGAGTTCATTTGGTAGCTTCGTCTATCTCCAAAGCTTGGGGAACTTTCAGCCACATCTCTAAAAGGTCCATAATAAGCAGATGAAAATTTAGTAGAGTAAGACATAATAGGAATATGGCTAAATCCACCTGCATCAAGACCTTCTCTAATGGTCGTAATCATTCCATCCATCATTCCACTTGGTGCAATCATGTCTGCCCCTGCTTGAGCATGAATCAGTGCTTGTTTTGCTAAGTTTCCTAATGTGATGTCATTATCAACAGTTTCTAGTACAGGGTCTAATACTCCACAATGACCATGGTCTGTATATTCACAAAAACATAAATCAGTTACTACAAACATATCTGGATGAGCTTTTTTGATGGCTCGAATACTTGAAGCAATAATTCCATGTTCACACATGGCATCTGAACCTACTGAATCTTTTGTCTCAGGAATTCCAAATAGAATAATAGAGTAGATTTTAAGGCTTTTTAAGACTTCACACTCTTTTAAAACTTCATCAATACTCATCTGAAAGACCCCAGGCATAGACTCTACCTCTTTTTTTATTCCCTCTCCACTTTTAATAAATAGAGGATAGATGAAATCATTAACACTCAAATGAGTCTCTTGTAATAAATCTCGTAGAACTGGGTTGAGTCTTTTTCGTCTAAATCGTGTAAACATCTTTTTTCCTTAAGTTAATTTGTTGAATTTTATCATAAAGTGATATAATTTTGCCCATGAGACAAATTGATATTTCACAAGTTGCAAAACTCCCAACTATTTACGGTACATTTAATATTCAAGCTTTTAAAGAAGCAGATAAAGAGCATCTTGCTATCTATACAGAAAATTTAAGTGATAATCCCATTGTTCGAGTACATTCAGAGTGTCTAACAGGCGATGCTTTGGGTTCAAAAAAGTGTGATTGTGGAGAACAATTAGCCTTTTCTCAAAAGCTTATTGCTTCACAGGGTGGTATGATTATCTATCTTCGTCAAGAGGGCAGAAATATAGGACTTGTAGGAAAAGTAAATGCATATGCGTTACAAGATAAAGGCTTAAATACGATAGAAGCCAATCATCAGTTAGGATTTCGGGCAGATGAGAGAACTTATGAAATTGTTGAATATATTTTAAACTATTTTAAGATAAAAAAAATACAGCTTCTTACGAATAATCCGAGCAAAATAGAGTCTCTTGAAAATATAGAGATTACAAAACGCATACCTATTATTATGAATGCGAACCCTTATAATAAAGAGTATTTAGAAATCAAAAAAAATCAGATGGGGCATTTATTATAGATGATAAAGAGTGAAAAATTAAAAAAATTTACAGAATTACTGTTAGAGTGGAACAAGATTCATAATCTAACAGGAGCAAAAACTCCGTTGGAAGTAGAAAAAAATATTGAAGATTCACTGTTTCCCTCAACTTTTATAGATACCCCAACTTCTATTTTGGATGTTGGAACGGGTGCAGGGTTTCCTGGGCTGTTGTTGGCAATGGCTTACCCTAATGTTCGGACGGTACTTTGTGAACCTAGAAAAAAACGGGCTTCTTTTCTAAAGTATGTGGCGATGGAGTTGGAACTTTCTAATGTAGAAGTAGCTAAAAAAAGGGTAGAAGAGTATTCCTCTGAACCGTTTGGATTGATAAGTTCAAGAGCTGTCACAGACACAAAGATGCTTTTGAGATTAACACAACATCTCCAAAATAGTGAGACACAATATCTCTTTTATAAGGGAGAACGTCTTTTTTCTGAACTAGAAATGGTTCAATTAGCATTGGATTATGATATTATCGAGAAGAATAAGAGAAACTATCTCTATATAAAAAAGGTTTTGTAAAATGTTGTTAAGAGTTATTATACTTATTATTATTGCAGGAGCAATCTATAGATTTTTTGGTGGTAAAATACCATTTATAGATAAAAAAGAGGAAAAAGAGACCGATGTAGAAAAAGATTTTGGAAAACAGATTCAAGGAACATCAGAGTGTGCTTTTTGTGGAATTTATATGACTGAAGATGATGCCCTTATCTATCATCGAAAAGCCTATTGCTCGAATGATTGTGTTGAAAAATCTAAAAGGCTAAAGAGGTAAACTTATGAAAATTTTTGGACATCCTTTAATTGATACCGAGCCATTTTATCTAATCGAAAATCAAGAAGAGATAGCCAAAACTCCATCAAATAGTGTATTGAAAATAGAAAAATTTGATATAGAATTGATGAAGTATTGTCAAACAAATGCTCTAATATATATGGTTGACGT
>QNZV01000026.1 GCA_003978395.1 Sulfurovum sp. | reverse complement strand
AATTATTGTAGCAGAGAGTGGAATTACTGACCATGAAATGGTTAAAGAGCTTAGTTCTGTGGGAGCAGATGCCTTTTTAGTCGGAGAACACTTTATGCGTCAAGATGATGTTACACAAGCTGTAAAAGATTTGAAATACGGAAAAGAAGAGTAAGAACATGATTAATATTGTCATTACAGGCTGTTCTACTGGAATAGGTTTAGCAACAGCTAAATATCTACAATCCAAAGGTATCAAAGTATACGCAACAGTTAGAGATTCTGCTCATTTGTCGGCACTCAGGGGTGCAGGTTTGGAACATGTAATGCAACTGGATGTAACCAATCCTCATGACATTGCAAGAGTTATTGAGAATGTCTTAGAAGAAGATGGGAAAATAGATGTTTGGTTTAATAATGCAGGGTATGGTCAAGCAGGTGCATTGGAAGATATAGAAACTGATGTCTTAAGAAAACAGTTTGAAACCAATGTCTTTGGTCTACATGAGAGTACAAGGCAAATTATTCCAGTGATGAGGCAACAAGGTTATGGAAAAATTATTCAACACTCATCTGTTTTAGGCTTAGTCTCTCTGTTTGGACGAGGTGCGTATAATGCTAGTAAATATGCAATCGAGGGTTTAACAGATACTTTACGTTTAGAGCTAAAGGATACAAATATCTATCCTGTCCTTTTAAACACAGGTCCTATCACATCAAACTTTCGTAAAACAGCTATGAAAACATTGAGAGAGAGAGTTGATATAGAAAACTCTGTTTTTAAAGAGAGTTATATTAAAAATTTAGAAAGTAAAAAATCAAAAGTGCCTTTTAATGAAGAGGCAATATCTGTGGCTGAGGTGGTTTATGAAATAATTGTAGCCAATAAGCCAAAACCACGATATTATATAACCAAAGCAACAACAATATTGGGGTATCTAAAACGTTTTGTTAGTACCTCTGTATTGGATAGAGTTTTAGTAAAAATTGGATAATTAGGAAAAAAAATGGATAAAATTAAAATAGGTGTGGTAACCACCTCGGATAGAGCAAGTCAAGGTATATACGAAGACATTTCAGGTGTAGCAATTATGGATACGATGAAAGAGTATCTCTTAAATGAGTGTGAGTATGAGTACAGATGTATTCCTGATGAGCAATCAATTATTGAAACTACATTAATTCAACTGGCTCGTGATAAAAACTGTGACCTTATTGTAACCACAGGTGGAACAGGACCAGCTCCTCGTGATGTAACAACCGAGGCGACTGAAAATGTATGTCAAAAATTGCTTCCTGGTTTTGGAGAGCAGATGAGAGCTGTAAGTTTACAATATGTTCCAACAGCTATTTTATCTCGGCAAACAGCAGGGATTTGTGATGGGGCGTTAATTATTAATTTGCCAGGTAAACCAAAATCTATTCGAGAGTGTTTAGATGCTGTTTTTCCTGCTGTCCCCTATTGTATTGACCTTATTGGTGGTTCTTTTATGGAAGCTGATGAAAATGTCATCAAGATATTTAGACCAAAACAGAAGTAGGATTTTATGAATATAGAACTAATAGAAAAAAAACTACAAGAGATATATGCTGATTTAGAACAAGAGGTAATGAAGGTGTTAATGGATGAGTCTTTTGATAGAAAACAGACCAATTTAAGAATGCAACCCTTAAAGTCAACTAAAAAAATATTAGAAAATGCTTTAGATAGTATTAAAATGGTTGATAAATTAGCCAAAGAGGATTTACTTAAATGACTGAACCTCAAACCCAAGGACTCCTTATTTGGATGCTCCTCTATCTTGTCTTGATTTTAGGACTTTTTTGGACACTCTATAGAGCATTTAAAACAAAAAATGTAAAATATGGTTACGCTATTTTATTAAACGTTATTTTAATGGTATTGCTACTTTTTATATAACTTCTATAATTTATATAGTTAATCCACAATTTTATGGCAACATTTCAATATATAATTAAAACAAGGATGTCTCTAAATGAAACTTTTATTACTACTCTCAACACTTATTATCTCTTTGTCTGCAAGTATAACATTGCCTTCTAACTTTACAACCGACTTTCAACAGACTATTACCAATGAACATGGTAAGGTTATTAATTATAAAGGAAAAGTCTATTTTGAAGATGTAGTTGAAACGATTGCTGATGATTCAGGGATAGAGCAGAGTTATACACGAAGCTTATTTAAATGGAATTATATTGAACCATCAAGCAAAGAAGTTTGTACCGATGGAGTTCAACTTACTGTTATAGATCATGATTTAGAACAAATAGCAAACTATTTGGTCGATGAGGGTATTGATTTAAAATCAATTTTATCTGTAGCAAAAAAAATAACGGAAATAGATTATCAAGCACACTATAAAGATGTAGAGTATTTGATAACATTGGACAGTAAAAACCGACTTTCAAAGATTGTTTATGTTGATAATTTAGATAACCGTGTGAAAATACTATTTTCTAATATGAAATATAATGCTATAATAGATAGAAATCTTCTGGAGTGTATAGCACCCAAAGAGTATGATTACATCAAAGGATAAGCTATGGATAGAGTTTTTGCTAATTTTCATATAGACAATAATTTTTATGTTATGTTGTTTCTTTTCTTATTGATTACAATTCTTATTTCTACTGTAATTGTTATCTTTTTAACTAGAATTCAAACTTTAAGTGCTATTTTAGAACAAGCAAAAGCTATAGACAAAGCAAAAGAAAAACGCCTATCTTTCTTAAATAGAGCGTGGAATGATGAAAAAATTGAGAATATAAAGTTAAAAGAAGAGTTAAAATATTTAGAGGGAAGTAGGGAGAAGTTTATAAATGCTGAAAAAATAGTTAATAAACTACAAGAGCAGATAATAGAGCAGGAAAAAGAGCATGTGGATGAGTTATATGAGAAGAAAACGCTCTATGATAAGTTAAAAATTCATTATAAAATAATGATTGACCAACTTGAAAAAGCAGAAGAAGAGCTATTTGTTGTTAAAAGATTTAACGAAGAGTTAAAAGAGAAAATCTCTAAACTCTATACTAAAAATAGAGAACTAGAGATTAAGTTTTCAGAACAGCATAAGCATAGAGGTGAACTAAAAGATGAATTTACTGAATTTGCTTCTAAGTTTTTTGAAGGAAACTCTAAAGATTTTACTAAAGTACATTACTCTGATAAATAAAACAAGGTAACAATTTGAAATTGAAAGATAAAAAAGTTATTATTTTTGACCTAGATGGTACACTGATAAACTCTGCACCTGATTTGGCTTTGGCTGTGAATCATATGCTTACATCAGTGCATCATGCAAACTTTGATGAAGCCACTATTGATGGTTGGGTAGGGAATGGTGCTTCCATATTGGTACAACGTGCTTTAAGTGGAAGTAGAATGATTGATGAAAATCTTGATAGAGATTTTGTGGCAAAGGCTTTGGATACTTTTCTAAAATTTTATGCTCTTAATCTTTGTGTTCGAACTCGCTTATATCCTAATGTACATTCAACACTTCAACTGCTCAAATCTAAAGGCTATCGTTTGGCAATTGTAACAAATAAACCTTTTGCTTTTGTAGAGCCTATTCTAAAGGGGTTAGAGCTTATAGAATTTTTTGAATACTTCATTGGTGGGGACTCTTTGGCTGAAAAAAAGCCTAGTCCCTTGCCTCTGTTACATGTGTGTGAAAGATTAAATGTATCTGTAGAAGAGTGTGTGATGATAGGAGACTCCAAAAATGATATTTTGGCTGGAAATGCTTGTGGTATGCAAACTATTGGAGTTACTTATGGGTATAACTATGGCGAAAACATAGAGGTGCATAACCCTTCATTTGTCTTTGATGATTTTGGGGAGATAATAACTGTACTATGATAGATAAAAAAGTAAAAATAGCCATTATTGGTGGTGGTGTTGCAGGAGCAACAACCGCACTATATTTGGGTAAAAGAGAAGTAGATGTCACTCTGTTTGAGAAAGAGCCCAGTTTGGTTTCTGGACCTCCATTTTGTCATTTGCATGCAGGTGGGAATTTATATCGAGAGATTTCAGATGAACAGTGTCTTAAACTTTTAAAGCAATCAATAGATTTTTTACGATTTTACCCTTTTGTAGTTGACTATAGACCCACAGT
>QNZV01000103.1 GCA_003978395.1 Sulfurovum sp. | reverse complement strand
TAAACCAGATGCTACAATATGTTTTGCAATATAACGAGCAGCGTAAAGCCCTGAACGGTCTACTTTTGTGTAATCTTTTGAGCTTTGCGCTCCACCACCGATAGGGGCATATCCACCAAAACTATCAACAATGAGTTTTCGACCTGTAAGCCCTGAATCATGCAGTGGAGAGTGTGAAACATATTTTCCTGTTGGATTGATATGGATAATACAATCATCTTTGTTGTAGAGTTCAGATGGCAATCCTGCATCATCAATTAAACCTTGAATAAGCTCTCTAACTGTCTCGATATTCATACTTGCCACACAAGGTGCAGAGACTACAATGGTATGAATCTTTTGAGGTTGACACGATTCAAAATTATCTTTAACCCCGTAATCCATGGTTACTTGTGTTTTAATATCAACACCCAACTCATGAGGGTTTGCTTTTGCATATTCGTAAACTTTTTCCATAAGAAGACGTGCATAAGTAATGGCACTTGGCATATAGTTTTTAGTTTCACAATCTGCATAACCAAACATAATCCCTTGGTCTCCTGCTCCTGTTTCGCCATCTTCTTGGTCAACCCCTTGATTAATATCTGGAGATTGTTCATTTAAAAGAACTTGAACTTCTACATCTTCAGGGTACAAACACTCTTCATGTGTAAAATGTTTATTTCCATCATAACCTATCTTAATTAAGGCATCTTTGACCAATTGAGTATAATCTTCTTGGCTCATTTGAGTATGAGAAGTAACTTCTCCACCAATAACCACATGTTTTCCTGCAACAAAAACCTCTGATGCAACTCTTGATTTAGAGTCTCCGATAATTAACGTGTCAACGATTGTGTCTGCAATAATATCTGCACACTTATCTGGATGCCCTGGGGCTACTACTTCACTTGTAAATAGATACATATTTTATATTCCTTATATTTTTTGATTTATTGGCATTGCCCTACAACCCTGGGGCTTTCCACATAGATTGGGTTAATCCTCTATCAACCAAATCTAATTGAGCTTCATAGACTTCACACCATTTTTGTTGAATCGTATTATACTTATCAAAGTTTAACTTGTTGGGTTCATAAACTTTTTCCCATCTGACTAACTCTTCAGAAGCTTCAACCAACGAGCCATAAACCCCTGCTCCAACTCCTGCTGACATGGCAGAACCCAAGGCTGTTGCTTCTGTTACTTTTGGGACTTTGACTCTACAACCTGTTACATCAGCCAAAATTTGAGACCATAAAGCTCCTTTGCTAGCACCACCTGCAAATACTATCTCTTTAACTTTTATACCTGTAAACTCTTCAATCTTGTTTAAATTAATAGCAGAGACAATACAAGCGTTCTCTTGTAAGCTTCTAAACATCGAGGCTCTATTACAAATATTGGCATCAATAGAGAGATTTATAAAACTGGGACTGGCATGATACCATTTTCCATATTTCATGGAGTCTGAAAAGATAGGAAGTATGCCATAAGAACCCACAGGAATCTTACTCGCTTTCTCTTCCAAAACAGCATAAGTATCAATCCCTCTCTTTTTGGCTTCAATCTTTTCCATATCACAAAAGGCATCTCTAAACCAACGCATAACCAAGCCTGAAAAAAATGTTATCCCTTCGGCTTGTGAAAGTCCATTTACAACATGAGGATTAACCCTAATTCCCATATCTTTAGGGGGAGTTACATTAGAATCAATATTGACAACCTGTTGCCAAAAAGAGCCACCCAAAATTGCCATTTGCCCCTCTTTAGTTACACCTAAACCAGCCGAACCAAGCTGAACATCTCCTCCACCCATAACTACTTTGGTTTGAGTAGAGAGTCCTGTCTCTGTAGAAGCATTGTTTGTTACTATTCCCATAACCGTACCTACTTCTAACACTTTAGGAAATATATCATCTTTAATACCTACTTGGGTTGCCATATCAGCCACCCAAGAACGCTTTTCTAAAGAGAATATTCCTGTAGTCCCACCATTACTTGGGTCGGTAGCAATTACGCCTGAAAGTTTGGCTAAAATCCAATCGCCTATCATCGAGATAGAGGCTACTTTTTCATAAATTTCAGGTCGATTATTTTTGAGCCATAATATTCTAGGTAAAGCCCCCAAAGCAAAAGTTTGACCAGAGAGAGCATAGAACTTCTCTTCTACTCCTTCAAAATTCTCTTTTAAATATTTTACCTCATCAAAAGCCCTTGCATCTACGTTGGCAACAGCCCAAAGCTCTTTTCCATCAGAATCATAAAGAACAATCCCTTCACGCATAGAAGTAGCAGAGAGAGCCAAAATATCTTCTGCTTCTATCCCTGCTTTTTTAATAGAGTTTTTAATACATCTAGCCGTTATCTCCCAATTTTTAGTGGTATCAAACGTCATACTATGAGGAATACCCTCCTCTTCTAAGTGTACCCACTCCTCTTGCGATAGAGCAATTTGATCTCCATTGGTATCAAAAATAACTGCACGAACAGAACCTGTTCCTGCATCTATTGCCATTAGGTATTTCATTTTATTTTCGCCTGTTCCAACTCCCAATACTCCATAGCAAAACTATCAGCCATAGAGATACTCTCGTAGCCTCCAAGCTTATCTGCACGAAGCACTGCCATCATCGTATGTTCTATAATATCATTCAAGATATTTACCTCTTTCTCTGTCTTCCCAAACAATACAACCCCAAAATCTTTAATAACTGCATAATTAGGAGCAGGATTAAGCATTATTTCATTAGAAGCAAATGCTTCAAAGTACTCTATATAGCCCTCTATATAAGATTCCAAATCCTCTTCTACATTATTATTATCAATAATCAAAGGTTGGTGCTTTGTACGAATAATATGCTCTGGGGTCAAGACACCACGTGTAGCAAACTCTTCAAGATGAGTCTTAGAGGCATAAGTAAGAGCCAGTTGGGTTTGATTTATTTTCAAAACAACCTTATGCCCTTTTGCATTTTTAATAGCAGATTTCAATCTATCCATATCACAACTAATCATTGGCTCAATTTGTAAAAGATTTAAAGGAGCATGTTTATCTAAAAAACGTTCTGCTTTACTTACAGCATCAATCATCTTCTCATACGACTTTTTAGCATCATTATCAAAGGTAAAGATTCCATGATTGTGTAAAATTATCCCATCACAACTCTCCCAATCAAAATCACGAGTCAAGTTATAAATCTCATGAGCCAAAATAAATCCAGGCATAATATAGGGGACTACTAAAAAGTTAGGAAAGAGAGAGGCTATATGCTCTTGCCCCTTAACCGAATTGGAAATGGTAACAATAGCATCAGCATGTGTATGGTCAACCACTTTAAAAGGAATCAATGCATGCAGAATTGCCTCTACAGAAGGATTAGGAGCTGTTTTATCTATCATCGCATTTTTTTGACCCAATACCATATCGGTATCACTCAACTCCTCAAGCTTTGCCATCTCTAAAAGGGTCGACATTTTCACAGGAGAAAACCCCTCTGCTTTAATAGAGACCAAATCCCAACCTGAACCTTTTACAAAAAGAATCTCTTCTCCATCAATGGTACTTTTTACCGAAGTATTTCCCCCACCATGAAGCACAAGCTCATCACTCTGCCCCAAAAGGTTTGAAGTATAAACACGTAACTCTAAGTCACTACTAAATCTACTCGCTTGATCAGCGTTCCATAAATTTTTCAAAACTTATCCTAAAATTTCTAACTCATCAGAGTATTTATGCTCACAGTAAGGCTCATAAGAAGATTTGTAAACAGCATAATGAGCAGAAGCTTTATGCCCATCAAGTGCTACCTCATCTCTCCAACTCTCCACAGCCATAAATTTTCTAGGATTATTTTCATATTGAAAAATATCATAAAAGATACATCCATCTTCAATTTTACTAGGCTCTACCATTGCAGTTAAAAGCTCTCTCATTTTTGCTTCACTACCCTCTTTTGCTATAAAGGTTACACTTTTAGTTATTCTCATATTTTTTATGAATTATAGCAAATTATTTTAAAATCCGAACCCTCAAATAGACAGGAAACTTAGGATTCCCATACTTTGTAAACCCATTATATTTAAACGTTACAGTAGAGTCTATCTTAGGAGGAGTTTTCCTATCTTCATTACTCAAACCAGACCCAATTTTCAAAACTCTATCTTTCCATTCACAAAGCAAAGCCCCAACCAACCCTTCAAACTTCCCATGCCCTTGGGTATAACCTTTTACCACACACTCATCATCGTGAAATGATTTCACTTTCAAAGAGCTTGAACTACGCTTCCCCACATACAGAGCCTTAGGGTCACGCACCACCAAGCCCTCTGCTCCTTTTTTCTCAACCTCA
>QNZV01000013.1 GCA_003978395.1 Sulfurovum sp. | reverse complement strand
TAGAAAAATTAGAAGATGAAAAATTTTACCTCTATGAGATTAGTGGTGGTCAAGATTATGATGTTAATGACGATGGAATCATTGATAATACCCCTACTCTCAACAAAGGTATTTTTCATCTATTGGTTAAAGGTGCACATATTAAAGTGATTAAAAAAGCTACCATCAGTGTTGTAAGTGAAATTGTTTATCAAAAGCTTCTCTCTTCTCTTAGCTTAGAAAGTAGTAATATTGAATCAAAAATGGAAGCATTAGCAAAAGAGATTATTAAAAAAGATATTAATGCTGATGGATTTGTAGGAGTTGAAGATATTTTAAAATATAACCCTGTTTTAGATAAAACAAAACTTTATCCTGAATATCAAGATAAAGCTATTAAAATAATTGATGATATTTTAAATAATAGAAGTTTTGATTTAGTAGCTCCTACATTTACAGATAAAAGCTCTACAATTAAAATCAATGAAAATTTAACATTTATAAAAAAAATCGAGATTATGGATGATTCAGAACTAACAGTAGTACTTTTAGGTAAAGATGCCAATAAATTTAGCTACAACACAAATAATCAAGAACTCTCTTTACTCAAAAAAGCAGATTTTGAAAATCCACATGACAAAAATAGAGATAATCTATTTGAACTTACGATAGAGGCAACGGACAGTTATTTTAACTCTGCTAAAAAAGAGTTTTTAATACAGATAATAGATGTAAATGAGACAATTCCACAAATACCTATATTAAAAGAGACAAACCTCTCTATTTTTGAGAATAATATTAGTAATGCTTTCATCGGTACAGTAATTGTTGAAAACCAAGGAAGTGAACCAATTGATACTTTTGCTCTTATAGGAGAAGATAATCAAAATTTTACTATTAACAAAGAGGGACAACTGTTTGCTTCAAAAATTTTTGATTATGAAACAAAAAAGAGTTATATTTTTGAAGTAGAAGCTACCAATCGCGTAGGTAAGAGTAAACAGGTAAAAGTTACTGTGCAAATTAATGATATTGCTGACATTAAACCAACGATTCAAAACGTATCTATAACAGTTTCAGAAAATCTTGCAATTGGAACGTTAATAGGAAAAGTAAATGTTACCAATAGTGGAGATTCAAATATCTCTAATATTACCTTAGAGGGTTATAACAGTAGTAGTTTTCAAATTGATAAAAGTAGTAATGTGTATGTACGTAGTTATTTGGATTATGAATCCTATAATCTATACTATTTACAATATAGAGCTATCAATAAAGCAGGAGAGAGTGAACCTGCAAACTTAACGGTTAGAATTACCAATATATTTGAAAACTCAGGTTCTGATTACCCTAGAACAGAGAGTGGAATCCAAAATGCATTAGATAATGAAGACTACTCTTTTGTTCTAAGCCAATTGCTAAACAATAGAGATTCCTATAGTGGACTCGATGACGATACTGTCAATATGAATATAGCAGGTGCTTATGTAGGAAGCAGTGGATATACTGTTTTTGATATTACAGGTGCAATGAGTGATGGAAATAGAAGTAATTTTAATGACTTTGTAAATAATATTACTCAAAACAATGACCCTGTAAATACGATTAATAAACTAACAGAAGCCGACACCTATTATAGCAATATTGTTCAAGGAGTTGACTGTACCAATACAGCAACCTTAACCCAAGTTCAAAAAGATAGCTGTTATAATTTGGGCTTAGTTCGCTTGACTTCACTGACCAATAGTGTAAAACTTCTTTTTGGTGGAGACTCTGCTACCGTTCAAAAGTGGGCAAATGGAGTGGATATTAATTCAAGTGATGATTTAAATGGAAATGGAGTACTCGATGCTTCAGAAGCTTCTGCTTGTGCTATTGTTTATGCAAACAATCCCAATGATAATTGCCAGAATGGCACTATGTACGCCTACAGAGGTGGTGTAAAGTTTAACCATCAAGGAAGAGAGCATAATTTAACTCTTATAGAGGTAGATGTGGGCAATGCTACAAATGGCTATCAAAATTTTTATCAGCTTATTAGCTCTAATGCCAATAACAACACGCCTATTTTAACCTCTGGAGTTTGTGATAAAAATTTTAATACAACAATACAAAGTGCTGATGGAACAACCTACTTTCCTTGCCCTACACTTGATGCCAATGGCGATGTGATGGGAATAAAACAGAGCCTTGAAGGTGTTGCTAATATTCAAGCACTATTTCCTAATGGAGATGAGACAAAAACAACCGTAGAGAGCTATCTTCAAAATATTACAGGTTCTACTAGTGGAACAATTGGGTTAGATAACCTATCAACCTATCTAAGAACGCACTAAAATGTTAAAAAAAATATTCATATTTTTATTCACACTGACAAGCATAGAAGCACAAAGCTTAAGTTCTACTCTTACACAAAGAGGTGGTACACATAATGCCATCTTTTTAAATCCTGCAAAACTTTCATCTCAAAATAATAATTCAGAGATAAAAGCAAACTTTATAAATACATCTCTTAGCCTTAGTCATGAGAGTTTTACCTTTCTAAAAGAGTTAAAATCTGCAACATCTGCTTCAAATAAGAACCAAGAAATTTCACAACTCTTAAAAAAAAATATAGGCAATACATTAAGTTTTTCTGTCTATAACTTCTCTTCACTTTCTCAAACACAAGAGAATTTATCTTGGAGTTTAGGTATTGCCAATACTATTGATGGTTATTTTATTACACACAGTGGTTTTGGTTCAAAAGGAGCGATGGAGAGTTTTATAGAAAAATATAAAGCCATCATTGCAACGATTAGCCTAAGAGAAGAGTATATAGATTATGGAATAAATATCAAAGCCATTGAAAAAACACAAAGCATTCATAACTACTCAATTAATGAAATGATTAAAAACAGCACTTTTTCTGACTATTTTGATAGTAAAAACAGACAAAAAGAGAGTGCTTTAGGTGTGGATATGGGAGTAGTCTATACTCTTCCAAACCATACGCTCAATCCCAAATTCTCTTTCTCTTTACTCAATATAGGCAATAGCTCTTTTCAAAAGATTGGCTCGTTACCCTCTACAAGCAACATTGGTTTGTTATTAATCCCTTATGAAAACACATCTCTACAATTTGACTATATTGACCTATTTAAACATCAAAAAAATCAACATTTTGAAGATGCTTTTAAAGCTGACCTCTCTCAATCTTTTTTGAACGAACATATAAAACTCAATACAGGTATTTTATACAATACCCTCTCTTTTGGAGCAGAGTATCAGAATTCTCTCTTTTCACTGGCTCTACATACCTATAAAACAAAAAATTACAATCAACAAAAAGAGAGAAGATATAACCTCTCGATAGTAGTTTCATGGTAAAAAAAATATTTTATATCTTTTTATCTATTATTGTTTTAACTGGAATATATTTAACTCTATTTGAAATTTTACTCTATAACTTTCACTCTCCTATTGATGCAAAAATCATAAATCCTAATGCTCAATACACTACATGGACATACTTATTACATCAAAAATACATAACGTTTATAGAGTTAGACCTGTTAAATATTCATGAAAAAAGACACCTTTTAGATGTCAAAAGAGTATTTAAAGCAACCTATATCACATGGATGCTATCTGCTTCTTTAGGTTTTCTAATTTTAGTTATTTTTTTTAAAAAAGTAATTAAATATATTGCTCTCTTTGGTCTAACTTTAAATACTCTGTCTCTTTTACTCTCTTTTAATTTTTTAAACTCTTTTAAGTTATTTCATGCTCTCTTTTTCAAACAAAACTCTTGGATTTTTCTGAAAGAGTCTTTACTTATAGAGTGGTTTCCACTCATCTACTTTCAAGAGTTCTTTTCTCTTTTTTTACTACTGAGTTTTTCTATATTTGTACTGTTTAGAATAATAGCTATCAAGGTTTCACTTTAAATCTCTAAATCTTATAACAACCCCTCATCCGAAAAACTATAAAACCCATCTTTCGCCAAAATCACATGGTCAAGCAACTCAATCCCCACCAACTTTGAGACCTCATCGAGCCGTTGGGTAATGGCAATGTCTGCCCTACTCGCACTCAGTGTTCCACTTGGGTGATTATGGGCGATGATGATTCCTGCTGCTCGGGCGGCGATGGCATCGGCAAAGACTTCACGTGGGTGTACCAAACTTTGGTTCAA
>QNZV01000058.1 GCA_003978395.1 Sulfurovum sp. | reverse complement strand
GAGGGTACAGCAATTGTCTCTTATAAGTATGATTATCAGCTAATGGGCAAAGATGTTCTGATTTGGGTAAATTTAAATGGTTATCAGTCTGATACAGCTAAAAATACTCGAATAGGAGAGGTAATTAAACATACACTTCTAGGAAAAGGAGTTATTAAAATTCCTGAAGGAGCTTATAGTTTAGATAAAAATGAGACAGCCTCTGCAACTTTTGAAATATGGCATCAAGCGACTCCTAGACACTATCGAAATGCACATTTTGGATGGCATGTTAAACAGGGGTCAACATGTAAAGTATTAGGGTATCACTCTAGTAATGCATACGATGCACGAACATGTGTAAATGGTTATTCAAAAGAGGGAAGTACCTATATAACTTTTCTTCTACAAGCACCTGAAGATAAAGGGTGTACTTTTGATATTGATAGAATATTAATTGCTGATGAATTCTAAATGAAAAAGAGGTTGATAACCTCTTTTTCCCCTTTGGATAGCCTTAATCCTCTTCTTCTCTTCTTTTTACTATAATTTCATAAATATTCTATTTATAGGCAAACTAATGATTGATTTAAAATATCTACAAAAAAACTTTGATGAAGCTAGTACTAAACTTTTAAAAAAGGGTGTTGATACTCAAACACTTGAAACGTTAAAAGAGCTTTTTTCTACTCTGAAAGAGGCAAATGCAGAGTTTGAAGAGGCAAAGGCAGAACAGAACAAAATGTCTAAACTCTTTGGAACATACATGAGAGAGAAAAAAGACGTTGGCGAACTTAAAGTTCAAATTGATGCTAAAAAGGAGCAACTCGTAGGGCTTCAATCTACAGCACGTCAAGCAGAAGAGGCTTTGCAAAATGTGGCATTGGCTATGCCAAATTTTCCTGATGAATCAGTACCAAATGGTGCAGATGAAGATGATAATATAGAGCTACGAAAAGTTTTAGAGCCAAGAAGTTTTGATTTTGAACCCAAAGAGCATTGGGCTTTGGCAGAGATAAATGGTTGGATAGACTTTGAACGTGGTGTCAAATTGGCAAAGAGCCGTTTTGCTGTACTACGTGGCGATGCTGCGAGAATGGAGAGAGCTTTAATCAATTTCTTTTTAGATGTGAATCGTAAAAGAGGTTTTGAAGAGGTCTGTGTACCCTTTATAAATAATGCAAAAATGCTTCAAGGAACGGGTCAACTTCCAAAGTTTGAGGATGATTTATTTAAAGTAGAGGGAGAAGATTTATATCTAATTCCTACAGCAGAAGTACCTCTTACCAATTTATATAATGATGAGATTTTAACAACCAAAGAGTTACCTATTTTACTAACAGGATACACTCCATGTTTTAGAAAAGAGGCAGGTTCAGCAGGACGTGATACTAGGGGAATGATTCGACAACATCAGTTTGATAAAGTTGAGATGGTGGCGATTGTAGAGCCTTCAAAATCAGAAGAGATATTTGAAATGATGGTTGAGAATGCTTCTGATATATTAACACAACTTGGGCTTCCTCATAGAGTGGTTGAGCTTTGTGGAGGAGACCTTGGATTTTCAGCTGCTTCGACTATTGACCTTGAAGTTTGGTTACCTGGACAAGATAAATATAGAGAGATTTCATCTATATCAAATACACGTGACTTCCAAGCAAGAAGAGCAAAAATACGTTATAAAGATGGAAAGAAAAATGTTTTAGTTCATACTTTAAATGGTTCAGCATTGGCTGTTGGTAGAACATTAGTGGCTATTATGGAGAACTATCAAAATGAAGATGGTTCTATAACAATTCCAGAAGTATTAAAAAAATACATGTAAACTTTAACAACTTGGTCGGTACTTACCGACCTCACATCATTTTAATGTTGAAATGAATGTTGCTAGTGCTTTTATATCAGATTTTGATAATGTTGCTGCTTGCATTTTCATAATATTTCCAAGACCATATAAATTGAGTTCCCCTCTTTTATAGGCAATAAGTTGTTCTATTGTTTTAGCAGATGATTGACCTGCAATAGCTTTTGATAAGTGTAATGCTTTAGTTTTACCATGGTCTCCATGACAACCAGCACAGTTTTTATATAATGCTTTTCCATTAGCCATAAGAGCTGTATTATAGGTTAGCATTAAAGATAGTATCAGTAGTGTTTTTTTCATTGTGTTCTCCTATTAATCCACGACTGTATACTACAACTGTTTTGTATATGAATTGTGTAAAATGTTGTGACTTTTAATTATTAATAGGGGTATTTTAATAATTTTTGTAAAAAAAGAATCAATACTATTTCATATGAATCTGTGATATAATAACAAACATAACTTATAACAATGGAGATATATATGTTCAAAAAATTAGCACTAACAGGTATAATGGCATCAACTCTGCTTTTAGCAGAGAGTGGTGTAGGTATAAATATTAACGAACAAGATTTAGAGATAGAAGGTATATTAGATTCTAGAAATTTAGCTGCACTTCAAACGAGTAGTACTATTTTTCAAGCAGATGTCAATTTTTTAAATAATAATGAAGAGACAAAGCTCCTTGGTGTAGGATTAGGTGCAACCAATAAACTTGAAGGTATTGACGGAGTAGAGGTTACTTTAGGAGCTAAATTTATTTGGGCAGAGGTAGCTAATGAAAATTTTACTTCACTCCCATTTATGGCAAAAGTACGTTACTCTTTTCCACCTTTAATGTTTAACATTCCTCCTGTTGCAATAGAAGGAAAAGTTCTTTATGCTCCAAAAGTACTTTCGTTTGGAGACTCTGTAAACTATAATGAGTTTAGACTCTCTGCAGATATGGAAGTAATTGAGAGTGTAAAAATCTATGCAGGGTATAGAAATATTCATACACGATATGTTGGTATCAAGCCAGACCTATTTAATACTAGCTTTTATGGTGGATTCAAGTTTTCTTATTAATGCGTAATCGAAGGGTACGTTGAAAACGCACTCTTCAAATTTTTTACTCTACCGTCACACTTTTTGCCAAATTTCTTGGCATATCTACATCATTTCCTAAACGTACAGAAATCTCTAATGCAAGTAGTTGAGTAACTACCATCATCTCAAAAAATTCTAACATTGGATGTGTATCATATATTGTTTGTACAAAATCATCTGCAATATCAAATGGCTCTGGAGAGATAGCTAAAACAGTTGCATCTCTAGCACATAACTCTTCTACATTGGATTTGATTTTCTCATAGTGCAGTGTTTTTGGCATGAGTGCTACGGTAAAAAGTTCGCTATCAGCCAAGGCAATAGGTCCATGTTTCATCTCTCCTGCAGGGTAACCTTCTGCATGTAGATAGGAAATCTCTTTTAGTTTTAATGCACCCTCTAATGCTAGAGGAAAGAATAAGTCTCGACCAATAAAGAAGAAACCATGACCATGTAAGTATCGTTTGGATAGACGGTTCATTTTTGCATGAAGTTTATCATTAACCAAAAGAGATTTTGGTGTATGACGCATCGCATCTAACTCTTCTAAAAGTTTTTCACTACTAATGGTTTTTTTAGTTTGAGCGACATAAAGAGTAAGCATCCACAAAACCATAGTTTGTGTAGCAAATGCTTTGGTACTTGCTACCCCTTTTTCAATTCCTGCACGAGTTAAAATAGCCCAATCACTCTCTCTTACAATAGAAGAGTTATCTACATTACAAATACTTAAACTCTTTAGTCCAGCTCTTTTTGCCATCTTTAGGGCTTCAAGTGTATCAGCAGTCTCCCCACTTTGTGAGATGGTTATAAAGAGAGTATCGTCACGAAGTAGAGGCTCTTTGTATCTAAATTCAGAAGCTATCTCTACTTGGCAAGGAATTTTTGCCATTCGTTCAAGCAGATAAGCACCTGTTAGGGCAGAGTGGTATGATGTTCCACAAGCACAAATTTTTATATTTGTTATATTCTCAAAAAGCTTCTCATTTAGCTCTTCAAACTCTATCTTATCTTCTAGGACACGACCCATCATAGTATCGTTCATCACTTGACTCTGTTCATAAATCTCTTTTTCCATAAAAAACCTAAAACCATCTTTTTGAGCCATCGCTTTATCGGTTGCCAAGGCTTGTTTTGTAAATGCTTTTTCGCCATTTTTATCAAATAGAGTTATCTTGCCATCTTTTGCATAACCATACTCTCCATCTTCTAGGTAGTAGACTTCTGTAGCTTTTCCAATAATTGGAGTATCAGATGAAG
>QNZV01000144.1 GCA_003978395.1 Sulfurovum sp. | reverse complement strand
ACCTGATTTGGCTTTGGCTCTGAATCATATGCTTACATCGGTGCATCATGCAAACTTTGATGAAGAGACCATTGATGGTTGGGTAGGGAATGGTGCTTCTATATTGGTACAACGTGCTTTAAGTGGAAGTAGAACTATTGATGAAAATCTTGATAGTGATTTTGTGGCAAAGGCTTTGGATGTTTTTCTAAAATTTTATGCTCTTAATCTTTGTGTTCGAACTCGTCTTTATCCCAATGTACGTGCAACACTTGAACTACTTAAATCCAAAGGCTATCAATTGGCAATTGTAACAAATAAGCCTTTTGATTTTATTGAGCCTATTTTAAAAATTTTAGAGCTTATAGAGCTTTTTGAATACTTTATTGGTGGAGACTCTTTGGATGAAAAAAAGCCTAGTCCCTTACCTCTGTTACATGTGTGTGAGAGATTAAATGTATCTGTAGAAGAGTGCGTTATGGTAGGAGACTCTAACAATGATATTTTAGCTGGTAATGCTTGTGGTATGCAGACTATTGGAGTTACTTATGGGTATAACTATGGCGAAAATATAGAGGTTCATAACCCTTCATTTGTCTTTGATGATTTTGGGAAGATACTAACTCTATTATGATAGATAAAAAAGCAAAAATAGCCATTATTGGTGGTGGTGTTGCAGGAGCAACAACGGCACTCTATTTGGGTAAAAGAGGAGTAGAGGTTACTCTGTTTGAGAAAGAGTCAAGTTTGGTTTCTGGACCTCCATTTTGTCATTTGCATGCAGGTGGGAATTTATATCGAGAGATTTCAGATGAACAGTGTGTTAAACTTTTAAAACAATCAATAGATTTTTTACGATTTTACCCTTTTGTAGTTGACTATAGACCCACAGTTATTGTAACACCTACAACAGATGCCTCTTCTCCAAAATCACTACTTCCTCGTTTAGATTTATTGGTAAAAGAGTATGAGAAACTTATAGAGAAAGATGATTCTAATAAAGTTTTAGGCGAGAGTTGTGACTACTATAAATCGTATACAAGAGAGCATTTAGAAGAGTTAAAAAAAATAGATGTGGTGGCAAAGCCTAAAACTTCTGATGAGTGGATGACTCCTGTAGCTAAAATTATAGATTTGGATAAAGTACAGTTTCCTATAATTATGGTGCAAGAGTATGGGTTAAATCTCTTTCGATTATCAGCAGGAGCATCACTTACTTTGGAAAGTTTAGATTCTGTTTCGCTTAAAACAAATAGTATTGTGCATAATATTCAAAAAAATGCTATTGATGAGACGTGGGAAATCTCTTATATAAACGATAATAAAAGTCATCAAGAGAATTTTAATTATATTATTAATGCAACAGGGTTTAGAACAGGTAAAATAGATGACATGTTAGGCGTTCCTTGTCAGCGTATGGTAGAGTTTAAGTCAGCCTATGTGAGCCGATGGCAAGAGCATTCCCAAACACTGTTTCCTGAAATTATTTTTCATGGAGAGCGTGGAACACCACATGGTATGGGGCAGTTTACACCCTATCCAAATGGATATTTCCAGTTGCATGGTATGACGAATGATATTACGCTTTATAAAGATGGCTTAGTAGCAAACTCTCTTGTGAGTTGTCAACCACATTTAAATAGAAATTTTATTGAAAAAATTGATAAATCATGGAAAGAGGATGAGGTTAAAGAGCGTACAGTTAATGCCATTAACCACCTATCACAGTTTATTCCAGATTTTAAAACGGCAGAAGTTGGTTCTAAACCACTTTTTGGTGCCCAACAAATCCCAGGAGATGACCCAACCCTTCGTGTAGCCGAAGTCTCTTTTCCCCGAGAGAAATATGCTCGTTGTGAAATTGTAAAAGTCTCATCAGTATTGGATATGATTGGTAGTATTTGCAAAGAACTTATAGCATTAGGGTACATGGATGCAAGAATAGAGCCTTTTGCAATAGAAAATCTAAAAGAAGAGGATATTAAAGCACGAGCCGAATCCATTGCTGTAGATAGAAATTATCCTGCTACACTTGCCAATAGAAATGTCTCTGAGCTTTTATCTTAGCGTAAAAAGTATTAGTTTGGTATATTTGTTATAAGCTCTGCAAAAGCTTCTATCTCTTCTGTAGAGAGTTTCGTTGCTTGACCTGCCATTAATGCTTTCATATCTCCTCCATAGGTACCATTTTTATAACCATTCATAGATGCAACAATATCCTCTTTGGACATCTGATTAACAATTCGAGAGTAGCCCATGGCAGATTTTTCAAATGTTACTCCATGACAGCCAATGCAAGAATCTGTTTGAACTACTATTGTTGGTATTTCTTTTTTTGTTTTATTAGAGTCTAAATTTATATTTTTTTCTATTTTTCCTGTTGAAATTATTTTAATAACTTGCTCTATTTCATCTTGACTGAACTTAGAAATTTGTCTGCTCATAACTTCTTGCATACTACCCCCTTTAGAACCGTCTTTATATCCATTTAGTGCTTTACGAATCTCTTCTTCCTTTAAGTCTTTGACAATTCTTGATATATTCATAGCAGGTTTTTCAAAATGTTTACCGTGACAACCAACACAGGTTGTTAAATCAACAGCTAAAGTTGTACTATTAAGTAGAGCAAGTGTTCCAATGGTAATAATGCTTTTTTTAATCATTTTTTAGATTCTCCATATATGATATTATTATTATACTCTCTTATAATAGAGGTTCTCTTAAAGAATTAAAAATAATATTTAATTTTATTTTTATTAACTTATCTATATTTTTTTGTAGTTCCACCATTTCTAGCTCCACGATTGTTAGAACCTCTGCTTCCTCTTCGACCTTTACTAAAACAGGCATCACAAACAGAGAAACGGTAAGTAAAGTCTAGGCTTGTGCCACAACGGTTACATTTTTTTACAAAATTTCCTTTTTTTAAAGAGTTTTCTATAAAGCTATTTAGACGTACTCTAGCCGTTAGGGCTTTTTCTACTTCGGGAAAGAGTTCTCCAAATTTAAAAGACAACCACAAATAGAGAGAAATTTCTCGAACTCTATCTTCTGCATTGAGCATCATCTCATTGGTTTGTGCAAATTTTGGTAGGTCTCTTGGAGGAATGTATTTTACACTTAGTCCAGCCTCTATCTGTTTAATGTATCTGTGAAATACTGACTCAATATAAGGCGAAGAGATAGATGCAGGGGCACAGGCTAAGTGGAAACGGGTTTTTAAGTCCAAATTATACTCATCTACAATAGCTGAAATCTCTAGCATAGAGTCAATGTTAGCAGCGACAAAAGGTCCTTCAAACTCCATGTTGTCAGAGAAAAAGTTTAGAATGATAGAGAGTTCTTCGGTCTCTAAGATTTCGCCAATAAGCATGACATGTTCTAAACTTGCCATAACAGAGACAGGAAGTTCCAAAGTAGGGAGTGGTTGATAAAATTTTGAGCTGATGGTCTCTAGTGCTTTTTTATCTAATGCCCCTATGTAGCCAACCTCTTCTAAACCATAACGTCCTGCTCTTCCTGAAATTTGAGCCACCTCTGTGGGTAGAAGTTCGCGTCTTCGTAGTCCATCAAATTTATTGTCTTTTGAGAAGAGTAGGGTTTTAATGGGAAGATTTAACCCCATAGCAATAGCATCGGTTGCTACCAAAATTTGTGATGTTCCTTCTCTAAAACGTTTTGCCTCTTCACGACGAACTTCAGGAGATAAGTTTCCATAAACTACAGAAACCTCATACTTTTGAGAGAGTTGTTGACGTAAACCCAAAACATCACGACGTGAAAATGCAACAATCGCTGTTCCTGCTTCTATCTCTTTGATAGGGGTTGGATGGGTAAGTAGTTTTAACTCATTTTTACGTTCAAAGTGTACTACTGTTAGTGGCTCTTCCAAATAACTACAAAGCTCTGTTACTGCTTCTAATACATCAAGTGAACCTGTCAAAATGACTTTTTTTGCAGGAACACCAATAAGTGCATTTGCCCACGCCCAACCACGGTCACGGTCACTTATCATCTGAATCTCATCAATCACACAAACATCCACCTCTACAGAGGCATTCATCATCTCGATGGTTGAGCTTATGTGGGTTGACTCTTCATCAATTATCTCTTCTTCTCCTGTAATCAGAGAAACCCCAACATTTTTAGCTTTTAAATTCTCGTATCCTTCCAGTGCTAACAGACGTAAAGGAGCTAAATAGTAGCCTGTATCAGCAGACTCTAGCTCTTGGAGTGCTTCGTACGTTTTACCTGAATTGGTTGGACCAACATGAAATATAATTTCACGTTTAAGTAATCTAGCCAAAGGGAAAAGGTTTTTAAAGTCACGAATTGTTTTAGCTAAAAGTTGCTCTTTTCTTTTT
>QNZV01000080.1 GCA_003978395.1 Sulfurovum sp. | reverse complement strand
CATAAGAGGTTGGATGTTCATAATGTTCAAAGTCCAAAGAGTGCAAAACAATAATTGCATAATGCAACATCTCATTTTTCATCATTTTAGAACTTAAAGCGTAATAAGAAGGATATGTAACCGATAGGTCTTCTAATAACTCTGAAATATAGAGCCGTTCTTTTTTATTTTTGTACATAAAGTATTATAGTTTAATTATGCTGATTATACAAACGAACGATACGTTATTTGACATATCAAACAAGGGGCAGACACAGAGGTCGCCGCTACAGCCGTTTGGATTAAACAATGTAATCAAATCTTTTTAAAGTAATCTTCATTTACTCTCATCGCTACTACATGGTTAGAATTATAAAATTAAACTATAAGTTTTTATATATATTTTAAGGTAGGATGGATTGGAACGAGAGAATTTTATGTTATAATTCTAAGATGAAAAAAATAGCCATAAAATTTTCTATAGACAAATTTGATGATATTAAGTCTATAGCAGAACATTTACAACATTTTATTATTGAAGATGATTATACTATTTCATCTATATCTAAAAAAATTATAGCGAACGAGTTGATAGTATTAGATATTAATATGGAAGAGAATATTACAAGTTTTATTGAATTTATAGAAGAATTAAATGAAGAAAAGGTAGTTTATGAACTCTATAAGATTGTGAATGGGGATTGGGATAAATATGAACTTGATAATTTAAAACTAGATACAATGCCTAAATGGATAAGTACTTTTATAGGTTTAAATATTCTCTGGTCTGGAATTATGACTTTTTTACAATTTTTTTATATATATGATTGGTACAGTGAGAAATATGAATGGGGAGGGATAGCTTCAATAATAGTTTCCTTTTTTACAGCTTCAGTTCCTATTTACAGTTCAGTTGTAGCTTATTGGTCTGTAACCGAACTTTCAAATTGGGAAAGCTACGAAGCAATATTGGTATTTTTTGCTTACTATTTTCCCTTCCTTTGGATAATGATCAAAGTTTTATATGAAAATAGATGGTACCGATTTTGGCACTAAGATCAGATATTAAAAATTTGTAAATAGATATTCTGAACTATTAACACCGAAGCCCTAACAAATTTCAATCCGTTTTAGTTTCTCTTTTAGCTCTATAATCTCTTGCTCTTGGGCAGACATTTGTACTGTTAGATTGCTGATAACATCTTTTTCCTTCGCTTTGAAGTAAATGGAGTTATACTCTACTATTTTAATAATGAATTATTAGTAGGAGGTTTTCTAGGGGTAAAGAGACTATATTTTTTTTATAACCATCCTTCGCCCATAAACCATGAGTATAAAAATAATGGTACTAGAAGAGAGAACAATAGGAAATAGTAGTGTTGTTAAGCTGTACTCTTCAAGTGCTGAAACAGCAAAAAACTCTTTGATTACCATGAGTATAAAAAAGCTTAACTGTTCTTCATAGGGGGAGTGGTAGGTTTTTTTAAAGGTAGGAATAAACCCTAATGTATCTATAATGCTTAGTAAAATGACTGCATTGAGTGCCGAGTTGGTCATGTACCAAAGAGGAATTGCCAAAAGAGCCAATATAAAAAATACCCAATCACTCTTTTGAATAACATCATGAGAGACCTTTTTATACGATATAAAAGCGATAAAAAAACAGATAAGAGCCGAGACCCCTGTGGGAAAAGAACCAACTCCTCCTTTGTTGGAGAGTAGGGCAAAAAAGACAATAGAGGTAGTAAGCCCCCATATAATCCATGAGAATAGATGAGGTTTTGTCTCATTGTTTAGAATGCTTTTGATGTAGGGATAGTAGGCAACAAAAACTAAGATAATAGCGATGGTGCTAAAGAGTTGTTTTGGTTCGATAGGAACTCCTTGAAGATATTTTTTTTGCTTTATTGGGATTATACAAGGGTGTAGCTTATTTATTTGAAGAGATGGGTGTTGTTATTTTCATATGAGTTTTTACAGAAGAGAGACTGCGAAAGAAGATTTTGAAAAATATAAATCCCAATATATGGCATGGTATCTTTTACTAGATTAGACTTTTCAATATATTTTCAATTTTCTCTTTTATTAAAAAGAAGTTATTATTTTTTGTAATATTATCCGATTCAAGATAAAGTTTTTTGTTGATTTCTATCATGACAGATTTTACTCTAAAATCTTTTCCCCAATAATTTGTAGGAACTAAACTACCTACATAGGGTTTATTTATAGAGACACTATACTCTTTAAATTCATTTTTAATAATCGCTACAAGCTTTTCATCAACATGATTTTTTTCAAAACCTATACATATATCAGGCAATAGAATATCCTCATGAAACCAATATCTTTTATTTGAAAATGAGTGACAATCAATAATTGTACATTCACCAAACATATCAAGTTTTTGTTTTGTTTTTGCATTTAATAGCCAATGGTGTTCATCAAAATATTTTCTAATTTTGTTTTTATTTATACTGTCTCTTAATGGCTTTTTTTTCAATATTGCATTTTCATAAAACCAACCAAGTCTAAATTTGACATACATCTCTTCTTGATTATCATCTCCAAATCTTTCGGGGTCAAAAAAAAGTCTTGAGTACTTATTTTTCACTCCATCAAAAGTATCAAATAAAGAAGAAAATAATTCATCTGTGTATAAATCAGCATATTCAAAAATATTCTCTTTTAGCTCTTGTTGTGAAATATAATAGTCATCAATATACTCTTTTGGTATTTCTATCCCAGAGTGTGGTAGATGAATAAGGTATTTATGGTTAATGAATAACTCCTTTTGTAAAAAAACTATTTATTCAAGAAAGATTATAGCACAATTCACATTTTCTAATTATAAATTTTAATAAGAAACATTTTAACTTAGATATTTTTTATTGTTGTTCCTTTCTCTTTTATAGAGATAGTAGTAAGAGTAGTTATAGGGGTGTGAATAACTTTTTTAAAATTTAATATTTGAATTCTTTAAAAAGCCTAAGTATAGTGCTTTAAAGGACTTTTTAGTGGTTCTAGTTTTTGGAAAAAAATCAATCTTTTAGTGACCTATTCAACGCTTTTAGTGACCAATGTATCTTATTTTAGTGACTAAAAATATATATTAGAGCCTTGAAAGTTTAAAGGTCACTTTAATAATATAGTGACTATAATTCAAATAAGGCTATATAATATATTTTTGGTCACTAAAATAGGAGGATTTATAATGACATTGGCAGAGTGGAAAGAGAAAAGAAAAGAAGAGCATGAAAAAGAAAAATCTATTCCAAGAAAAAAAATCAGTAATAACTTTATAGATAATACCATCAATAAGAGTAATGGTAATGCTATAAAAACAATATTTTACATTGCTACAATTTTAGAAAAATTTGATTTTGACAAACCGATAGATACTATTAGAGTTGATATGAAAAACATGTTTAAATATACTAAAATGACATCCCAAGAGATAAAAAATAATTTAAGTGCAATGCAAGAGACCTCTATCACTTTTATTAATGAGGTAGAACAATGGGAAGAGAAGATTGTTTTAGTTCCAAGGATAGAGATATTTTATGGTGATAATTATGTAGAGATAGATTTATATTCAAAGATAGCAAAGCTCATTGTTGAAGTCAAAAAAAACTATACCTATATAGATACAAAAATTTTAATGTCAATCAAAAGTAAACATACACTACGAATATTACCTTTATTGGAAAAGATAAAAGGATATGATGCTCATATAGGCAAAAGAAAAAGAATGTCTTTGGATGCTTTAAATGATTTTTTTGGGACAAAATATAAAAGAATTCCTGATATTGAGAGAAAAATTCTAAAACCTGCACAAAAAGAGCTAGATAATAGTCCAACTCTCACATTTATATATCAAGTACGCATGGAGTGCTTTGGAAGAGGACGACCAAGAGCAACAAGTGTAACGATAGATTTAGTTATCAGACCAGAATACTATCTATCTAGCAAAAAGATTTTTATAGAGTATATGCGAAGTTCATTTGTAGGAAAAAATATCTTAGATACTATAGATAAATATACAGGAAAGAGGATAACTATATATATCTCAACCAAAGGAAAGCTTTATGATAGAATAAGTGGAGAGTCATTTGATGCCAAGAGAGCCAATGAAATTTGGACTACTCTTTATGAATTAGCCAAGGATGGGAAATTGGGGGTTTTGGAGGAATTTTAGAGTTGATTGCTACCTTAACAACTCACTACTACTTTTCTATTTCTAATTTAAGAATAGAAATATATAAAATTATGTTAAAATAATACTATCCAACCAATATATAATGGAATTAGATGAATAATACAATAGAACTAAAATATGATGATAATAAGAAAAAAATATTTTCTCCTTTACGAAATAAATATCTTGATACCCAACCTGAAGAGATAGTAAGACAAGAGTTTATTTGTAAACTTATAAATGAATATGGTTATACTCTTGAACAGATGGCAGAAGAGATTAAACTTACTACTTCTCAACGAGGTACAGGACGAGCAAGTGCTGACTTGGTTATTTGGAAAAGCAAAGAAGAAAAACAAAAGAAGAAAACAGCTTTTT
>QNZV01000010.1 GCA_003978395.1 Sulfurovum sp. | reverse complement strand
ATTTTAAATGTTTTGAAGATTTTAAAGCAGAAGGCTTTGGTCGTGTTAATCTTATTGGTGGGAAGGATAATGTGGGGAAGACGGCTTTTATGGAGGCTGTTTATGTGAATGTTCATTCTAAAAATACTAAGCAGTTTACATACTCTACATATTGTTTAAAAATGGTTCGTGAAAAGATAAATATTTTAATGAAACCAAATATAAATTATAAAGATAAATTTATGGAACAAAGTAGCCAAATGTTTACAGAATCTAATATTCATAAAACTTTTTTTGAAATAAAAGAAATTGATAGTGTAAAAAAGTATTATTTTAATTTGAGTGATAAAGAGATTTTAGTAAATTTTAAAGAGTTTTCATTTGATATTGAAATTGTACCTAATATTATTTTTATTGATAATTTTGGATTGTCAACAGATGAGATAATCAACAATTATTCAGCTATTCAGAAAAGAGATGAAGAGTCCTATTTGAATAGTTTATTAGAAAAGCTTGACTCAAGAATAAAAGCATTTAAGATTATTTATGAAAAACCCCAATGTAAAGTGAATGATAAATATTTTGAAGTTACTGAATTTGGAGATGGAGTTAGACATTTGATTTCTATAATTACATCAATTTACAAAGCAGAAAATGGTTATTTATTTATAGATGAGATAGATAACGGTATTCACTATACAATGTTTGATGAACTTTGGAAAGTCATAATAGAAGTGTCGAAAAAATTAAACGTCCAAGTCTTCGCAACAACCCATTCAAAAGAGTGTATAGAGTCTTATGCAAGAGTAGCTAAGAAGTTGGAAGATGAAGAGATAAAGTTTATTGAACTTTTCAGACATCAAGATAAAATAAACATAATGGTTTTAGATAATAATATGCTTGAGTATCAACTAGAACAGAATCATGAGGTTAGATAATGAGAATTATACTTCATGAAGGTAAAGATGATAAAAAATATATTAAAAGAATTTGTAAAGAGTTTAATATAAAAGTTAGTGATGATAATTTTTATGAGATGGGAGATAAGTCAAGTTTTTTTAAAGAAAATTCTAGTGCTTATGAATATATTAAAAATAATCCAAGAGTCTCAAAAATCCTTTTTGTTTTAGATGCAGATTATGAAAAGAATGATTCAAAATATGGAGGATATGATAATTGTGAAAGAGAGATTATTAAAATTAGAAACAATTTAAAACTATTTGATATTAGTGACTATTGTATAACTTGTAATCCAAATACAAAAGATGGATACTTTGAAACACTATTTTTCTCTTGTGTACCTGATGATTTAAAAAAGTGTTATAATGAGTTTATGACCTGTTCAGGTTTTAAAGAGAAAGAAAATTATAAGACTATTATGACTAAATTGCATGAATTATCATCTCCTAGTAAACCTTATGATTATGAACATCCAAATTTTGAAGATATAGTAGAAAAATTAAAAAACCTATTCAAGGAAGAAAACTAAAATGACAATACTACCAGCCATAGACCTAAAAGACGGAAAAGCCGTAAGATTAAGCAAAGGACTCATGGAGTCAGCAAAAATATATAGTGATGAACCGTGGCAAGTTGCTAAACGATTTGAAGAGCTTGGAAGCGAGTGGGTTCACCTTGTTGACCTTAACGGTGCATTTGCAGGTAAGCCTGAGAATTTGGAGCAGATTAAGAAGATTAGAGAGAATTGTAATCTAAAATTAGAACTTGGTGGGGGGATTCGTGATGAAGAGACCATTAAAATGTATTTGGAATTGGGGATTGATAGATTGATTCTTGGTTCGATTGCTGTAAAAGATGCACAGTTTGTTAAAGATATGGCAAAGAAATATCCTATTGTTGTAGGAATAGATGCCATTGATGGAATGGTGGCTGTTGAGGGTTGGGCTGAGACTTCGGATATGAAGGCTACTGATTTGGCTCGTGCTTTTGCTGATTGTGGTGTCCAAGCCATTATTTGTACAGATGTTGGTCGTGATGGGATGATGACAGGGGTAAATGTGGAGTTTACTATGGAGATTGCTAAAGCATCAGGGCTTGAAACGATTGCATCGGGTGGATTAAAAGATATGAGTGATATTAATGCTTTGATAGAAGCTGGTTGTGATGGTACAATTGTGGGGAAAGCTTTTTATGAGGGAACATTAGATTTAGAAGAGGCATTTAAAGTTGCGAATGGAGTAAAAGAGTGAGTGGAAAATATTATGAATTAACAATTACGTTAGAAAAAGAAGATTTTGTGGA
The DNA here is from genome assembly GCA_003978395.1 of Sulfurovum sp. GTDB lineage: Bacteria > Campylobacterota > Campylobacteria > Campylobacterales > Sulfurovaceae > UBA1140. The sequence goes on along the minus strand of QNZV01000010.1, from coordinate 2,318 downwards.
GTTTATTGCCGATTTTGTAGCAAATATTGCAGGAGATGGTCTTGAGATAGGAGAGAATCATATTATTGTACGTTCTGAAAATGATTTATCCTATGTTGAAGAAGCAGTGACTTCTCTCGCTGGAACATTGGGTGGAGCAATAGCGATTGATTATAAAATGGAAGAGAAAGAGAATCAAGATTGGATAGCTAGGTATCAGAACTCTATAGAACCTATTGAAGCAGGGAAATTTTATATTTATCCAAGTTGGTATGAAGCTAAAAAAGATAAGATTAATATTAAGATAGACCCTGCATTAGCATTTGGTTCTGGACATCACGCTACTACTTTTTCATGTTTGGATGCTATTGGAACATATGTTCATGGTACTGAACATGTTCTTGATGTAGGTTGTGGTTCGGGTATTTTAGGTTTGGCTTGTCGTAAACTTGGGGCAAAAGTTGACCTTTGTGATACAGACCCTATCTCTGTTGACTCTTGTGAGCAAAACTTTGCTTTGAATAGTGAAGAGTATGAAGAGCTATGGGAAGGTTCAGCCAATCAAGCCAAAGGTCAATACGATATTGTTATTGCGAATATTATTGCAGATGTATTAAAATTTATAGTACATGACTTAAAACGGGCAACGAAAACAGATGGTCTATTGATACTTTCAGGTATTTTAGACAAAAAAGAGCGTCAAGTAACAGAGGTCTATACGGACTTTGAGCTATTGGAACGAAAACAGAAAGATGAGTGGGTAACACTGGTCTATAAAAAATCATAGATATAGGAAATATAAAAAATAGATGAACAATCAAAATAATAATCAAAATAACGATAATAACAATAATTTTTTTAATGATAATCCCTTTTTAGCATTTGGTATTTTTGCTTTAGTCGTTATCATTCTTGTTAAATCATTTACAAATGAAGAGTCTCTAAACAACATTATGGGTAACAATCAGATTGCTAAAACAGAGCAGGTAAAATATTCTGATATTAAAAAATATATTCGAGACGATAATGTAAAATCGGTAAAAATTACATCAACAACGATTGAAGCCATAAGTAAAAATGGAGCTGTTCGTTATGTGGCTCAAAATATACCTGTGGCAGATAAAGAGCTAATTCCAATGCTTGAAAAGAAGAACATTCCTTATGAAGGTAGAATTGGTAAAGGACTTATTGCTGAACTGATTGGAATGCTTCTACCTATCTTTATTTTCTTTGGTATTTGGCTCTTTTTGGCAAAAAAGATGTCCAAAGGAATGGGTGGTATTTTAGGTGCTGGAAAATCAGACAAGATGATAAATATGGAGACACCAGATGTAAAGTTTGATGATGTCCAAGGGGTTCAAGAGGCAAAAGATGAAGTGGTGGAGATTGTCGATTTCTTGAAATATCCAGAGCGTTATATTGAATTGGGTGCAAAAATTCCAAAAGGTCTATTGCTTGTGGGACCTCCTGGTACAGGTAAAACACTTTTAGCCAAAGCCGTTGCAGGAGAAGCAGGAGTTCCTTTTTTCTCGGTAAGTGGTTCTAGTTTTATTGAGATGTTTGTAGGGGTTGGGGCAAGTCGTGTTCGTGATTTGTTTGAACAGGCTAAAAAGGTTGCTCCCTCTATTATCTTTATTGATGAGATTGATGCTATTGGTAAAAGCCGTGCATCGGGTGGTCAAATGGGTGGAAATGATGAGCGTGAACAGACATTGAACCAACTGTTAGCAGAGATGGATGGATTTGGAACAGACACCCCTGTTATTGTCTTGGCAGCGACTAACCGACCAGAGACACTAGACGCTGCGTTACTTAGAGCAGGGCGTTTTGACAGACAAGTATTGGTTGATAAACCCGATTATGCAGGGCGTTTGGCTATTTTAAAAGTTCACTCTAAAGATGTAAAGTTTGATGAAGCGATTGATATGGAAATCATTGCAAAACAGACAGCAGGAATGGCAGGGGCTGATTTGGCGAATATTATTAACGAATCTGCACTTTTGGCAGGTCGTCGTAATAAAAAGTACATTACACAAGATGAATTACTCGAAGCAATTGAAAGAGCATTTGTAGGGCTTGAAAGAAAAAATAGAAAAGTATCGGATGTAGAAAAACGTATTGTGGCTTATCATGAAAGTGGACATGCCTTGATGGCAGAGTTGACCAAAGGCTCTACCCGTGTAACCAAAGTCTCTATTATCCCTAGAGGTTTGGGTGCATTAGGATATACCTTGCACTTGCCAGATGATGAAGACCGATTCTTGAAACGTAAGTATGAACTTATGGCTGAAATAGATGTTCTTTTAGGTGGACGGGCAGCAGAAGAGGTCTTCTTGGGT
>QNZV01000159.1 GCA_003978395.1 Sulfurovum sp. | reverse complement strand
AAAAATAAGTTCTAAGCTTTCTGATAACTTGGCGTTTGTTCTTAAAAAAGAGAGTATTGAAGTGCCTCCAAACAGTTCGGTTGTTATTCCTACCATGCTCTATGCTCATAGTATAGGTCGAGGAAAAATTACACTCTATGCCCAATATGGTAATGAAAAAATATCTAAAAGTGTTGAACTTCCTATCTATAGTCCTTACGCTATTTCAACGAAAACTTTTAAGGGAATTTCCAATAAATCTTTACTCTTTAAAGCTCCAAAAGAGTATCGTGGTGCAAAGGTTCTTATAACTCTTTCTGATAACCTTATTGGTGCATTACGTGATGATTTAAAGTATCTAGTAGAGTATCCTTATGGTTGTGCTGAACAGACCTCTTCTAAACTTTCAGCAATGCATTATGCTAAACCATTTTTGAAAGAAGATAGACTTATAGGCGAGAGTGAAAACTTTATTCGTCAAGGTATTAAAAAACTCTATAGTATGCAAAACTATTATGGAGAAATCTCTTATTGGCAAAATGGTAGCTATATACACCCTTATGCCTCACTGTATGCTTCACAGGTGTTGTTGGAACTTAATCGAGATGGTATAGATGTTCCTGCTGATTTAATCAAAAATACGATTAAAATGCTTAAAAGTGTAGCGACAAAAAATGGTAGTTACCATGCAACATATAGTAGTTTTCATCGAATCTATGCAGGATTTATTTTAGCAGAAGATAAAAAACTTTCTGAAAGTACAGCGAATATGCTTTATGAAAAAGGTATCTATAAAGGTCACTTCTTGGCTACTTTTTATATGTCAGCCATTAGAAAAATGCAAGGTAAAGTAAAATCAGGCGAAACACTTTTTGCTAAAAACAGTTATGAACTTTCACGTTATGCGTATAAAACATATGGAAACAGAACAGGAAACTTTGAATCTAATGTTCGTGATATGCTTTTACATTTTTTAATTAAGAGTCAATACTTTAAGAAAGATGCAAAAGATTTAGTAGCTGTTCAAAAAGAGTTTAAAAATCTATACTCTACTCAAACTAAAGCTGTAGCACTCAAAGCAATCTCTGTCTATTTAGGAAAACCAAAAAATTCCAAACTTGATGTTGATATTGCACTTAATGGAGAGCAAGAAAATTATACCTCTGCAAAGACAATTGTTATAGATAAATTAACCAGTCCAACTATAAAACTCTCTACAAATAGAGGTGCAATGTCCTACTCTATCGAGTTGATTAAACACCTACCTCGTGCCATTAAAAATAGATTATCAACGACAAAAGAGCTTAGTATTGAACGTGAATTTATAGATAAAAATGGAGATGAGGTTGATTTGCAGAATTTAACTCAAGGGGATAAACTCTACTCTAAAGTGATAATTGTAAATTATGGAGCTATTAAAAATGTGGTTGTTAATCAAAGAGTTCCTGCTTGTCTTACTATTGTAAATAATAATATCAATAATAAAAAAGCACTCTTTAAAAATACAAATATACAACAAGAGTATCAAGAGATACGTGATGATAGAGTCTTGAATTTTATTAATCTACGAAAAAAAGAGGAGTATAGTAAATCGCTCAAAAAGTATATAGCTATAGGAAATAGAGGTGTAATATATACTCCTTTGATGGCAACATCAGTGGGGGAGTGTAAACTACCTGCTGTCATTACAGAAGCAATGTACGATACCCGTATTAACGACTATGCAAAAGGTGCTGAAACGGTTGTGGTAAAGGCGTTGAATTCTAAGAATTCTACAACTAAAAAAATATCAAGTTCTAAAAAAGAGAGCTTTTTGGAAAGAGCAAAAGAGTTGGTTGAAACACTCTATACTTTAGAGATGAACTCTAACAATGAGTTAGAGTTTGGTAAATTTTTCCACTATCCTTTAACACAATATTTTAGAACAAAAAATGCATCAAAAGAGGATGTGTTGCATGATAAAAAAAGTTATTTTAAAGATTGGTCAAAACGAATCTACAACAATATGAAAATAGAACTATTAAAGAGTTCTCTGAATAAAACAGAGTTAAAAATAGAGTTTGACTACTCTATTAACAGTGGTAAAAAGGTACTAAAAGGAGAGAGTAAACACTTCTTAACCGTAGAAGAGATAGATGGTAAACTATTAATAACAAGAGTAGGGCTTAAACCCTCTATATAAATGTTTTGTGAGTAAAAATATCACTTTTATATTTTTTTAAGAAATAGAAGTGATGTTTTGTAACAAGAGATACTTTTCTTAAAAAAAACTTTTTTTTTATCTTATATTGATATTTCAAACTGTTATCATACAGTTATGAATTATCTTTTATCTCTCTACTTTCTTATCCTTATCATAATTTTAAAGTAGTTTATCAATGAGATTGATTAAATATATAGGGGTAATTCTCTTTGCCGTATCGTTTCATTTCTATCTCTACTACTCTAAAAATATTCAATATTTAGATTATAAACTTTATGATTTTTTTACCGAAGTATCTTCTTATAAGGTTAAAGACTCTGTGCATGTTGTTATTGTTGATATTGATGAGGAGAGTTTAAAAAAATATGGACAGTGGCCTTGGCCTCGTATTATCAATGCAAAATTGATTGGTCAAATTTCTCTATTGAATCCCTCTGCTATTGGCATTAATATTATTTTTTCAGAAAAAGATAGAACATCTCCTATAAATATTCAATCTTTTTATAAAGAGTTCTTTAATTATAAAATAGAGATGCCAAGGCTTCCTATTGGTTTAAAAGATAATGATTTAATTTTGACGGAGAGCTTAATGAGTTCAGGAAGTACACTCTCAATTTATCTCTCAAATAGTAAATATTTTGCTGGAAAATGTCCAAAGTTGAACAGTAAACTTTATGATTTTTCTAATATTAATACATCTCTGTCTGCGAATACTGCTCTTTGTAATTATTCTGATTTACAAGAGAGTATTCCAAATTTTGGTTTTATCAATGCAATGGCTGATTCAGATGGACTTTTTCGGCGTATGTCTCTATTTATAGAGTACAAAAATAGAGTTGTTCCCTCATTTTCTTTGGCAACACTTTTAAGTATTGATAGTTTAAATTCAAAAGTAGAGGGAAATAAGTTTTCAATACTAGGACATAACGTTTATATGGATGAGGACTCTTCTGTTTTGTTAAATTTTCGCTCAACTCCTCCAAAATCAATTTCAGCCATTGATATTTTAGAGAATAGAATTTCTAAAGAGAGTATAGAGGGTAAAGTTGTACTTCTTGGTTCGAGTGCAACAGGAGTTGAAAAAGGAGAATTTATCTCGAATCATAAAAAAATTTCAAACACTATGATTCACGCACGATTGATTGAAAATATTCTAAATGATGAACTCTACAGACAACCAAATTATTATAAACAATTTAATCTACTTTTATCTCTTTTCCTCTCCTTATGGATGGTCTATTTTCTCTATAGACGATGGTTTATAGCCATATCACTACTCTTTTTTTTAACCATTATATTCTCTACGGTATGGATGAGTCTACTCTATTTGAATCACTTATATATATCAATAGGTTATTTATGGGTTCCTTTTTTACTCTTCTTTTTTATAATGAGTACATCATTTATTCTTTTATATGTAAAAGAACAAAAAAAATCACATGATGAACTATTACAATCACATGTTGCTATGATAGACAGTATGATTCTTTTGGCTACAATACATGATGATGAGACAGGAGGTCATATACTTAGGACAAAAAATTATGTTAAATTACTTGCAGATTACTTTTACAATAAAAAAATCTATCTTGATATTTTAACTCCTAACTATATTAATACAATATATGAAGCAGCACCTCTTCACGATATTGGAAAAATAGGAATACCTGATTCTATATTAAAAAAACCAGGAAAATTAACCTTTGAAGAGTTTGAAGTTATGAAAACTCATTCAACTCTTGGTAAAAATGTAATTCAAAATATGTTGAACTCTTATGATAAAAATGATTTTCTAAAAGTAGCCTATAATATTGCTTTTTATCATCATGAAAAGTGGGATGGTACAGGTTATCCAATGGGACTTAAAGGGGATGAAATTCCTATAGAAGCACAGTTCATGACCTTGGCTGATGTTTATGATGCACTCATTAGTAAACGATGTTATAAAAAAGCATTTACCTTTGAAAAAGCAGAAGAGATTATTATTTCAGGAGAAGGAGAAACCTATAATCCAAAAGTGATTGAAGCATTTCTTGAACTAAAAGGGGAGTTCAAGAAAATTGCGTTGAAGTATCAAGATGATTAATAGTAATTATTCATTTCTATATTTTTAGATTAATTTCATCTGATTCTTATATTAAAATATTCAATTTATACCATTTTTTACCAATTCCCAAACCAAACTCGAACCCTCAATAGTTTAAGCCTACTTTACCCTCTATTTCTTCTCTTTTAGAGATTAGCAAAGCCCGTTATACCTTACTTTCAAGGCTATAAAGGAAAGTATTTGAATGTTTAGGTCAAAAAATTGAATGGTTAGGGGAAAGTTTTTGAATGGTAGGGGAAAGTATCTGAATGAAAGGGTAAAGTTAAATTACTTTTTACTTTCCACTTGCTATACTTTTAT
>QNZV01000081.1 GCA_003978395.1 Sulfurovum sp. | reverse complement strand
ACATCAGAAGCTTTAAAAGAGACTCTACCTAATCTAAAAGCCATTGCTGTAGAGCCTTCTACCTCGCCTGTACTCTCTGGAGGATTGGGGGGACCTCATAAGATTCAAGGCATTGGGGCAGGATTTGTACCAACTATTTTAAATACAGATATTTATGATGAAGTGATTAAAGTTTCAGATGAAAAAGCATTTCAAAGAGCAAAAGAACTTGCCAAAACAGAAGGGTTACTTGTAGGAATCTCTTCTGGTGCAAATGTTTGTGCAACTTTTGAAATAGCCTCTCGCCCTGAAAACAGAGGCAAAGTATTTGTAACTATTTTGTGTGACACAGCAGAACGTTATCTCTCTACAGAACTCTTTGACAACTAACTATTTTGATGAGTAGCTTACTCTTTGAAACCATCAAAATAGAGAATGGTCAAATAGAAAATATTGAGTGGCATAACAGACGATGTAATAGAAGTAGAGCTGAACTTTTTAATGCAAAAGCACAATTAAATTTAGAGACTTTTATTACGCCACCCCCAACAGGTCTCTATCGTTGTCGTCTTACCTATAAAGAAGATATTCAATCTATAGAGTATATCCCCTATACTCCAAAAACATTTCATAAATTTACCATTGTAAAAAGCCAAATTGAGTATGCGTATAAATATGATAATAGAGAAGAGTTAAATAATTTACAAAAGCTCTATAAAGATGAAATTATTATCGAAAAAGACGGATTGCTTACCGATACAAGCATTGCCAACATTGCTTTTTATAATGGTCAAGAGTGGTTTACCCCGAAAAAACCACTATTAAAAGGAACAATGAGGGCAAAATTACTCCATAATAACCTTTTAATTCCAAAAAACATAAGAAAAGAAGAGTTCCAAAACTTTTCACATTTTGCTTTAATGAATGCTATGATAGGATTCCAAATTCAAAAAAATATTAATATACATAAAGATATAAGATAAAACAAGGGAAGAGAAAATGTCAATTGAAAACTTAGCAACAAAAGAGTTTAGAGAACTTATGCAAAATCATATTTTGCAAACTATTGAATATATGTTTGATAACAATGAAGAGTTTGGTATTGCATGTGAAATCGAACATGTTAAATTTACTCCAGAGTTGCCTACAGAGATAAAAGAGTCTTTGCCAGAAATAACACTTTTTATGCTAGCCAACTACTCTTTTGAATCAGCTTCACTAGATAATGAATATCTATCATTCGAAGCAGGATTTGGAAATGAAAATTTTGGAGCATTGGTTCAAATTCCTCTTTTAGGAATTAAACAACTTTTTGTAGGAGAGTATCCTATTTTAATGAACATTACTTCCTATGTTGAAGAGGAGGAGGAAGAGTTAACAGAGGTTGACTCTATGTCGGCTCTATTAAATAATCCAGAGAATGCAAAGCTTCTAAAAAAAAGATAAAACTATTACAAAGTAAAGATAGAGAGTTAACTCTCTACTCTGTCTAACATTTACCTGAAATAATATAATTTACAACATTATCAATAAATACATTGTTTTTATTCTCTTTGGTATAGACAATATAGAACTTTCGTGACATTGTAAAGCCATAAATTCTTGATTCAAACAACTCTCCACGAGCCACCTCTTCTGCAATAGCATGTTTAGATATTACAGATACTGTTGGCTCATTTGCGTCTACATTAGAACGTTTGACACTCTGTAGTGCAGCTGTTGTGTTAGAGACTTCAGATAAAACATTAAAACTTTTACATGAAACACCCAACTCTTCAAAAACTTCACCAATCAATTTACGTGTATGCGACCCCTCTTCACGACAAATCCATTTATACTCATATAACTCTTCTGTATTTACAGTTTTTGGTAGAGGAGTGTTTGAAAAAATAACAAGTTCATCATCAAACCACTCTCTATAAATTAAACCATCATCAAAAATTGGAGATTCAATTAAACCAACATCAAATTTTCTCTCTTTTAGACCCATAATAATTTTTTCTGTCATATCTATATTTAAAACAACATCATTACCAATACTCTCTGAAATACTATTTAGACACTCTCCTGGAATAACATAAGAGCCAATAGTGTACGAAGCTCCCAATCTAAATGTCATCTCTTTTTTAATAATTTTTAGAACATCTTTTTCAAGTATTAAGATAGCTTTTTCTAGTTGAGTAACAACTTTATAAAGCTCTTCACCTTCAGGTGTTAACCGTATACCATTTTTTTTACGATCAATAATCTTGGCTTCAAGATATGCCTCAATATATTTAATCTGCTGTGTAACTGCTGGTTGTGAAATACCTAGTTTAGCAGATGCTTTCGAAAAACTACGTTCACGTGCTACCGTTAAAAAAGTCTCCATTTTTACAAAATCTTTTAACATTACCTACCCTTATAATTTTTATTCATTTTATTATATCAGATTATATTTAAACTTCTTCATAAGAGAAACAAATGTTTTTTAATTGAAATATAATATAAGGTTATTCAAATGTAAAAATATTAAATATTAATGAATAAAGTGCTATAATAGATATAAAAAAGTGATAGATATGCAAGAAGTAATAGAAGCTCTAAATGAAGCTCAACAAGAAGCCGTTCAACATATTGACGGACCTCTTCTTATTTTAGCAGGGGCAGGTTCAGGTAAAACAAAAACGTTAACAACAAGATTGGCATACCTTATCTCTGTAGTGGGTATTGACCCTCATAATACCCTAACCCTTACCTTTACCAACAAAGCAGCAAAAGAGATGCGTTATCGTGCTTCTGCACTCATTAATACACACATCTCTTCTATGCCACTACTATGTACATTTCATAAATTTGGACTTCTCTTTCTAAAGTTTCATATTGAAAAACTTGGTCGAGCTAATAATTTTGTCATTATAGACTCAGATGATAGAAAGAAAATACTCAAACGTATAGCCAAAGAGCATAAAATAGATTTAAATATCGCCTTTATTGGTTCAGAGATTTCAAAATATAAGAACACCTTATTGAGTGCTGATGAAATAATTAAAAAAGCAGAGCTTGTAGATTATAAAAAAATAGCTATGATATATAAAAGCTATGAAAAAGAGATTACCGAGAATAATTTGGTAGATTTTGATGATTTACTAATGTTGACCTATAGAATTTTAGATGAAAATGATGATTTACGAAAAGAGACCTCTAATCGTTATCAATACATTATGGTCGATGAGTACCAAGATACCAATGAACTACAATTTAAACTTTTAGAACTTTTAGCCTCTGAACATAATAATCTATGTGTGGTAGGAGATGATGACCAAAGTATTTATGGTTGGCGTGGTGCAAACATACGAAATATTTTGGAGTTCTCTAGCTATTTTGAAAACACAAAAACCGTTAAACTAGAGATAAATTACCGTTCCACCATACCTATTTTAAAAGCAGCTAATGAACTTATTGAACACAACTCTCAGCGAATAGGAAAAAAGCTCTCTTCATTTAAAGGCGATGGTCAAAATGTCAAGCTCTTTCACTCACTTGATGAATCGCTAGAGTCAAGAAGCATTGCAAGAGAGATTAAAGTACTTTTAGCCAAAGGTGTATCCTCGGATGAGATTGCTGTTTTATACCGTATTAATGCCCTTTCACGTTCCCTAGAAGAGGGTTTTACCAAAGAAGGTCTTCCCTTTAAGCTTCTTGGAGGAATGCGTTTTTATGACCGTGCAGAGATAAAAGATATTATCTCCTATTTTAGACTACTATCAAACCCCAATGATGATTTCTCTTTGGAACGTATTATAAACAAGCCCAAAAGAGGTCTGGGAAAAGTATCCATTGATAAACTTAAAAAAGAGGCTTTTCATAAGCAGTGTTCAATATTTACATTTATATCTCAAATAGAAACAGATGAGCTCAATCAAATTGTCTCAAAACGAGCAACAAACTCACTCAAAGAGTTTGTAAATAACATTAATACTCTAAGAGCCAAAATAGAAAGCTCACTCTATAACTTTTTAGAACTCTTTGAAGAGCTAGTTGGAATAAAAAAATACTACGCCTCTATGATTGATGGTCAAGAACGTGTTTTAAATATTGATGAATTTAATGGATATTTCAGAGAGGCAATATACACAAATCCAAATCTTAGTTTGGATGTTTTTTTAAACGACATCTCATTGCAAAGTGACCAAGACCAAATTGATGAAAATGCCATAACCATTATGAGTATTCATGCCTCAAAAGGCTTGGAGTTTGAGCATCTCTATGTTATTGGACTCGAAGAGGAGTTTTTCCCTCTTTTAGGCGATGGATGCAACATGGAAGAGGAGCGTCGTTTGGGCTATGTAGCTATTACACGAGCCAAATCTGACCTAACACTCTGTTACACTGATAGCCGTTTCTATAAAGGTCAACGAAAACTCATTAAAAAAAGCCGTTTTTTAGGAGAAGCAGGACTCATTAATGATATAGCTTTTCAACGAAGTAAAAGCCCAAGCTATAAAAAAGGCGACCTAGTCAAACATAAACTTTTTGGAATTGGTCGTATACAAGGTGTAACAAAATCAGGAAAAGAGTATAAACTAAAAATCAATTTTGGTGGAAGCAAACGAGAAATCATAAGCTCATTTGTACAATCGGTATAAAATAT
>QNZV01000146.1 GCA_003978395.1 Sulfurovum sp. | reverse complement strand
AGCAGCAGGAGTAACTCCTGAAATTTCAGAAGCATTAAAAAGAGTTGGAGGGTTAATATTATTTAACTTCTCCACTATCTCATTACTTAAGCCTGAAACTTTTTCAAATACAAACCCTTTTGGGATTTTAACTTTTAACATATCTTTCATCTTATCTACTTGGCTCTGTTGCTTTTCAATATAACGACTATATTTTGCCTCTATAACCAACTGTTCTATAACCTCATCACTATACTTTGCAAAAGAGGGTACAAGTGCAATTATCTTCTCTTGGGTCATAGATGCACGTCCAAGTAAATCTAATAAGTGGAGCTTATCATTTATCTTCTCTTCTCCAAGAGCTGTTAACTGTTCTATAAAAAGTTTAGTAGGTGTTACGAAATTTTCTCGTAAATAGGCAATCGCTTCATTTATATCTTTCTCTTTTTGTTCTACTTGTGCCAAATATTCATCATCCAGTAACCCCAAAGCTTTTCCATATTTATAAAGACGTGTATCAGCATTGTCTTCACGTAGTAACAAACGGTACTCTGAACGGCTTGTAAACATACGGTATGGTTCTTTTGTCCCTTTGGTTACCAAATCATCAATAAGCACACCAATATAGGCTTCATTTCGTCCTAAAATCAACGGCTCTTTTCCTTGTACTGATAGACCTGCATTGATTCCTGCCATCAATCCTTGAGCTGCTGCCTCTTCATAACCTGTTGTTCCATTAATCTGCCCTGCACAATAGAGACCTTCTACTTTTTTTGTCTCTAATGTATGTTTCAGTTCTGTTGGTTGAACATAATCATACTCAATAGCATAACCATAACGCACAATTTTTGCCTTTTCCATCCCTTTGACCGAACGAATCATATCCAACTGAACATCTGTTGGTAAAGAGGTACTCATACCATTGATATAGTACTCATTTGCTTCTATTGTTTGAGGCTCTACAAAAATTTGATGTCGTGGTCGGTCACGGAAACGGTTAATTTTATCTTCAATACTCGGACAATAGCGTGGACCCATCCCCTCTATTTGACCAGAAAACATTGGAGCTCTATAAAAATTACTCTCTATAATATGATGAGTATCTTCATTGGTATAGGTCACATGACAAGGCAATTGTGTAGGATTAAACGTTTTACGATTTGTTCTAAATGAAAAAGGAATCGGATTTTCATCTCCTCCTTGTTCTTCCATTACATCCAAATCAATAGATGAACCATCAATTCTAGCACATGTTCCTGTTTTGAGTCGCCCTATCTCTATACCTAAGCTTCGTAAATATTCAGCCAACTCTATAGAAGCAAACTCCCCTTGTCGCCCTGCTCGTTGCTTTTTATCTCCAATATGAATAAGACCGTTCAAAAATGTACCAGAAGCAATAATTACTTTACCTGCCATGTATCTATTACCAAGTTGTGTCTCTACTCCTAATACTTTCCCCTCTTCTATAATCAACGCCTCTACAATCTCTTGTTTTACATCCAAGTTCTCGGTATTCAAGACCACATTTTTCATATAAATACGGTATCTATCCATATCTATCTGAGCTCTAGAACCACGAACAGCAGGACCTTTTGAGCCATTTAAAATTCTAAACTGAATCCCTGTAGCATCAGTGGCCAAACCCATTTGTCCACCAATTGCATCCAACTCTTTAACCAAATGCCCTTTTGCCAAACCACCAATAGCAGGGTTACAAGAACTTGCACCAATCTGCTCTGCCAATATCGTTACCATCAGTGTTTTCACACCCATTCTCGCAGGTGCTAACGAGGCTTCAATACCTGCATGACCACCACCAATTACTATTACATCATAATTCATTTTTACCCACTGCTTACATATATTATATTTATTTAGATTATTGGAATTATATCTATATCTCATTAAAGCTAAACTCAATAGGTTAATAGAGTATAATACCCTTCACTCCCCCCTACTTCCTACTCCCCCATATTATCAATAACCATCTGAATATCCTTATCAAATTTCAACTCTCCTTTTAAATAAAGCTGAAACAGCTTCTGTTCGTATTTTAATTTATCTTTGATGGTATCTTTTTTTCTCGGTCTCTTCATTGTACTCTCCTACTAACATCTCTTTTAACTCTGTTATACCTTTCGATTATTTCTTCTGTATTATCAGTCGAACCATCATCAGTTATAACAATCTCAAAATTTTGATATGTTTATGCACCATGCACGATTATATGTTGGAATTATACTTATCAACGGTTTATTCATTTCCCATTTCCTTATAATATGGATTCTCTTTTACACTATATTTTTTTAGTCTATGCATAGTATAAGCATCTTTAGGCAACAACTTAAATTTATTTGATGATAAATCAAATGTTGGATTATATTTATCTGTTATAATATTAGATATACCTATCATAGTATCATAAACCATATCATTACAATATAATTTATCTTTATGTTTCACAATATTATTATGCTTAGTTGGATACTTTTCTTTATATTCTTGTGAAAAATAAAAAAATAGTGGAATCTGTGTCAGTTCATAAGTAAAATTTGTTCTACCATGCCCCTTATAATATGTAAGATCTTCGCTATGGTCTGAAAAATAAATCATACTAACAGGTTCATTAATATTTTGTAACTTTTTTATAATACTTGATACTACATAATCATTATAATATATACTATTGTCATATGCATTTATAATATGAACTTTTGTTTTATTTATATGAACTTTATCTTTTATAGCATCTATTAATGTAACTTTGTATTTTTCATACTCTTTCGGATATCTAAGTTTATAAGCACCATGACTCCCCATCAGATGAATAAAAATAACTTTATTTTTTGAAGTTTTATTTTTTAGTTCTGTATTCAAATACTCTAATATCTTACCATCATAATATTTTGCATCAAAAGTTAACTCCCCCATATTATTGTTAAATGAGATAAGCTTATCTACACTATGTGCCATCACAGCAACTAAATTATCCCATTTGCCATATAATTGTTGGTTGGTAAGCCAAATAGTTTTATATCCAGCTTTTTTATACATATTTGCAAGTGATATTGCATTAAAATATTTTATATTATTTAATTGATTTGTTTGCGTCAAAGCATAAGATAATACTCCCATTGTTTCTACATCATTTGAGTAGGTATTTGTATAAACTACTAAGTTATTTTTCATCTTTTTAAGATGTGGAGTTGTATCTCTTTTGTATCCATATAGTGACATATGATATCTATTTAATGATTCGCCAATGACAACTACAGTCAATTCCCCTTTTTCTTTTTTAGTGGCTTCAAAGTTTTTTTCTGTCACCTTTGATTGGGTTTTTTTAAATAGTTTTAGTTGAGTAGTATATTCTTTATAAGAAAATAAAGGCAATGTGTATAAACTTGTAGTCTTAGTATGTCCAGCGATATAATAAATAATACCTATACTTAAAAGTAAAGGCAACATTAACTGTATATCAAGTTTTTTAGCAAAAATAGAGTTTAAGTATTTTTTATTCATTTTAATAAGAACAAATACTAATAAAAAAATTGGTATAAAACTATAAAAAGGGATAAACTGTGATAAAAATTCTAAACTTTCATTTATGTTACTTTGATATATAGCAAACATATCTGAAGTTGTCAATGGATTTGTAAAAATCATAAAATATAATAAATATACTATAGGTAAGAGCAATACAAAACCTACAATAGAGATAAAGAAATAAGAATGAATCATCTCATTTGTATACTTTTTTACCTTTACAAGCAATATTGAAATAATTATTAATATTAAATAATCATAACTCAATGCTCCAATCAAATGAGAACCAAAAGTTATGATATCTACTATAGATATAAAGACAAATAGTGATATATTTAATTTAAAAATATATTTGTACTCTTTATTTAATCTATATAGATGATATAGTTCCAAGCATACTATTACAAAAAATATAATTAAATCTTTCATTCCATTCCTTTATTTAATATAATATATTAAAATCATTATTATTGAACTATATAAATCTTAGAACATCTAAGATAGTTCTTATGAGTATTAACATACAAAAATGTTTTCATAGCTAGTTTTAAGTTCACAAATACCATAAAATGGTAAAAGACATGTACAGGCTATACACAGTTGAAGGCATAGACGCACCCAAGCGTCTGAAGGTCATTTTTATACTAAGGGATAATACCTACTTGAATGATTGGGAAACACGTCACACAACGGTTGCGCAGCCGTTTTACGAAAAAATGATGAAAGAGTTATAATTTTTACATTTTTTAAACAAAGGCTATGAATGCGAAAGAATTTGACAAGTTTTTACATGACAATTATGCAAGTAAATATATTTATGAGCATACTAAAAATAAAGGGTTAGTTGAATTTGTGACTACAACAGACCAAGCGGACTGGTTAATATGGTTGTTCATAAACCTTTATGACCCTAAGTTATATTCAAGGGAACATAAAACTTTACTAAGGGCTTCGGTCGTCTGTGCTGAATACGCAAGACGAGCAAGTGGCGATAGGATGGATTGCATAACATCTAATATTTTAGACGTTTTTAAGGAGTATTCAGAAGGCCTACTAGATAATGATTGTTTTGATTTTGCAGAAAAAACAATAAAAGC
>QNZV01000025.1 GCA_003978395.1 Sulfurovum sp. | reverse complement strand
TCCTGATAAAATAGGAAGAGAGAGCAGTGTTGCTTTCTCTCCAGCTGTCATAACATGCCCTGCTAGAGCCAATGCTTCCCCAATCTCGGTACTCAATGGACCAAGCATTGTCCAGACCATAAAACTCATGTCGAAATACAAAAAAGCCATGAACAACGTCATTCCGTGTCCATGTCCTTTTAGTTCCTTAAATCCTGCCATAACTTCTCCTATCTTGTTTTTGTTAAGAGAATTATAATAGAAAGTTTTTATTTTCTGTGCAATTCCATGATTAAATTTTAAGCATCTTGACTATCCATAATATTCATTATTTAATTTAACACTATCAAGCAATAGCAGGAATTTCTAAAATAGTAGCAGACTCTTTAAAATGAATATTAATATGGTTTTTTAGTGCAAGAAGCTCTATCTCTTTATCATATTCTTTATCTCGTGAGCTACTTCTAACTTGCAAAATAATAATAGAGTAGCGTGTATCTTTGACTACTACACGCTCTCCTAGTTTTATTTTCATTGTGATTTCCAAATTTTTATTCTCTAAAAATTGAGAAAAGATATGTCTTAAGAGCATAGAAAAATTATTTTGATGGATTTGAAGTTTTGGAATATCATAATCGGTTAAGAGTTTTATCTTTCCCCTATAGTTAATATCAAAAAGTTCAATATTTGCTTGTAATAAAAGGTTTAAATTGGTTAAAGTGTATCCTTCAAGCAGAGAACTATCATCTACTTTTGCCATAGGTTTGTTATAGAGGTGCATGCCAATAATATCTTCATTTTCATAGAGTACATTAATTCCATAAAATTCAAAAGAACCAAAAGATAAATCTAAAACGGTTTTATTATAACCAAAGCTTTTAGGTGCATAAGAGATAGCAATTTTAAATAACTCTTTGGGATTACATGAACCCATGAGTATTTCAGCAGAAGTATTAAGATATTTTAGTTTTCCTGAACTAGAAAAAAGTACAAAGGGATTAGAGTCATTTTCAATGAAAAATTTAAAATCAATCGAGGTCATGTTCTTGTATCTTCTTTCTTAATGTATTTCTATTGAGTCCTAAAATAGATGATAGCTTTAGTTGAGATTTATATTTTTTGAGACCTGCCTTAATAAGAGGGCGTTCAAATAGAAAAAGATATTCTCTATAAGCATTATTTCCATCTATATTATTGAGTAGATACTCAAATAGTATATGCTCTATATCGTCACTGTTGAGTGTTTTATTTATAAGCTGTCTATACATAGAGGCTTTAAGTGACTGTATATTGGTAGAGAGGTCTAAGTTTTTTTTATCCAATTTTATAGGATAGTCCAACATTAACTCTTTTTGAATCTCATTTTGAAAGTATTCAATAAGCAAATCTAAATCTTCTCGCTCTTCAAGCGAAGGCATATGGTAGATAAAGGCAAACTTTTTTTCAATTTTTTGACTGTTATCTATATGGTTGGCAATAGCAATAATGCGTTTATTTTCAAAATTCAAATCCTCAAAATATTTTAGATTTTCAAAATTGTATATAATTATTTCATTATGTTTTTTTAATGCCAAAATAAGCTCTTCTTTACTTGAAGCATCAACAGTAATACTGTTTGGGAACAACATTCCAATAAGTGTTTTTTTGCCTGTATGCTCTTTACCTACAAGTAAAGAGGAGACAAAAAGTGAACGAGTAAGGGTAAACCCTTTAACAATATTATTGATTTTTGGAGAATTGCTTAAAAAATGTACAGGTTTCATCTTTCGATTATAGTGAAAATTGGTTAAAAGATAGAACTTTAAGTTTAGGGTGTAGGCATTTATGCCTACTATGGAAAGAAAGTAGCAGTTCTTAGTTTTTAAATATCTGCTAACTTCTTCTTCTGGAGATAAGAGAACTGTTAAGTTCATTCAAAAGCTTATCTTCTTTAAAATTAATGAAACATATTTTTCGTGTAATATTTCTAATACTTGCTATCTCTTTATTGATAGTCTCTCTGAGTATATCTGAAATAGGTTTGTCATGAACCAAATTTACAGAAAATAGTAAATCATCACTAAGATAAAAGTAAAGTTTACGTTCATCTCTTATAATATTAAGATTCTCTTTTCTATGAAGAGTATTTCTTTTTGAGATATAAAAAAATATTATACCCATGACTAATATAAATAGGGAGAGTTGAATATTATTTAATAGACCATAGGTAATCAGTCCCAATATAGTGGTTGTAAATAGTATGATAAATGAGTTAAATTTCATCTTGATTCCTTTTTTTATTTTTTTATTCTCTTCATATTAACTGTATATTGTGTAATAATTGGGAAAATTAAAAGTATAAAAAAAGAAAAAAGAAATAAAAATTTCTATTGATGAGTAAAATAATCCAATCCTATCAACCCCCAACATAGCAGATGTAAAATTACAGAAAATAGAACAGCTGTTGCTCCAATGTCTTTGGCAGCTTTTGCCAAGGGATGAATCTCTGTAGTGACCAAATCAACTACATTTTCAACAGCCGAGTTGAGTAACTCTGCAATCATAATTATAAAATAAGTAATAAGTAAAATTAATTTATACATCAACTCAAAAGGCATGATGTAAACCAGTGGAAAAAAGATGATAGCAATTGCTAACTCTATCTTAAAAGAGGTTTCAGTTTTAACGGCATGAACCAAGCCATCCCACGCATATGAAGCATTTTTAAAAATTGTATATTTAGGTTTATTATTCATAAATTACAACCCAAATGTTAAAAAGATTTGACCGTTACGAACATCTATGCCTTTGACAAATCCTGCACCAACACCTGCTTTTTGTATATTGTAAACTGGTTTTTTTGAAATTGTATTTGCAATAACCATTCCAATAGCATTTCTCATATCAGCTGTTAAATATTTAGCCAAAGAGAAGTCTTGAAACTTGATTTCATTGACCATTGGATTGGCTAAATATAAGTTTTTTGTATTTGCATCATAACGAATACCTGAAGCCAAATCAATTGTTCCAGAAATTCCTTTTGGAATGAACATATTTGTAAATTTAAATGATGTTCCTACTCCTAATTTATCAGTTCCTGCTTTACCTAGAACATTAGGTTTTTCAATATTTAGCGTACCTGAAACCATTCCATAAGAGACTTTTTCACTAGCAGGAAACTTCTCTGCCAAGGTTGAGTTAATCATACTCATAGGAACAGCAATAGAATAACCTCGACCTTGTGGGTCAACAGCTACACACCCTCCAAGCATTCCAATTAACAAACTGATACTTAATAACTTTTTGAACATCTATAACTCCTTGATTTTTATTATTCTATCCCATGTGCCTTATTGTAAGCTTGAATTTTTCTTACGTAGGCATCATGTCTACGTTTACGAACAGCTTCTCGTCTGGATAAATCTGTTCTGGCTAAACGCTTATCCACAACCAAATAGTGATGCTTAACCATTTTATTCACAACTTTTTTAAAGGTAGGTGCAGCTGTTTGAGAGGCAAAATAGACTTTTTTTGCTTTTATAACAAAAACACCAACGGTATATTTATGTCCAAACTTATCATTGACAAAACCATAAAAACTACTGTGATACTCATCAATATAGTGACCTTTGTAACTGATGTGTGCCGTACCTGTTTTTCCACCTACTGTCAATCCATCGTATTGTGCAGACCGTCCTGTTCCTCTATTTACTGTGGCGATTAAAATATCATTAATTTTAGATGCTGTATAGGGAGTACATGCTTCTAAATCTTCTATCTCATTTAGGGTATCGTATTTTTTTCCTCCACTACTAAGGTAATTGACCAATTTTGGTGTAACGGCAACACCATTATTATTAAAAGCACTATAAGCTTTTATCATCTGCATAAAGTTTGCTAGCATACCATAACCATAAGCCATATTGGCAGAGTGTACTTTATAGTTTAATAGATATGCAGGCTTTATTTTTCCTGCTAACTCTTTAGACAAATCAATTCCAGAGGGTATAGAAAGCCCAAATCTACGCCAACCATCATAAAGCTCTTGACCTTTGAGTCTCCATGCTATTTTAGCAATACCAATATTTGAAGAGTGCATAATAATACCCTTTGGGGTTAATGACTTAAAATATTCATCATCTGAAATAGTATATTTATTTGTTACCTTTAGTTTTCCACCCAACTTTATTGGTTTATTTAAATCTACAGTATGTGCATCCATTGCAATAGCCAGAGTTAGTGGTTTAATAACTGACCCTGGTTCATAAAGATATTCAGAAAAATTAGGATTTAGTGATTTTACATCTTCTTGAGTAATATGTTTAGGATTAAAACGCTCTGAAGATGCCAAAGATAGTAGTTTACCTGTATGAGAATCCATTACAGCTACCATAATCTCTTCCGCACCAATCTGTTCTTTCATCTCATCTAAAACTTTTTCAACACTGCGTTGAAAATCTAAGTTGATATTGAGATGAATATCCATACCATCTATACGCTCTAATTTTCGGCTCTTTCCATCACGAAGAATTGTCCCTATAACATCACGTTTTCCTTTTATTACTCCATTTTGAGTAGGTTCTAAAAAATCTATATACGATTTCTCCAAACCTTTCATTCCTATGGGAACTTTATAATTATCCACAACTTTTGTTCGTACATAACC
>QNZV01000124.1 GCA_003978395.1 Sulfurovum sp. | reverse complement strand
TAAGTGCTAACTTTTTTGTTATAGATGATTTAGGAGGAACAGATGCTCTACACTTTACAGATGTTGAGTTGACAAATGAACCTGAGGTAACTACGACAAGTGAAGTTCTAAAAAACTTACTCTATGCTCTAAAAGTAGCCAAAGCCTTTGGAGATGCCGATGAGAATCCAAATATAAGACAACTTTATGAGATTTCGGAGCTTGGAGAAGAGAATAAAAAGAGTCTGATTACCCCAAAATGGATGAAAATTTCAGCTCAAAAAGGTCAAACTGTAGATGCCCAAGATTTTAGAGATGAATTTATTTTGAAAAATAGTAAAAAAATAATTTTTGATATTGCTGTGGCATCTAAAGAGACTAGAGGTAGAAAAGATTGGAAAAATATTGGGACAATAACTTTTGATGAATCTGTCGTCTCAAACAGTTGTGACCATCGGTTGCATTTTCATCATCCTAAGTGGAGAGATGATTTAAAGTATTCGGATGAGCATCCAAATAGACAAACCCTCCTACAATAAGCATTATGGTTAAAATTAAGGTAATAATCTTAACCCAAGAGTAGGGGCGTTCTCCTGTTACTTTACCTGTTTGTCCATTGATGGCATAGTTGTACATTTTATTGTTCCATTTAAACTCTGCTGTCCATATGGGGAAGAGAACATTTTTATAGGTGGTATTACTGTATTTGGTCTCCATACGGCTAATTCGTTGTTGGTCTCCACCTATCTTATGTTTAATTGTTTGACGGATAACCTTATCCATTTTTAGCTTTGCAAACTCAAATCCATTATCGAGTCCAATAGTATACTCTTCTGAATCAAAACCTGAAATATATTTTTTATTAAAGGGAACAAGTACATCAGTATACCAAGGTTCTAGTGTGTCTAAAATAGTATGTGAAATGGTTTTGGATGCTCCAACGGTTATATCATCAAAAAAATTATCTACAGCACCAACTACAGGTGTCCATTGTATTCTAGCTTCTCTTACTACTTGTCTCTCTTGCCGTCCATTGACTATCACGTTACGTTCAACATTGACATAATAGACATCGCCTCTCTCTCCACGATAGTTGGTATGGGTCTCTGAATCATATGTCCAATGAGGGAGATAGTAGCCTTTTAGTTTGTACTCTCCTGTAAGAATTTTTTTTAATTTAGAGGGAGCAAACCAAAGCGAACCAATCCATTTCTTGAAGAGTTCTTGAGCTTTTTTTTGTGGAATTTGAAAAGGAAGTAGTGATTTTGCTTCTATCTCTTTTCTAAATTCTGTAATAGCAGGTGTTCCACAATAGGGACAGTTAGTGCTAATAGAGTAAGGACTTATCGTGAAAGTCGCTGCACATTTATTGCAGGTAATCTCTTTGTTAATCTCTTGTTCATGGTGCTTTTCCAAAAAATTCAGAGCCTCTTTAAAAGAGTACTCTTTTATCTCTTGGCTAGATTGTTCTATCGACTCATTTGTGGCACAAAACTCACAGCTAAGAGAGTTAGAGATGGGACTAAACCGTAACGGTGCCCCACAATTTTTACAGGTAAAGTTAATAGATTTAAATTTCAATGTTTCTAACTTTGATTTCTATTTTTTTGGTAGTGGTGGAGGTGTTGCATTGAAGTAGTGTTGAAATTCTAAATCAGCTTCAACCCAATCACTTAAACCCTCTCTCCATACGAGTGTCTCTTTTTTTACAATACCTTTTTTAATATACTCTTTTATAGCATCTAATCCATAAGGACCTTTTGATTCATTATCCAGAGCAATATGATAGAGTTGTTCATTTTTTGTTGGTAGGGGTGGTATATTTTTGTCAGATTTCTTTTGACTCATGTTTTGTGCCATCTCTTGACCCAATGCCAAACCTGCACCCATGCCGAGCATATCGCTCATTGTTCCACCACCTTCAGCACCCAACGCATTTCCTGTTTGGTATTTAAGATGTTTATCAAGATTACCTGTAACCTCACGGCTTGTTCGTTTATCTAAGGCTTTTTCCACCTCGGCAGGAAGGGATATGTTCTCTATCAGTATTTTTGTTAGTTGTAATCCATATTCACCAAAAAATGGTGCAATTTTGTCAGAGATATATTCAGAAAATTTTTCATAGTTTGATGCCATGTCCAACACAGGAATATTGCTTTCCCCTAAAACAGTAGGGAATTTAGCAAGAATCAAATTACTTAATTGATTTTCCACTTCATCGGTTGTAAAGTGTGCATCTGTTCCTACAATCTCATGCATAAACTGTTTTGGGTCGGTAATACGAATTTCATACGTACCAAAAGCTCTCAGGCGAACCATTGAAAACTCAGGGTCACGTACCATAATAGGATTTTTTGTTCCCCATTTCAAATCGGTAAAACGTTTGGTATTTACAAAGTATACTTCGGCTTTAAAGGGTGAATTAAAACCATGGTCCCAATGTTGAAGAGAGGTCATAATTGGTAAGTTTTTTGTCTCTAGTTCATAGATTCCAGGTCCTAAAATATCTGCGATTACCCCTTCGTTTACAAAAATAGCCATTTGTGATTCACGAACTGTTAGCTTTGCACCATATTTTATCTCATTCCCATCTCGTTCAAACCTATAGACCATTGTGTCATGACTCTCATCGACCCAATCAATAACATCAATAAATTGTCCACTTATCCAATCCCAAAATCCCATCTTCTACTCCTCTTTTTTCTATTTCTTTGCTCTAGGAATTGCTTCTGCTTTTGCTTTTGTCTCCAAGAGAGCTTTTTTGAGCTCATGTTCTGTTTTTTCAAGTTCCACTAAGGCTTTGGTACGTGCCTCTTTTCCTGCATCGGCAATCTCCAATGAATCGTTAAGGGTTGCAATTAGTGTGTCGTTTGCGATTTTAATACTCTCTATATCAAATACCCCACGTTCCATCTGTGTGCGTACTTCACGGTTAGCATCACGAAGTCCTTTAGCATTGCGTTCTAACAGTTCATTGGTTAAATCGGCTGCATCTTTTAGAGCTTTTGCCGATTCATGGCTTCTGAAAATAGTAACAGTTTGTGCCAATTGATTTCTCCATAAAGGAACAGTATTGACTAAAGTAGAAGAGATTTTATTGATAAGCGATTTATCATTATCTTGAATTAATCGAATACTTGGAAGAGATTGCATAGATACTTGTCGTGATAGTCTCAAATCATGAACTCTTCGTTCTAAATCATCAGCAAAAGCTCTAATCTCTTTTAACTCTTGGATAGCCATCATCTCATTATTTTGTGCTTTCTCTTCATACTTAGGAATAATATCAGAAGCTAACTCTTTTTTCTTTATCTCTCCTGCTTTTATATAAATTTCTAATTTTCTAAAATAATCCAAATTGGCATCATAGAGTTTATCTAGTGAAACAACATCTTTCATAAGAGTACTTTTATGTTCTTCTAAATTATTAGCAATCATATCAATTTGGTCACGAACCTCTTCGTAGCCTTGAATAAATTTGGTCAGTGGTTTAACCCCTCCAAAGAGTTTCTCATACCATGGTTGTGATTTATTAGGGTTTAGCTCCTCTATATCAAACCCTTTAATCGCTGCTACCATCTCATTAAGCACCATTCCTGCTGCTCCTGTATCTTTATTTTTGACTCCATCAATCATTCTGTTTGAAATACTATCAAGCTCCTCTTGTGCCGATGCTCCAAAATAGATAATAGAGGTTCTATCTGTAAAATCCAATTCACTAAGAGCCTTTTCGAGTTGGCTTTGCTCTTCTGGTTGTACAGATGCTAAATCAGAATTAATATCACTCTTATTCTCTTCAATTGCTGTTTCAATAATCTCTTTTGTTTTTGTTTCCATCTTTTATCCTAATATTTAATTTTTTATCTGCTGTTGAAGTACATCTATCTGTACATCTAAATCAAATTGATTGTTCTCTTTTAATCGTAAAATCTCTTTGTCAAAACGTTTCTCTACATCGCTCAATAAATTAGAGAGTTTCTCTTTTGTTGCATCATTTATATCTTTCTCATCTATAGCCGTATACGAAGCTGTGACTTTTTTGATTCCATCAATATAGACGATAATAAATTTACGAGCTACACGTAAATCTTTTGGGTCTTCTTCGATATTGTTTAAAATCTCATATCCCTTATCGGTAGCGATACGTAGTTTATTATGAAGCTCAGGCTCTTTAATCTTTTTCATCCCTTCTTCTACTTCAGCCAATTTTCCTCTGGCTGTGGCAAGTGTTTCTATTACAAACTCTGCTGATATATCGCCAATATTTTCCAATTTATCATCTTTTGGGTCAAAACCGTAATAGAGAAAATACCCAACGATAGCAACAATAGCCAAGACCAACCCTGTTATAAAAGGTTTATCCCCTGCTATACACGCTGTATAGAGAGTCGAGATTCCTAAAAGCCCTGCTGTCAATGTTTTTAGAGGCGTTTTTGGAGCTTTTGTTAATGTTGTGGTGTGGTATTCATACTCTTTGTTCAAGCCAAGAGTATTCAGTTTTGCTACAGCAAAAAAGAGTATAAATGCAATGAGATTATACAAAAATGCCATGAACTCTTGTTTTCCTAATGCAAGAATCACAGAGAGAAAGAGAGGAGCTAAAAATATGTATAAAAAGAGTCCTTTATTAAGTGAAAACTTTTTTAAATCACTGTTTGTTGGGTCATATC
>QNZV01000116.1 GCA_003978395.1 Sulfurovum sp. | reverse complement strand
TGAAAAAAGTTTTCCTGCCAGTCCAAAAGCTCGAATTTCTCCACGTTTTGTTTTAGATAGAGCAGAAGACGCTCTGGCAATAATCAGAGCTTTAGAGTTATTTTTAAAATAACCATCATATGGATTATCTTGATTAATCTCCCAGATTCCTTTAAGACAAACTCCATTTGGATGGGCTAGTTTGTCAAAAGGCTCTATGATGTCTCTGCGTTCAACAAGGGTTCTTTTTGCATCAGATAAAATAAGGTTTTTAGAGAAAGTAAAAAGCTTTCCAAAGGTTACACTATTTTGAGGCAATGTTTTTATAGGGTCTGAAACAACAGTATTCCAAACATCTTGAAAACTATGTGCCTTTGGGGTTTTATTGGTTGTATCTATTTTCATTTCACTTGTGCATCCATTTATGCCTAATAATATTAAACTGTATAATATATATTTCATTATTTGACTTCTTTCTGGAGAGGTTATTTTTTAGAGTATAGCTTAAATTTATTAATGGAAATATAGCTTTTACAAAAAGTCGGGTTGCCATCATCCCGACCTACCCCTTAACCAATCCTGCCTCAACTAAAAATGGCGATGGTCTAAAATCTAACTTTTTTACTTTGTCATATTTTGCAAAAGAGAGATAGAGACGTTCTTTGGCTCGGGTAACGGCTACATAAAAAAGTCGTCTCTCCTCTTCTAGGCTTCCACCTTTTCCCATTAGTTTTGTATTGGGGAAGCGTCCGTCCATTAGGTCAATTACATAGACTTCGGTAAACTCTAAACCTTTTGAGGCATGAATGCTCAACAGATTAACTCCATCGCCTTCACTCAGTTCATTTCCACCTAAAAGCATGGCATTAACAAAGCGTCTGGTCTCTTTGTAATGTGAGGCTAAATCACTTAGAAGTCTGGCTTTTCTAGCGATTCTCTCTTTGGCTAAAGCTTTCTTATCTTCGTCTATCTCTCCTGATTTTAGTTTGCCTCTTTGGGTGGCTAAGATATTTACCACATATTTGTATAGAGGCGATGCAATAAGTTTTATTAGTAGCGTTTTTGGCTGTTTTACATTGTTTATGGATTGTATAAATTCATGAAACATTACAAAAAACTCTAAACCCTCTCCTGTTAGTTTTGGGTGTTTTAAAATGGGATGAGAACGGATTCTTTCATTTATATTTATATGTGCAAAACGGGTAATAGAACCTATCTCTGTATCATCATCAAAAAGCCCAAGCTGTAGATTTTTATTTGGGTTTAATTTTGGTAAATTGAAAACTCGGGGATGCATCAAGCCCATAAATAGGTTATTTTCTCCAAAATGTACAAAACATTCAAACATCTCTTTGGCAAGAGCCGAACCGATTCCTTTTCCATATTCAAAGATATGGATAAATGCCATCATATCTTTTGGATTGATAAGTAACGCACAAATATCAAGTAAAAATTTAACCTCTTTGGCTTCAAAAAAGCTGTTTCCACCTTTTCGTTTAGAGGGAATTCCCAGCTCTCGTAAACTTGCTTCAATTCCATCAGCAGAGGCATTGTTTCTAAAGATAACGGCAATATCATTAATTGGGGTATAGGTCTGTTTAATGGTTCTTGCTATGGATTGGTATTGGTCAAAAAGTTCATTGTAGTGTAAAAGTTTAGGAGCTTGATTCTTACCTGTTTTGGTTACCACTAATTTTTTTGGATAGATTCGTTCATTTCGTTCTATCACACGATTTGCCAACGATAAAATACTTGCTGATGAACGATAATTTTTATCCAACGTAAAAACAGTTGCATTACTATAGCGTTTCCCAAAGGTTGCAATATTTTGAATATTTGCTCCATTAAAGGCATAGATACTCTGGTCATAATCGCCCACACAAAAGAGAGATTTTGGATTCATAGAGTCGATTAATGCACTCTGTAAGGTATTGGTATCTTGATACTCATCAACCAAAACTTCTGTTAAATCTCGTCCATGTTCAAGCAGATGTTCTCTCATTTTTAGAAGTAAATCGTTAAACGAGACAAAAGCATATCTGTTTTTGGTCTCTTCAAACTCATCTATAATGTTCATATAAATATCTATAAGCATTTTATGGTCAGGATATTTCTCTAAAAACCAAACATCAAATCCATCCAAAGAGGCATTTTGGTACAAAGAGTACTGTTCATAGAGATAAGTGGCAGAAAAAGCGTCTGTATCAAGATTTAGCCGTTGAATATGGCGTTTTTCATACACCGAACGAAAGAGTGTTTTCAATTCGCTGGGTTGTTTTAAGGTTATGTTAGCATTCATCTCTTTGAGCCATCGGTAACTGACGGCATGAAATGTTCCTGATTCTATTTTTTTGACAATAGATGAATCAAAATAGCGACCAACCCTTGCCAACATCTCCCCTGCGGCTTTATTGGTAAAGGTTAGTAGTAGTATTTTCGATGGGTCAACTCCATTATGAAGCAATTGACCAATTCGACCCACGATAGTAGATGTTTTTCCTGTCCCTGCTGAAGCAATAATCAGATTATTACCCATAGGTGCAGTTGCAGCACTTAGCTGCTCCGAATTAAGCGAACTAAGTGGCATATATTATTGACCGATAATGTAGTAAGTTGGTTTTTTAGCTACTTTTTCCAGTTCTATTTTGTATTTCTTTGCCCAACCTTCGACAAGGTTTGTAAACTCATCTTCAATCTCTTTGGATACATCTGCTGAACTGTGTTTAATTTTAAATACATCTTTTGAATTAGACAAAGCAATAAATCCTTTTAGATGTGCGAGTTGGTCATGTAGACCTAAAATATGTTTAGAAAACTTGTTAAATCCATTTGTATTACTTATAGTTTTTTCCATCTGTTTAATAGAAGATTCTGTTTTAGTATATCCCAGTTGAGATAATAGGGCTTCAGGTGTTAAATTAATGTCCATTTGTTTCCTTTAATTTTTTTAATGTAACGTCAAACTCTATCTAAATTTATGTTTGTTTTTGTTTAGACTTTTAAACTATTTTAGATATATGTGCAAGTATTTTATTCTATTCCAAAGTACTATATAGCCATCAATTTACCTTAAACTAATGATTATTCTCAAAGGAACTATTGCTTATGATTAACTTATTATGTTAATATGTTTATTTAAATGGAGGGAAAGATGCAAAAGAGAGTATTAAGTCTATTATTATTTATGCCTTTATTTTTATTTGCCTCGTGGGGAGGGAGTATGGATGCAGATATGGGGGAAGGTATAGTTATGCTTATTATCACACCTATATTTTTCGCAATTGTACTAGTTATACTAATTGTCTTGATTATACTTCTTCCTATAGCTATTCCTGCTCTACTTTTTTATACTATTTATATATATATTGTATTTTATACTTTTGCCAGTTTGGCTGTAATAGGATTAGCTCTTATTTTTGGCTTAATTATTGTTATAATAGCTGTTAGCCATTATATGAAGTGGTTAAAAATCCGAAATTTTTTTATATATCTTATCTATTTTCCTATATTTATAGGCATACTTATTTTTAGTATAGAATATTTATTGGATTTTATTAGAAGTGGACTTTGATTTAAACAAAAGTAACTAATCATGAGGCTTGTGAGTTGATTGATAACTATTACAAGGAAAATAAAAAATGAAAAAAATAGTTCTACTGTTACTAATGACATTAGTTACAAAAGTGATAGCACAAGAGAGTTGTGGCACTAATTTTTTTAAACTTGAAGAAAAATTAGAAAAACAATATCATGAACAGTTAAAAGATTATAAAAAATATAATCTTGGCATATGTTCTAAAGAAGATGCTCATCATGAAATTGTAATGTTAATACCCTATATTAAAAAAGTAAAAAAAGATAAAAATCTTCTCTCCTTTCTTATAGCCATTGTTGACAATAAACATCAAATCAAAGAGAGTTATCTACATAAAGATGCAATGAAGACAAGCTATATCAGTTATCTTTTTAAAATTGATATTCAAAGCTATAAAAGTTTATTGACCAATAGACCATTTGCAATTATTGTTGAAGATGTTTTAGATGGTCCCCCTACTTCCAGTATCTCTAAACTTTTCGTTTATAAGCGTAATAAGCAATTAAGACCAATACTCTCCAATTTAATTATAGAAGAGAGTGATGAAGAGATGGCAGACTTTAGCATGCAAAGAAAAGCCACCTTGAAGAGCTTACAAGATAGTTCATCCTATCAAACTTTAACATTTAAAGATAAGTTTTATTATGGTGTAGAACCTTATGCCATTTCACCTAATGTAAAAAATAGTAAAGATTTTGAATGGAGTGTTAAATTAGATGACATAATCTGTCATTATAAAAATAAAAAATATACTTGTATGAGAAAGCCTGTATTTAATCTTGATAAGATAGAAGCAAATACTAAAAAGGGGTGGAGATATAGAAAAATTGTACTGCTCGCAATGCTACATGAAGAGCCGTTATCTGAAAAAAATATTAAATTTTATAATAATATTGCTTATAACCTAAGAGAACATAAACATCAAGATGAATCAAAATTTTTATCTAATATTTTAAAAAGGAAGTTTCCTGAGAAAGGAGGAATTCTCAGCCCAAGGTTGAAATACTTGAATAATAACTTAGAAAAAAATAATTTTTTACATCCAATTTATAGAAAGATGTTAAGTTTTTATATTCAAAAATTTATTGATACTTCAAAAATTAACATTCAATT
>QNZV01000172.1 GCA_003978395.1 Sulfurovum sp. | reverse complement strand
TGCTGAGTGTAAGTTGTGTTTAGATAATGGATTACCTCTTCCTGCTTATGACCAATGTATGGTGGCAAGTCACGCTTTTAATGTTCTTGATGCACGAAAAGCTATCTCTCAAGCTCAAAGACAGAACTACATCTTAAAGGTTCGTGAACTCTCTATTGGGTGTGCTAAGTTGTATAAAGAGCAAGAAGCAGAGCGAAATGCTCGTGTAAACCCGAATATATAAAACAAAATTTAAATAAAATAATAATAGAGTGGTGCGATGGCAATCGCACCCTACGGAATCCAAATGAAAATATCTGAAATATACGAAAAATTAAATAAAATAAGCCCTTTTGAACTTCAAGAAAGATGGGATAACTCTGGTCTGCTTGTGGGCGATATGAATCGCGAGTTTGAATATATTGCTTTAGGGTTAGACTTAGACAAAGAAACATTAGAAGAAGCCAAAGAGAATACTCTTTTTATTGTACATCATCCTCTTATCTTCTCTGGACTCAAAGAGCTTGAGTTCTCTAAATACCCTGCAAACCTTTTAGAGATAATGGTCAAAAAAAATCTCTCTTTAATCGCTATGCATACCAATTTTGATAAGACACATTTAAATGCTTATGTATTTGAAAAAATCTTGGGCTTTAAAAAAGAGTCACAAGATGAGTTTATCTGTAGAACAAGAGGCTCTTGGTCAAAAGATGAATTGATGAAACATTTAAAAGAGAGACTTGGTTTGAAAACATTAAGAGTTGTATCGCCAAAAGATAAAATTAGTTCGATTGCATTAACCACAGGAGCTGGAGCTTCGTTGATGGATGAGGTCAATGCTGACTGTTTTTTGACAGGTGACATCAAATACCACGATGCCATGAAAGCGATGAGTCAAAATTTGATGATGGTGGATATTGGACATTATGAGAGTGAACAGTTTTTTGTGGATGTGATGATGATGGAATTAAAAAATTTAGGAATTTTGGGTATAATTTCACAATCACAAAACCCATTTGAAATATTGTAGAGTATTTTTTGAAAATGGTACTACTAAAAGATGCTTAAAACCCCAAAGGATAGAGATTGAACAAACATTTAGAAGAGTTAATAGACCTTTCGCAGTTAGATAAGTCGATTGATGATTTTACGCCACTTATTGAAACAGCACAAAAAAAAGTAGCAAGAAGAGTAGAGAAAAGAGATGATATTGTAAAAAGAATGAATGTTCTTAATGAAGTTATCGAAAAAGCAAACTCTTCAGCACTTGCGTATGAAGAGCAGATTAGAACCCTACATGCACAGTTAACTCTTGGAGAATCTAAAGAAAAAGAGATTAAGACAGAAAAAGAGATGAAAGCTCTCTCTATGGAAGGTGAACTTGCTAAAGAGAAATTGATTCATGCAAATGAAGAGATTGAGCGTCAGCAAACAATTGTTGCATCTAAAAAAGAGGAACTTGCAGAAGCTCAAAAAGAGTTGGATGTTGCAAATGCAGAGTTGGAAAAAATCTCTACAGAAGTAAATGCAAAGTTAGCCTCTATTGATGCTGATAAGGGTAAACTGTTTGGAGAACGTGAAGAGAAAACAATGGCTATTGATATGAAGATTCTATCTTTTTATGAAAAAATTCGTATCTGGGCTAGAAATACAGCTGTTGTTCCTGTGCGAAAACAGGCATGTTATGGATGTTATATGAAATTAAATGAGAATGTTTATGCAACGGTTATTAAATCAGAAGAGATTATCACTTGTCCTCATTGTGGTAGAATTATGTATATTGAACCTCAAACAGCAGATACAGAAGCGTAATTGCTTCTTTTACAGATATGATGGATAGAGCTTTTTTTATCCTTTATGCTGTTGTTATGACAATAGCATATATTCTATCACTTCCTTTTTTACTTTTTTTTTCAAAGAGAGAGATTAAATATAAAATTTCTATTCCTGCACGATTTTTTATCTATAGAAATAGACCTTTAACCCCCAATGGAATTTGGTTTCATGTTTGTAGTTTTGGAGAGGCTAGGGCAATTTATCCTTTGTTGGATGCTTTGCCAAAAGAGGGTATACGCCTAACGACAACGACACAAACAGGTTATGAAGCAATCTCTATTAAATCAGAGAAAGAGAGCCGTTATTTACCTTTTGAACCTCTACTGCTTTCATGGCTAAAACCTCAAAAAGTTCTATTGGTTATGGAGGCAGAGTTTTGGTATATGTTGTTTGCTTTGGCGAAAAGTCGTGGAGCAAAAACTCTACTTATCAATGCTAGAATGAGTGATAGATCGTTTCCTAAATACAGACGAATTGCTTGGCTATATCGTCAACTTTTTAAATATGTTGATGAAGTATATGCACAAAGTCAAATAGATAAAGAGCGTTTAGAATCTTTAGGAGCAAAAAATATTACAGTTATTGGTAACATTAAATTAGCAAATATTCCAAAGAATAGCAGAGAGTTAACCAAGCCAAAAGTTTTATTGGTTTGTGGAGCAAGTACCCATTATGGAGAAGAAGAACTTATATTGGATGCTTTTGTTAATCTCAAACAAGAAGAGCCAAATGCTCGACTAATTATTGTGCCACGTCATCCAGAACGTTTTAAAAAAGTTTCAGATTTGGTTGAAGCCTATGCTCAAGACAATCACTACTCTTGGCATAACTATTCAGAAAATGAAGCATTGAATTCTGATATAATAGTAGCAGATGTTTTGGGGGAGTTGGTTAACATTTATGCTGTTTCCGATGTGGTTATTTTGGGTGGTGCTTTTGCCAAAGTTGGTGGACATAATGCAGCTGAAGCAGCCCAATTTGGATGTAAAATTATTTCAGGAGAGCATTACTTTAACCAGCGAGATATATTTTCGATGATTGAAGGAATTGCTATTGTATCAACAGCAAATTTATCACGCCGTTTGCAACAACATGCACAATTAATACCAACAAAAATTATACAAAGAACAGATATAAACCCTATATTAGAATCAATTAAAAGAGAGTTATAAAATGGAAAAAGCCTATAAGTTACTTGCGAAGCAAGAGGGACTTTCAAACAAGAAAGCCAAAGATTTAATAGATAGAGGTTTGGTCTATCATTTGGATAGGAAAGTTAAAATTGCTCGAGCAGAGATGCCCAATGATACTTTTTTTAGAGTAGAGAAAATTGATAAAGTTAATATTATCTATCAAGATGAGAATATTGTAGCAATCAATAAACCAGCACTTTTAGATACCTATGAATTGGCTGATGCTATTGAAGAGGAAGAGACAACTCTGATTCATCGTTTGGATAGAGATACATCGGGTGTATTGCTTTTAGCACGAAATGAAGCATTTTTAGAAGATGCAATACAAGCGTTCAAGCAACGAAAAGTAAAAAAACGTTATGTTGCTTGGGTAGAAGGTGTTTTTTGTGAAGAGATAAAGATAGATGCTCCAATTGCTACGCATAAACAAGGTGGAAAAGCATTTTCAGAAATCAATGAAGAGCGTGGACGACCTGCTGTAACCATTGTAAAACCGATGGAGATTCAAGGTAAAAAATCCAAAGTTGAAATTGAAATTTTAACAGGGAGAACCCACCAAATTCGTGTACATCTATCAAGTATTGGACATCCAATTGTAGGCGATGAACGTTACGGTTCCGTGACACGTTCAAAACGAATTTTGCTACATGCCAAAGCTATTTCACTTTTAGGTTATGCATTTGAAGCCAAAGAACCTAGAGATATACAAAAATATAAATAAGGAGTTGTTGTGACTGAACCCACAGATAATATCTACTACTACCCTGCATATCTTTTGATATTGATTATTTTCTACTTTGTTTTGAAGTCACCGAAGAAGGATGATAATAAAACAAAAGATGGACAAAAAGAGGATAATTAGTTTTAATCTACTATAAAAAACATGATATAATCTTTTCAATCAATTGAAAAGATTTGTTTGATGCAATGACTTATAACCCTCTCTAATCTCTATTTTTCACTTCCTACACTAATAATATTTAAACGTTATCTTTTTAATCAAATAGATTTTTAATCAAAAGGTACTCTAATATAGGAGATTTTAAAATAGATGATAAATATGTTTTTGAAATAGGTAAAAAAATAAAGGGTTTAAACAGATAAGAGATATTGAAAATTTTTTTGTTGTTGCTGATGATATGGAGGTCGGTTTTGGAAATAAGATTCCTCTTTGGGTGTTTGGCTTGATGTATTAACAATGTAAAAAAAGATTATAATTAGATTAAGCTTATATAATTTTTTTAAAAAAATATAGTTTTTAAGTTGTTTTCAATCAAAAATAGTATAAGCTAAGTGTAATATTACTTAATCAAAGGGTGTGTAGTAAAAAATGTTTATATTTATAAATAAATTTTCTTTTTATATTCTATTAAAATTTTTAGAAATAAAGTAATGAAAAATATTTATATAAAATTTTTAGACAAATCACTTATAACTTTCTTCTTTTTTTTTCAAAAAATATTAACATTGTTACGTTACTATTTGATTAAAAAGTTATATTTGTAATTAACAAGGGGTATAGGTATGGGTAAACTTATTTTATTGTTTTTTGGATTGACTGGTAAAAAAAATAAAGATTTAGTGGATTGTCAATATGATAAAGAGAGTTCCTTGCATCGTGAAACAGATATAGTTTATAAAAATAATTCTTTTGATGGAGGAGATAGTAAAGAAGAAAAAAACTATAAATTATATAAG
>QNZV01000016.1 GCA_003978395.1 Sulfurovum sp. | reverse complement strand
ATCGAGTATCTTTTTGGCTATTTCAAAATTTTCCACCTCAAAACTCAGTAGACCACTTGCACCTTTTGTTAAATATTTAGAAGCATTGGCATAGTTTTTGTCATTTTTTAAAAGTGGATAGTTTACTTTTTTGATAATATCTTGTTTCTCTAACCATTTCGCAATGCTTAATGCATTTGAAGCATGCTGTTTTATTCGTAACGATAGTGTCTCTAATCCTTGTATAAAGAGCCAAGCATTAAATGGACTTAAGACAGCTCCTGTATCTCGCAGAAGAATCATTCTTGCTCTAAAAGTAAAGAGAACAGGGCTTACTACAGAGTCAGCAAAGACTAGACCATGATAACTTGTTTCAGGAGTATTAAAGTGAGGGTATCGAGGGTTATCTTTTATTTTTGTCGATAACGCTTCTCGCTCAACAATCAATCCTCCAATGGCTGTTCCTTGTCCTGTCGTATACTTACTCGCACTGTGTACCACAATATCAGCACCCAATAGTAGAGGTTGACATAAAATAGGGGTTGCTACGGTATTGTCTACAATGGTTAGAAGTTGATGTCTGTTGGCAATGTTGATTAACTCATCAAAATTAGGCACATCAATACTTGGGTTAGAGATGCTTTCAAAAAAGATACATTTGGTATGTTCATCAATGAGTGCTTCAATTTTATCGGTATCATGTACATCAAAAAAGCGAGACTCAATGCCTAATCTTTTGAGTGTTTGACTAAATAGCGTTACTGTTCCTCCATAGAGTTGGTTGGATACAACAATATTGTCTCCTGCATCGGCAATATTGAGTATAGAGTAAAAAATAGCACCCATTCCACTAGCAACAGCCAATGAAGCACTTCCCCCCTCAACCTCTGCAAATCGTCTCTCTAGTATGGCATTGGTAGGATTTCCTACTCTTGTATAGACATTGTCTGTTCCTTGCTCTAAGTTAAAGCTACTTGCTGCAAAATCTGCTGTTCCAAAATCGAATGCTGTAGACATATAAATAGGGACACTCATTGTTTTTTGACTATCTTTTTCATAACCTGCATGAAGTGCTTTTGTTGCTTGTTTCATTGTATTTCCTTATCTTTTAAAGGATTATAACCAAAGCTTTATTTATAACTTCCATTCCAGTTTATTTATATCTATTTTTATATTTTCAAAAGGCTCAATAATCGTATCAATTTTATTAAGCTCATAGTGTAACGGAAATCCAATAGGAGAATTTTTTGCTGTACTCTCTAAAATATAGTACCTTTTTCCATTAACATAGAGTGCTTTTCTATGTAAATTCTCATCTAAGTGAACAATAACAAAAATATGATGAGGTACTAACACAAAATAGCTTTCTATCTTTTTTTCATGAAGCAAGGAGATAAGTAGATTACTCTTATCATCACAATCCCCAAAATTTTTTTGGATAGTCTGTTGTGGTGTGTGGGCTTGAAAGTTATTGACTTTATAGGGAATATTGGTAATATAGTCTAAAATAGTTTGCGTTGAACATGTTGTAGAGTTACAATTTTTAGTAAGCATATAAGCCAACTCTTTAATCATAGGTGTTGTTCGGGTACTATTTATATAGGTACCATCTTTTGTACCTATATAGTGTTTATTTACATTTGTTATTGCTTCTATTAAGATATAGATAAAAAATAGAGATACCCCCCCTAAAACAAACTTAGAGAGTGAAAAAGAGAGTTTATGATTCATTAGAAAATGTTAGATAGGGTAGTCTGCATTAGCAATTGCTATACACTCAATCTCAATCAATACATTTTTTGGTAATGTCTGCACAGCTACAGTACTACGTGCTGGTTTGTGATGTCCAAAGTAGTGAGCGTATACCTCGTTTACTTTTGCAAAATCATCCATATTTGTCAAGAATATAGTTGTTTTAATAACATCATTAAAGTGTGCATTTGAAGCTTCAAGTACATAAAATAGGTTTTTGAGTACTTGATGTGCTTGATTTACCACATCAGTAGCTTCGATAACACCTTTTTCGTTCATAGGAATCTGTCCTGAAGTATAGATAAATCCATTGGCTACGATTGCTTGTGAGTAAGGTCCTATTGCTGCTGGTGCTTCTTTTGTCGAGATGAATTTCATTGTTTTTATCCTTTAAGTTGATTTATTTTTCTTCGTAAAAAATATAGCTTGTTGAGTAGTCAGAGAATTCAAGGTAGAACTATTTAATAAAAGATTTTTTAATTTCATAAATATCTCCTTTAAAATTATTGCGTTATTTTAACACAATAACTTTTAATCAGTATCATTAAATAGTAGGCATTCCAAATTTTTGTGTAATAAGTTCCCCATCACTGTTAAAATATAAGTAATAAAGTTTATCTTTAACAATAGATAACCCTGCCAAATATCTAAGAGCTAAATTGGCTTGAAGAGAAGCGATATGTATTACAATAGGTGCTGTAATGCCCCCTGGTTTATGGTCACTTGTATTAAAAACTTGAAAAGAGGCTTTATCAAAAAAGCAAACTTGTCCATTGAACTCTTCTACCGAGGCATATATCCAAGGAGTATTTCTCTCTTTTGCATAAGCATCTATGGATTCACGAGTAACAAGATTGTCTGTAGCATCCAAAATTAAATCATAAGTGTTCTCTAGTTTAGTAAATGCTTCAAAATCAATATTGTACGCAATGGCTTTAACAAAAGGATTCTTTGCTTCCATTAGTTCTACCACAACCTCTGCTTTGAGACGATTTTCATCAGCTAAAGTAAATGCTACTTGTCTATGGATATTATGTATTCCAACTCTGTCAAAATCAACCATATCTATCTGCCCAATTCCTGATGTTCCCAATGCCATAGCAAGGCTACAACCCAATCCACCTGAACCGATAATGGCAATTTTTTTATCTTCTAAAGAGGCTTGTCTCTCTTTACCCCAAAGCTGAATCTGTCTGTTGAAATACTCTTCTGTTTTTATCATATGGAAGTGTAGCAAAAATGAGATAAAGGGTGGTTTTTATAGGTTAGAGCCTTAGAATAAGGATAGTTTACTGCCTCTAATATATACTTGTTAAAATTTATGTTAAAATTCAATAAAAGATTTTAAAAGTCTAGCAGGAGTCTTTGTAATTATGAATGAACAGTTATTAAAGAGAATTTATAAAAGTTTATATGATGTTGAAAGTTCAGTTGAATCTTCTGCTAAAGAATTTCAAAAACATAATATAGTTGTATCAAGATTTTTAAAAACAATTGCTTTATATATCTCTTCCTTTTCTAAACTTAAAAACTTTGAAGATGAAACATTATTAATCTTATTGGATGAAAAATTAAGAGATATTGAAAAACATTATGAACATGTAGACCTTTATGCTCCAAAGATAAAATCAAGTATTAATTTTATTGAAAAGCATGTTGATACATTCTTTCCTATAGAGGTTAAAAAAACTGTTCTTTCATCTAATGGTTATTTATCTATTCCCATTAAGAAAAAAATATCATTTCTAAATGACTTAACCATGCAAAACTTCTTTTCAATCAACAATATAACCTTATCTAACCTAAAAAACAAAAAAGAAATCTACATAGTAGGAGAAAATGGAGATGGTAAATCTCTTCTTCTTCAAAGTATCGCTGTAGGTTTAAAAGGTACACAAGAAGATGGTTTAAAAGAGTTTAGAGCTATTGAAGATAAATTTACTATTGAGATAGAAAATAGTGAAGATTGTAAAAATAACTTTTTAGCGTATGGTTCATCACGAAATAACTCTTGTCAATTAAAAGTAGATTCAACAGGGTATTTAACGCTGTTTTCTGGTGAGTATGATTTAAAATCTCCTACCAAATGGTTACAGTATCTTGACTACAGTGAACAGAAAGAGAATGATAACGTCATAACCGTTTCAGAAGCTAAAAAACTTTTACAAGAACTTTTAAATTCTGATATAGAGATAGATATTTCCCCTGATAAAGTGACATTTACAGAGAAAGGGTCAGAGGTCTCTTTTGAACAGTTGTCGGCAGGTTACCGAGGGGTTATAACCATTATCTGTGATATGATTGCTAGACTTTCTGAAAAACAACAAGTAGAACATATAAAAGACTTCCAAGGAATTGTACTCATAGATGAGGTTGAACTTCATTTGCACCCTAAATGGGAATATAGTTTTATGAATAAGTTACGAGAGATTTTCCCGTTAATTCAATTTATGGTTACAACCCATAGTCCAACAGTACTTTTAGGGGCTGGTATGGAAGCTGTTTATTATCAGATATATAAAGAAGATGGCGTGGTTAAAATTTCGGAACAAAAAGAGGTTAAAAATGATTTTTTGAATGATATTCAGTCAACTGTATTTGGTTTTGATGTGAATGATGAACGGATTAATAATCCTACAGAAGATGATAGAAAGAGGCAAGAGAGAGCTAAAAAAGGTTTATTAAGTTTGATTGAGACTATTGAGAAAGAACAATAATGAAATATTTTATTGATACAAATATTATTATAGACTTACTAGAGAATAAAGAAGAAGCAAAAGAACAATTAAAATCCTTGGTATTAGAAGATGGTAGTGAGCTTTTTATAAATAGATTAATAGTTCTTGAAACTTTAAGAACTATACATTTTAATCATAAAAAAGTTTTTAGAAAGGCAGAAGAGAAGTTGAAACTTTTTAGACAAGTCGATATTAAACCTAAAATTTATGATGATACAATAACCTTTTCAAGGTTTTGTCACAGCAAAGGGGTAAAAC
>QNZV01000009.1 GCA_003978395.1 Sulfurovum sp. | reverse complement strand
TATCAAGGATATGGAAGAGATGATTTATTCTACCCTTCTATTTATAAATATAATCTATTTAACACTTGCAATACATGGACAGGAGACCAATTACGAGAAGCCAATGTATCTATAAGTTATTGGACTCCCTTAAGCTCCAATATTATTGATTCGCTTCCATAAATTTTATAATTTCACGATTAACACGTTTGGGTATCTCCTCTTGTAGCATATGTCCTGCATGGTGAAAAACTTTTAGGGAGCTATTTTTTATCGCTCTGTGGAGTCTATAGGCTTTATCTACCCGTATAGCAACATCTTCTCTTCCCCACAATATAAGAGTAGGTAGAGTAATCTCTGAAAATCTTTTTTCTATATCCTTTATATCATCAGGAACAAGCTGATTTACTGTTTTTAAATAGGCATATTTCGCATAAGGGAAAGAGAGATAAATTGAGCTGTACTTAATACTATTTTTGGGGATTAAAGCGTTATTATAAAAAGCATACCTATACGCCTCTTTTGCCATATAGTCATTACTTAAAAGATGAATACCCAAATAACCTAAAATAGGTGTTTTTAAATCTCTTAACATAGAAGGTAAATTTTGATTATAGGACATGGTATCAATTAAAATGAGTTTATCAACTCTTTTTTCTATCAATTTATCCTCTTGAAGCAGTGCTACTACCAATGCAACTCCACCACCAAAGGAGCGACCTACCAATGTAATATTTTTTAGTTTTTGTTCTTTTATAAAATCGTTAACGATATAGGCTTGGTCATAAACAGAGTAGTAGTCATCGTTAGTTTTAGGCGAATCTCCAAACCCTTTTAAATCAACCATAATCAAATGATACTTCATAGCTAATATAGGAACTAAAAAACGCCATGTATGACGATTCTCTCCAAAACCATGTAAAAAAAGTATTGTAGGATTATCTTTGTTGCCATACTCACTATAGACCAAAGAGAGCTTTTGTACTTTTTTATCAAGAATACGCTCTTTCCATGTTACAGGTACTTTTACAGAACACGCTGAAAAAAGAGTTACTATAAAAAATAGGAAGGGTAAAGTCTTAAAAATTATTTTTAGCATAAATTATTATAACATAAAAAAATATATTTACATTTTTTATTGTATAATATAGATATTAGAGGAGTATAAATGCTTAAAATTCTTAATATTGTCAATGGAGATGTAACGATTGACATTATGAAAAAAGCCTATATTAATGGAGAGTTTCTCCCCTGGAGTGATTTCTTGCATGAAGGTCCTGTCCCATATGGTCTATCAATAGATAAACTCTCTAAGATTCGTGCAAATTTTATACATCAACAAGGTTTTGGCTCTCTTAACATAATTGAAAAAAAGTTTCAAAAACGAGATAAAGTACTTAAAAACTATCATAAATATCAAAAAATTATTTTATGGTTTGAACATGATTTATATGACCAACTTCAACTACTACAGATACTTTCATGGTTTCATAGTAACAATATTGAAAATATTAAACTAAGCCTTATTTCTACAGATAGATATTTAGGTAACTCTTCAAAAGAAGATATTAGAAAACTTTTATGTTCTGAAAAAACTATAACTAAAGCACATTTAGATTTAGGACAAAAAGCATGGAGTGCTTTTACAAAGCCAAATCCTATAGAGTGGTTTAAACTTTTAGAAGAAGATACCTCTCTTTTGCCATTTTTAAGAAATGCTATTATACGTATGCTAGAAGAGTACCCAAGTAGGAAAAATGGTCTATCTCGGTCAGAGCATCAGGCACTCTTTATTATTTCAAAAGGGATAGAGAATCCAAATAAGATTTTTCACTATTGTCAAGATTATGAAAAGCAAAAATTTATGGCTGATATTATTTTTTGGAAGATTTTGGATAATTTTATAGAAAATGAACTTATTCATTCAAAAAAAAATGGTCAAATTTTGAAAATTACAAAGTTGGGTCAACAAGTACTAAAAGGAGAGATACACTATCTACATATTAAACCAATAGATAAATGGATTGGTGGAACAAAACTTACCAATGATAATGTTTGGTGTTGGAATATAAAAGAGAAAATCATAAAGAGATACTACTATTCACAAGCACTATCATCCTTATTAATATTCAAATAGTTAATTTTTATTTATATGCTCTAAAGCCTCTTCCATTAAGGCGATATGATAGTTCTCTTGATTGTTAATAAAATTAAAGAAAGAGGCAAAGTGTTCAGAACTCGCACTTACAGCATCGGCTAGTTTTCTACACTCTTCTTTTGCTCCTATCTCTTCTTGGATTCCATCTTTTAGAAACTGCTCTAAATTATCAAATTTGTAAATCTCTTCCATTAAACTTCGTGGTACACCCAAAATACCCATTTGTGCCATCATCTGCCCAAAACTTCTAAGGTGGAAGAAAGACTCATCTATTAAAATTTGAAAAATACGATTTAAAAAAGCATCATTAGAGTTTGCTTTAGAGTAGTTATAGACCATAATTAACTCATACTCTTTATAACTCTCTTCAAATAGAAAAAGTGTCAACGCATCTTGAGCCTCTTGAGTCAAATTGATATTTGGGAACTCTTTTTTCATATTAAAAGCAGAACTTACATCTTCCTCATCAAGCTTCCCTAGAGCCAATTTCATATAGTTTAAATCACTACTCATTCTAAATGTAATATGCTCATCACTACAACTCTCTAATTTTGATTCAATAAGTTCGATTCGTCTAATAATATCGCCTATCATGGTTGAGAGTTTATCCACTCGAATAGGCACTTGATTAATATCATAGTTATACTCTATCTTCTGCTTAATAAAATCGTTCTCTATCCATGTTAAATGTTTAAACAGTATATTAGAAAACTCATATAACTCTTGTCTACTTTGGGTCTGCGACATAAATCCTGTAAATTGTGTTGCTAACCATGCTTCATGAATCTCTTTAAACAGTTTTTTCATCTTCACTCTCCTCTTTGGGTGTACAATCGGTGTTAATATGATAAGAAATCATAGGGAAATCTGCATCCTTTTGTCTCTGTGCATAAGTATCAAGTGAAGCTTTTAGTGCCAAAGCTACCATCTCTGTACATGCAGCATCTTCAGGAGTTTGATTTTCCAACAGCCCCAAAGTGGCAGAGACTAACTCCTCTGCCCTGCTAAAGTGAATTCCTTTAGCTTCGGTTGTGATAAGCGAACCTGCCACAATAGTTGTAGTACAACCAATTGCTTGAAAAGAGATATCTTCAATAAATGGGTCTTCCTCTTCTCTAACTTTCAAATAGATAGCAACTTTTTCCCCATTTTGTGGATTTTTCCCCATGCCAACACTCTCTGAATCCTCCATTTTCCCATAATTTTTTGGATTCATCATATGTTCCATAACCAATGCATCTGCTGTCATTAAGATTTTCCTTTTTTGATAAGCAATATACTATTTTTTACCTAAAATATGGTTAACAATTCTATAACCATGATTTAAAGCAATAGCAATACTTCCCCCACTTGCAAATGCAATATCTCCTGCTATATAGAGACCTTTTGTTTCAGTCTCATAATTTTCATCAAAGATTGGCTCTCCTTTTTTATCAATAGTAACACCACAAGCCTTTAAAAAATCTTTAGGTGTTGTTCCACCAATGGCATAAACAGCACGGTCATAGAGTTCATGAGTACCATCCATAAAGTTAACACGTAATTGACCATGTGCTCCCACTACATTTTCTATATCTATCCCAAGTTTTAGTCGTACACGTTTAGCCTCTGCACATTTTTTTATCATCTCTTGATTTGTTGGGTTTGGTCGAGTCAACTCAGCTCTTCTATAGGTAAGGGTAACATCATTAGTCTCTGCTAAATCACAAGCATACTCCACAGCAGAGTCTCCACCACCAATAACCAAAACTTTCTCGCCATTTCCACATTTATCAAGGTTATATCCAACCAATGAACGAATTGATGCAGGAATTTTATAGCTTGGCTTATTTGGTTTTCCCATACGACCAATAGAGACAATTACATTTTTTGACCGAAACTCTCCATTAGAAGTAAATACAGTAAAAAGATTATCGCTTTTATCCACTTTTAAAACTTCACAATTAAAACGGCTATCAATCTGCTCATCATCTAAAAGATAATCAAAATAGTCCAAAGTACTCTCTTTTGTTCCATCTACAAACGATACATTCCCTTCAAGTTCAACAGCTTGTCCTTGCCAATCTTTATCAACCCGTTTTTTATCTTTATAAAATTTACGAATAGTATGTGAGTGATTATCCGTTTTTTCGATTAACATCACACGTCCTAAACCTAAAACTTTAGCTTCAACCACAGCCCCTATTCCTCCAGGACCTCCACCAATAATAACCAAATCATATATTTCACTCATCATAAGTTCTCCAAATTATCATTTAAACGAATCCTTAGTATAGTATCTTTTTCAATAAAAAATCATAGAAAATAAAATTTTTAGCTCCATTTATGATATTTCTATATCCCAAGTTACACTTACATAGAAACGTTAAGAGTTTCTAAAAAATTACCGTTCAAATAATTTGTCGAATAGGGGTTTGTGATTAAAGTATTAACTAAATATTTTGAAGAGCGTTGGATTACCATAGGAGCAACTAAATATGCGTTCCAACCGGGGACGGATTGGAACGAGAAAGAAAAACAAATAACCGATAAACTTACGAATAAACTTCATCATGTGTTCCAATATTAATAGGGATTATTCGACCATCTTCAATATAAAATTCTATACTAATTCTATATTGCATATCTATTGAGATAGAGTGTAATCCATCTAATTTTCCTTGAAGTTTATGAAGTCGTAATGAAGGATGAAACGGGTCAATTTCCATAAGCTGAATGGTCTTTTTATATCGCTCAACAATATCTCTATGTTTCTTTAAAAATTTAAAAAGCTTTTTCTCATATTTTTGAGTGTATTCAATCTCGTAAAGCACGGTCTAACTCTTTAAAATGCTCTTTTGAACTCAAAACTCTTGAATGACCATTGGCTATATCCTCTTGTGCATCTCTTAATGCCTTTTCAAGTTCGCACTCTCGTAGGTAGTTATAACGTTGCATATCAACAACCACAAATCTATTTTTACCTCGTATAGAGATAAGTACTTCATCAAGTTTTTCAAG
Source organism: Sulfurovum sp. (assembly GCA_003978395.1). Taxonomy (GTDB): domain Bacteria; phylum Campylobacterota; class Campylobacteria; order Campylobacterales; family Sulfurovaceae; genus UBA1140. The sequence continues at coordinate 1,029 of QNZV01000009.1, read as the reverse complement.
CATGGTTTCAATAATTGAAACACCTTTAATTTTTAAATCATTTGCAGGTATGACCATACCAATCCTTTAAAGTGTTATTAATAGTATTATATAGAATATTGTTTAGAATGTCAATAATCTGCTTTGTGAATATATGCAAGAAGTGGAGGTTTGACTTTAGGGGGAAGTTGACACAAAATTTATTGCAGTCCTAATTGTTTTTATTTTTATGGGCGTAACAAAACTGGAGTTTTGTTACGAGGGAAAATTTGGAAAGCAGTTAAAAAGTATCATATATGCCCCTTAACTTTTTCTTTAATCCTTACATGTACTTTCTTCATAATACTTTATATGATAGTTACCTGTTTGATTCTTACGATTAGAAACTGCAATATAGTAAGTTCCTGCAGATAATTCTTTTCTAATTTTAAAATCATTATATCTTCCATCAGCAGATACAATCAATTCATGGTTACTATTAAATAACTCACCATAAGTATCTATTCTATTATCACGAGTATAAATATCTACTATTCTCTTACTACACTTTAAAATAATTCTAAAATAATCCTTATCTCCAATTTGCTCAATACTTCCTGACATTTGTTTTCCTGATGAAAGAGTTTTTTTGTTCTAAAGCTTTTTATAGATGAATTAGCACTTGTTGCACTACGATTATAAGCTACAACTTTTACTTGATAGGCAGTATTTGCTTTCATTCCACTAAGATTTACATATTGGTAACCTGTTCCTCTTCTTGCTCCTACAACCGTTGCAACTCTACCATTTAGATAAATTTTAAATCCAACCTCATTTGTTGCATTGTCTCTAAATCTAAGTCGTGCTGTGGTTTCAGTTATATTATAAACATAGAGTGATGTTGGTGTTTTTATAACATTGGTATTTTTTGTTCTAAAGCTTTTTATAGATGAATTAGCACTTGTTGCACTACGATTATAAGCTACAACTTTTACTTGATAGGCAGTATTTGCTTTCATTCCACTAAGATTTACATATTGGTAACCTGTTCCTCTTCTTGCTCCTACAACC
>QNZV01000059.1 GCA_003978395.1 Sulfurovum sp. | reverse complement strand
TTTTGGTTTCAAGAAAATGTTACCTTATATTTATAAGATTATTTTTCAAACTAAAGAGAAAATACATCCTAATTTTCTAGGTATAAATACTATAGAGCTAAGAAGTAAAAAAAAGTTAGATATTCAAATAATGCATGAACAAGACCATAATTTCACAAAAAAAATAGACCAAATAATTTCATATATTGAGAATAATATAGATGACTCTTTTAAAGAAATTTTAGATATAGGACGAAGACGAATACTTTTTACACGAATAAATCCTAGAAAAAGAACCATTCAAATAAAATATATATTTGATGAAAATCATGATAACAATTTTTTTGAATTAAGTAGTTTAAAAATTAAGAAAAAAGAATTAAATAATAAAAATTTAAAAATTAAATTTTTTATTGTTTATCATTTTGTATTAAAACTAAACAAAGAGTCTAATGGTGTAGATTTTTTTGATTTATATAATAACTCTGCAAAGGTCTATTTTAATATTGGTACAGTAGGTCGTTTAAAGCAAAAAAATAAAATTAAAGAAGATGAAGATATAATACGACAAAAATTTTATAAGATTTTTTTAGAAAAGTTTAATACCAAATAATACTATATATCCATCAACTTAAAATTATAATTTAAATGGATTTCTAGGGCTATTATAGAAGTAAAGATTAAACTAAATTAATCTCTACATATCTATTAGAAATTTTCACTAGTTTCTCTATAAAGAACTATTTACTTCTAAATTACCACTCTACTTGAGCCGTTACCATAACTGCATCTCTCTTTTGAGCATCTGTTAATTTATCTCCACCCTCTTTTAGATAGTTCACAATCAACTCAACATTTTTATTATACTCATAAGATGCACCTGCTATTGCTCTCTGTTTATCTCCAGAGTTGTCATCCATATCAAAATAGTCATATCTTCCGATTAAATTTACTTTATCCATAACTCTATACTCACCATTTACAGAGTATCCATTACCCTTTTTGGAAGCAATTCCATCTGATACATCAATATATTGTGCTGATACTAAGAATTCTGGCTGATTGTAAACAGCATGAACACCCATCCAGTTTAAATCTTCATTTCCATGTTTATTACTCTTGCTATTTTGTTGCCCAAAAAAAGATATATTTGCATAAGTTGATGATTTTTTAGCTTTCTTTTTACCTGTTCCCAAAGCATGAGCTGTTAACCTCCACTCTTTACTTAATCCTTGTCCATCTTCTTTATTGTGATAACCTTCTCCATTAAAGATTCCCAATTCACTTGAGAAGTAAGGAGTTTTGGTTTTAAAGTTAATCCCACGGTCAGCAGAGTTTGTTATATCAGCACCATATTTAGCTTCGACCAATGTTTTTGAGATTGAACGGTAGTTCCATCCATTATGCTCCTCATAATCAATCCAAGGTCTGTGTGCTTGACCAAACTCCACACCTGTATTGGGTAAAACATTATCTAAATAAAGGTAAGCATATTTAAGTCTTACATCACTTTGACCATCTGAATCATGTGTATCAAGTGTAATTCTCATATAATCTTTTGGATTCTCTTTAAAATAAGCTTTTACTTGTAAGTAGTTTCGTCTAGTTTCAAAGCTATTAATAGAGTCTCCCTCTTTAGGAGAACTACTTACAAAACCAAGATAGTGTGTTCCCGAAATTTTAAGCACAGGAACATGTGATTTAACCTCTGTACCCTTATGTTCTCCTGCATAAGATGCAGTAACCAATGTAGCTATTGTCATTGTTGATAGTATAATTTTTTTCATATTGAAAAACTCCTTTTTTTGATTAAGAGAAGTATAAAGTAAAAAAGTTACAAAGTGGTTACAAAATCATAATTTACATAAAATAGAAGATTATTTCTAGTTACAAAAGAGAAATTGTAAAAAAGTTTCAAATTAATTCTAAATTATAATTATTATCAATATATAGTAGTATTTAAGAGTAATTTTATCCGATTTAATATATTATCTATAATAATAACTATTATCAAGGAATCTTATATGAAAAAACTACTTATTTCAATGACGCTTTTAACAGCTACAACTCTTATCGCAGATGTTCAAGCAGGAGAAAAAGTCTACAAAGAGAACTGTGCTATGTGTCATAGCATCAATGGTGGTGGAGGAATGGGACCAGATTTCAATATGGTTGCCTATTCACGACACAAAGAAGAGATAGAGTACTATGCAAAAGACCCATACAGTATGTATAAAGCTTTTGGATACAGTGCCAATGCTATGCCCACATTACCTTTGGAAGACCAACAATTCAAAGATGTATCTGAGTATATCTCATCACTACAACCATTTAAAAAGTGGATGATAAAGAAGAAACCAACTAAAGAAACAGTTAAAAAAGAGGAAGAGAGTAATGAAAGTAAAGAGAATAACCAGAGTGTAATTTTAAATTAAAGTAATTGACAAAAATCAATTTTATATTAAAAATAAAAAGATAGTATCTCTTATTTAAAAAAGGAACTTTAAATGCGTCTATTTATAAGCCTATTCACACTGCTCACTATTCATTTGTTCGCCAATGATGTCAAAACCTGTCAAAAGTGTCATCCTATTATTGCTAATGAATTTCAACAATCGTTTCATAAAAAGTCTACGGTTAAAGAAGATGCTGTTCACAAAGCCATTTGGGATAAACATCCTGCAAAAGCAAAAGGGAAGTACAAATGTGCAAAGTGCCATACTCCAAATGCGACCAAAGAGAATCAAATGCATCAAGGTATAACGTGTATCTCTTGCCATACCATTAAAGGTATTGAAGAGCATACAAAATCGAATAAAAACATCTATGAAAGCAAAGATAAAACATTCTACTCTGCTGAAAAAGGGATGGAAAATAAAAAGGTAGTCTATGAAGAGAAGAGTTCATGGTTTGGTCTAAGAAAAAAGACAATAGGTTCTCCCTATCATGATATTGACTACAGAAATAAAATTTTCTATACAGGAAAAATCTGTATGGGATGCCACTCACACAAACAAAATGGAAAAGGGTTTACTGTCTGTAAAACCGATGATAAAGGTTTAAAAGATACTAAAACAAACTGTATTAGTTGTCATATGCCAAAAGTACAAGGGAGTGCAACCACTATTAGAGAGCTTTTCATGGTTTTGCAGGGGTTAGAAATGCACCAAAACTCTTGGCAAAACATGTTGACATAAGCTACAAAAAATCAGAGAGTGGATTTACTATCACTATTGAAAATAAAGCACCTCATAATCTGTTAACCCATCCGTTACGAGTGGTTCAGTTAAAAACAACATTAAAACGAAATGGTAAAAAAGAGGCATTAAAAACCGAAACCTTTATAAAAGTGATTGGGACAAAAGGAAAACCATCTATGCCATGGTTAGCAACACAAGTTGTAAAAGAGACCATGATTAAAGGGAACGAAAAACGAGAAGTTACATTTGATACCAAACTTCAAAGTGGCGATGAGATAGAGACAACTTTAGGCTTCTATATTGTCAACCCAAAAGCTATCAAAAAACTTGGGCTAGAAGAGCATAAAGAGCTTAGTAAATTTACTATTTTGAAACACTCTTACTTTAATGTAAACTAAGAGTTTTATAGATAATGAATTTCTTACCCTATTTAAAAGCCGTTGGTACAGGCAAAAAACGAAACCGAGACCTAAGCCAAGATGAATTAAAAACAGCAATGAGAGCCATGCTTAATGGAGAAGTTATCCCAGAGCAGATTTCTGCTTTTTTGTTGGGATGGCGTATGAAAGGCGAGACTATTCCTGAGTTTAAAGGAGCTATAGAGGCATTTGATGAGTTTATTACACCTCATCCTATTGCTAATTCTATTGAGTTTGGTTACCCTTATGATGGAAAGGTTAATAATCCTTATATTTTTCCATTGATGGCAAAATATCTAAAAGTTTACGATGTTCAACTCTCTTTGCATGGCGATATTTTACAACCTGCAAAGGATGGAACACCTCTCAAATATATCTGTGACAATATGAAACTCGATGATAATATTCACTACTTTGACCGAAAAGAGTATTTTAAAGAGCTTTATAATCTAAATATTGTTCGTAAACGCTTTGGAATGAGAAGCCCTTTTAATACCATTGAAAAACTGCTCAATATTACACAAAGCGATACAGCCATTATAGGTGCATTTCACAAACCTTTTATAGAGAAGTATATATCCCTTTTTCAAGAGCGATACAAAAGAGTTATTATTATAAAAGGAAACGAGGGAACACCTGAGATATTTTCAAAATGTGCCATTACGGTCGTTGAGAATCAAGAGCGAAGCGAATACAAATTTGACCCCAAAGATTATGGGATTGAGTATAAAAAATCTTGGGATAAAATTTCCGAAGAGGAGTCCTTGTCCATGACAAAAAATCCAAGTGATGAATTAGAGAAATTAGCAGAGTTTAATGCCAAGGTTCTTCTGTTTTTATTGGGGAAAGTAGAAAAGATAGAGATTTCTTGATAGAAATCAATAATTTTATCTACTCTTAGAACTATAATAACTAAAACTATAATTAGGAGATAATATGTCTGATATAACAAAAGAAGCATTAGAGGTAATGGGAGCAACCGTTCCATTTGTTACCTATACCGTAGAAGAGACTCAATACTTTGAGTTTGATACATCAAAATGTGGACCTCCAGACCCAATGGTTAATGCAATGGCTGGACTTAAACTTATTGATAGTTCCGATAAAAAACTTGTTATGATTAACCACAAATACCCTGGTGGTCTTATTGGTAAAATTGGCGAAAACTACAGCCATACCAAAGAAGATTTGGCAGATGGTAATGTAAAATTGGTCTTCTCGTATATTGCAGGAGAGAGCGAAAAAGCTGACCTTACTAAAAATAGTTGTGGTGGTTGATAACTTATGTTAGCAATCGGTAAAGATTTTGCACCACCTCTAAAACTTATATCTCCCTATTTTAAAATAGGGGTTACCTTCTATCTTTTGGCAATGGTGGCTCTACTCTCATTTTCCTCTACCTTTACCTATCAAGAGATGGCAATAGCAGGATGGATTCATCTATTTTTACTTGGTTTTGTTATGGTTGTTATTTTTGGAGCTATGGCTCAATTGATTCCTGTAGTACTCGAAGTGGGTCATGCTATTGTCGATTTGTATTACGTTATTTTACCTCTTCTTGGAGTTGGTGCAGTAGGAATGGTACTTGGATTTTGGGTTAACCCTGCTCTGCTCTCTTATGGTGGATTATTGGTTTTAGTTGCCATGATAATCTTTGCTATAGAAGCCTTTGCAACCTTGAAAAAAGCAGAGATAAAAACATTGACCGTAAAGACCATTGCTGTAAGTAATACCTTTTTACTATTAGGAATTTTAAGTGGATTTGTTATTGCACTGGGATTGAGTGGGGCAATAAGTGTAGATGTTAATGCGATATTAAAAGCTCATGTCTATGCTGTTCTTGGTGGTTTTGTTTTGCTAACCATTATGGGGCTTTCGCTCACACTTATTCCCATGTTCTCATTGGCTCATGGATTTGATGAAACACCTATCAAACGTGGATTTAATCTTGTTGCTATAGGTGTTGGAATCGTATTTGTCTCTGCTATTTTTGGAATAGACTCTATAGCATGGGTAGGATATATTCTAACACTTACAGGTATAGGATTTTACATCTACCAAATCTACATTATCTATAAACTAACGGTTAGAAAAGAGATGGATATTTGGGCAAAATCAATGATATTTGGATTTAGTTCTCTTATGCTTTCCCTTATTTTAGCGATTTTATCTTTTCTTCCAAATGCAGATGAGGTTCTACTACATACCTCTCTATGGTTTTTTATGATTGGATTTATAGGGTTTCTCATCAATGGTCATCTTTATAAAATCGTACCCTTTTTAGTATGGTTTGAACGATTCTCTCCACTTGTGGGAAAAGAACCTGTCCCAATGCTTCATGAGATGTACCCAAAAGAGAAAGCAAACATGATGTTTTGGTACAGCTCTATTGGTACTGTTTTAGGAGGAGTTGGATTGTTAGTAGAATCTGATTATCTATTCCAATCGGGAGCAAGTCTGCTTGTTGTAGGAGCTATATTTTTATACCTCTCTATGTCAAAAATGTTAAGTTATGGAAAATAATTAAAGGAAAAATATGTGTAATATTACAAAAGAGAGTGCTTTTGAAGCGATTAGCACCGTAATCGACCCAGAAGTTGGTTTTAACCTTGTCGAAATGGGACTTATTTATGATGCAATTATTGATGATTCTTGTAATGTAAAAGTCATTATGACCCTATCAACCCAAGGCTGTCCCCTACACCAAATGATAAAACAGTGGGTACAAGAAGCTGTTGAAAAGCTAGAAGGTGTAGGCGATGTAGAGGTAGAAGTGGTATGGGAACCTGCATGGAACATCTCTATGGCAGATGACCATGTCAAAGAGAAATTGAGTGGGGGAATGACTTCTTAAAAAATACCAATAAAATAAGGAATTAATGCTCAAAATTTGTAGGTTCGATTTCATGGAACATTCACAAAGAGTTTGTAAACTCCTTTGAATTGTAGTGAATATTGGGAGTTTACGAACTTTTGGCATTTTAGCACTTTCTTTCTCGCAACTATCTTATAGTAATATTATCTAGGGGTGGGTTAAAAAACTACCCTACGCGTTGAGTAACTCCAAAGCCAACCTCTTAGCCCCCTTAAAATCAGCCTTACCCGTTCCAAGTTTTGGAACTTCATCTACCTTAAAATAATCACTAGGCACAAAAAGAGGGTTCATTCCTAAAGCTTTAATCTCTTCTTTTAAAGTCTCCACTTCTTTCTCTCCCTCTAAAAGTAGTACTACTTTTTCACCCTTTTTTTCATCGGGAATGGCTGTGATGCAAAAGTTGTCATTTTCTCCCATTAGTTTCATGATTTCTGCTTCTACCAAACCAAGACTTACCATCTCTCCTGCAATCTTTGCAAAACGGCTATAACGGTCTACTATGGTTAAAAAACCATCTTCATCTACATGTCCTTTGTCTCCTGTTATGTACCATCTTTTGCCATCTAATAGTTTGATGACCTCATCTGTTTTTGCTTTGTTTTTCAAATAACCTTTCATAACTTGTACTCCTGCAATAAGTATCATTCCATCTTTACCTGTCGCTAACTCTTCAAAGCTTTTAGGGTCAACAATCATAACGGCTGTTCCAGGTACTCCTAGCCCAATCGTTCCTGCTTTTGCTCCTACTTGTACATGGTAGGTATCAGGAACAATGGCATCATGAACATTACATGACGCTACAGGAGTTGTCTCTGTTGCACCATACCCCTCCCAAATATCTTTACCAAAACGCTCTTTAAAAAGTATGCGTATCTCTTTTGGTAATTTCTCTGCTCCTGCAACGGTCATGCGTAAGTTTTCAAACATCTTAGGATGAATCTTTCTGTTTCTAGCGTACAACCTAAAGAACGTAGCCGTAGCAAACAGAAAAGTAGCCTTGTACTTGTGAGACATTTTAGCAATGCCCATTCCATCTGTTGGGTCGGGATGACAAACTACAGGAATTCCTTCGATGAGTGGTGCAAATGTTGTCACGGTTATTCCAAACGAATGGAAAATAGGCAATGTTCCCAACATTACATCGGAATCTTTGGGGTTGATAACCGTAATAAACTCTTTAATGTTCCCCAAAATATTTTGATGAGAAAGCTCAATCCCTTTGGGAATCCCCTCTGAACCACTTGAAAACAGAATAGCAGCAGTATCCGTTGTCTCTACTTTTTTGATATAAAAGCACAGGTAGGTAAAAGTTTGGCTTGTGCAAACATCCCTAAGCCCTCCACTTTAGAAATGGTTTTTTTAATCTCTTCTAAATAGAGTAACTCTACCCCTTCCAATGCCTCTGCCAAATCAAAACCTTTGGCTTTTAACTTTGTCATAAACTGTGTTGAAGTGATAATCTGCTTAATATCTGCTAAAGCGATGGCATGTTTCAAACTTTGTGTACCTGCCGAGTAATTTAAATTTACAATAGTTTTCCCCAAAGTCAAGGTTGCCATATTTGCAATGCTTCCCCCTGCAGAGGTGGGAACAATGAGTCCTACATTTTGCTCTTTTCCTAAAAGTTGTTTAAACTTTTTTCTCATCAAAAAAACAGCTGTAATGAATTTATACCCAGATAAATGTACTCCTGTAGAATCTGCAATACAAAGTTTTAAACCTACTTTTCTTGCCTCTTTTATCCATGTTTTTGGAATCGTATCTAAACGTGCAATGTAGCTCTTCCATGAATCAACAGAGATTCGTGTTACCTGCTCTTTTACTTCTGCACCTGTACTTTTGATGTTCATCGCTTTTCCAAAACTAACCCCAATATCTCTTAAGGCTTTGGCTTTTATTTTCTCTTCTGCATTAGAAAATTTCCCCTCCCAAAGACCACGCAGGTAAAAAGGAACAATAACAGCATGTTCAACCTCTGCCACGGCAATCTCAAAACCTTTTTGAAATTTTC
>QNZV01000158.1 GCA_003978395.1 Sulfurovum sp. | reverse complement strand
GAATCCTTGAGAATTAAATTTTTTAATCCTCAAGAGTCCACTACCAACATCTCTTGATAAAAATCAGATAGAATTGTGCATCACAACAGCAGATTTTAACAGCTTTTTCTGTAAAATCTTATTGGAAGTGAAGCTGTTGGTTTTCGACGACGCGGTGGCTTTACTTCTTCTATCTGACTTTCGTTTCCAACATCCTACAACAATTACTCTTAAATAAAAATAAAATTCACTGAAACTTTTTTTGATTTTTTCTCGCGACTATTTCATAATTTACTATTTTAAAAAAGATTTGGAAAATCTTTTTTAGATAATATTACTATAGCATAATATACTATTGGTGGGAGATTTTCTAGGGGGTCAGTAGATGATAAAAGTAGTTTTTCAACGTCTGACCCGACTGGTTGATTAATTGCTTAAGAGTAACTCTTTAATAGGTGTTGCAATTTGATGCAATTTAACCCCTTTTGGTACAATAATATCCATCTCTCGTAAAGAAGTCTCTCCTGCTTTGATAATTGAGTTTTGGTATTTAAGCTTATTGAGTGAATAGGAATTGCTATTTGTATCGGTTAGAACAATTAACTCTTGACTAAGAAGATTGTTTAAGTTTAGAGGTGTTGTCCCACTATTTTTGACTTCGATTACCAAATGAACCAACTGCTCATTATTGACCTCATTACTATGACTAGAGATGATTCTTATATCCATCTTTTCAACAGGTTTAATTGTATCTAATGCCCATTTTTTTTGATAATCATGATATGGCTGACCAATACCCTCTAGTAGTGTAACGGTTCCCCATTTTAGAGTTTTTTCGATTACCCGTTGCCCAGAATCAATAGCAGAACTTGCCCCCTCTTGCACATATTCAACCCCATCTTTTGCAATATGGTAAGAAGCCTCTACCAACTTATAGGCAGAAATAACACCTGTGACAATTAAGATAGAAGTGATTGTTACAAGCTCTCCTGTAATTGAAATTGTCTCTTTTTTATACCATTTATAGCCGTACTTACCTACTATAAAAAGTAACCCTGCTCCTGCAACTCCTCCAGCTATGAGTGATAATATTAACTGTATGCCCATTTTTGTCCTTCTTTTATAGATATATTATTATAGCTTATTAAAAGGAATATATATCTTTAAATTACTAATGAAAAAGGAGTACTCTAATCATACTTCTTCTTACCAATACTTAAGAAAAAATCCTATAGTATATAAAGATGAAAAAATTAACCCTAATAGCACTATTAATCTTTATTGGAATTCAATTTGTTCCAATGGATGTGCCAGCCGATATTCCGACCAAAGCCGAAAAAGAACTCCAAGCACCAGATGCAGTAATGAGCGTGTTAAAACGTGCCTGTTTTGATTGTCACTCTAACCATACAACCTTTCCGTGGTATAGTAGCATTGCACCTGTCTCTTGGTTTACCAAACATCATGTAGAAGAGGGACGAGAACATATGAACTTCTCAACATGGGCAGAGTATGATGATGAGAAAAAGTTAAAATTTCTTGACAAAATTCCAAAAGCAATTAAGAGTAAAATGCCACTTCCTAGCTATCTATTAATTCATAAAGAGGCAAAATTAAGTGATGCAGACAAGACTCTTTTAACCAAATGGACAACCGAAGAAGCTTTTGATTTGGAGTAGAATAGTATCATTCTGATTTTATGAATATTATTCTATTTGATGGATGAAATTTTTATAAAATTAGAAAAGAGACTAGATGAAAAGAATATTACTAACACTACTACCCTTACTTCTACAAACAGCTCATGCCCAAGAGATACAACTTAAATCAAACTCTTGGGGTGTAGAAGTTAATCCAATTCGTCTACTGCAAACGAGTGGCGATTACTTTGGATTTTCTGGCACCATTAGTCATTTTGACAATACAAATGGGGTAGAGATTGCCATGCCTATTTACTACACAAGAGAAGATAAACGATTTAGAGTTGACAATAATCAACACTTTGGAGCAGTAGAGAGCCGTTTAAATCTTGACTTACATTACAGACGATACTTAAGTTTTTCTCGTGGGCTAACAGAGAGCCTCTATGTTGGAGCATTTACACGTTATACCCATCTTAATGGAGAAGCAATAGATAGAGAAGGTACAGTGGTAGTCAATAAACTAGGATTTGGTGGAGAAGTGGGGATGAAGACAAAAAATCTTTTCAATACACCTTTTTACTGGGGATGTAGTCTTATGATTGGTGGTTATGTCACAGGTAACAATGATAAATTATCACGTGATGTTATGTTTGATGCAGGTTTTGATGATAGACAACTTATTGTTGATATAGAACTTTTAAAAATAGGTTATGAGTTTTAAAGTTTTGCTTTTCCTATAGCCTAACCTTATATTAAATAATAATTTTTATCGTTTAATATTTTTTTAACTCTAAGGGAGTATACTTTCCTTTATAAATTTAAAAAGGTAAAAAAATGAAAAAAACACTACTTTTAAGTTCTCTTTTGAGCGTAACCGTTATGGCAAATACAAACTTAATTAGCCAAGCAAAAAATGCAGGGCTTATTCCCTTTCCAACACAAGAGAAAGAGATTTCAAAATTAATTGATAATCCTAAAAATCCTATTACAGAAGCAAAAGTAGAATTAGGTAAAAAACTCTACTTTGACCCAAGACTCTCTAAAAGTGGGCTTATCTCTTGTAACACTTGTCACAACTTGGCATTGGGTGGAGTAGATGGTGTAGAAGCTGCAATTGGTCATAACTGGACAGCAAACCCTCATCATTTGAACTCTCCAACAGTTTACAACTCTGTCTTTAACAAAAAACAATTTTGGGATGGACGAAGCCCAGACCTAGAAGACCAAGCACAAGGACCAATCCAAGCTCCTCCTGAGATGGCTGCTCCAAAAGAGTTGGTAACAGGTCGTATTAACTCGATTCCTGCTTATGTCAATGAGTTTAAAAAAGCCTATGGCAATGATGTAAACATTACTTTTGAGATTATTGCAAATACTATTGCTACTTTTGAGCGAATCCTAATTACTCCATCACGTTACGATGCTTTTTTAAGTGGTAACGAAAAGATACTTACAAAAGAGGAGCAAGAGGGGCTTAAACTCTTTATTGATAAAGGGTGTACAGCGTGTCATACAGGTATTGCTCTTGGTGGTGGAATGCAGATTTTTGATGCAGGGAAAAAGTACAAATACAGAGATGTAGGCGACTTCAAAGGGGATAAAAATGGAATGGTACGTGTACCAACATTGCGTAATATTGAAGAGACAAAACCCTACTTCCACAATGGGAAAATTTGGAGTCTAAAAGAGGCAGTTCAAGAGATGGGAACTACTCAACTTAGCATAAAAATTAATGATACAGATGCCAACAAGATTGTTACTTTCCTAAAATCTTTAACAGGTAAAAAACCAAATATTGCTTACCCTGTTTTACCTGCAAGTACCGATAAAACAGCTAAACCTGATGTAAAATAACTTAAAGCACTACTTTTGTGGTGCTTTAAAAATATTCTAACAAGGATTTCTCATGACCCAACACCCACTCTACCCAAAAATATTAGTCTTCTTACAATTTGGACTCATTGGCTTAATGCTTCTATTTTCCAAAGGAGTTTTATCCTCTCTACTTGGTCTAACTATCTTTTTTATTGGTCTTGTCGTGGGAATTTTTGCTCTACTTCGAAATCGACTTGGAAACTTTAATATTCAACCAAAAATGAAAGAGAATGCAGAGTTGATTACTACAGGAATCTATGCCTATATTCGCCATCCTATGTATCTATCTGTTATTCTTATGATGTTTGGTGTGTTGGTTAGCTCTCAAACACTTTTAGAGGCTCTTTTATTTGCTCTACTTATTGTGGTTCTATTGCTCAAAGCAAAAAAGGAAGAGGCGATTTGGTCACAAGAGAGTGAAGAGTATATCGCCTATAAAAAGAGAACCAAGCTTTTTCTTCCATTTATTTTGTAGAGACATTAAATTAATCAATCAGTAAAAGTTTTACTTTGTCTCCTATAACTTTAGAGCTATCCTCTTCTGAAGTAACTAAAAGAGCTGTAGAACCCAACATATTGGTCAAAATTGCAGAACTTCCTGCTTTTTTGCCTTTAAAATCTACAAAATATTTTCCCTCTTCCAAACTGTAGTTACATGCTGTAAACTCGGCTTTTTTCTGTCTTTTGTTAAATCCATCACGAAGCGTTGCTTCAACCAAACGCAATGAACACTCTCCTTTTTGTAGTTTTGCAATAAGTGGAACAACATATAAAAGAGCTGTAACGGTAGATGAGTAGGCAAACCCTGGAAGAGCAACAATAAATTTATCCTCTTTTTTAGCTACCATAATGTGTTGACCTGGTTTCACGCGTACACCTTTAAAAAGCACTTCGCACCCAAGCTCTACAATTACATCTTTTACAAAATCAAAATCGCCAACACTTACACCACCTGTAGTCACTACTATATCACTCTGTTCTAGTGCAGATTTAACTCCATTGAGTATTGTCTCTTTGTCGTCAAGAATACATCCTAGTTGAATCGCTTTGCCATCATACTTATTGACCAATGCCTCTAAAATATAGTTGTTTGAGCTTCGTATCTGTGCATCAGAGGTTTGTGGCTCTCCAAGCTCTAATAGCTCTGAACCTGTCGATAATATAGCCACTCTTGGTTTCTCGTAAACCAAAGGAGAGACCACATTTAGACTTGCCATAACCCCAATATCTGCAAAATCTATCTTTGTTCCTTGGGCGATAAGTTTTTGACCTTTTTCATAGTTCTCTCCAATGGCTCGAACTGAAAATCCAAAGGGGACTTCTTGATTAATAATAATTTCATCCCCCTCAACCGTTACATTTTCAATAGGAATAAGCGTATCGCTTCCATGAGGCATGAGTGAACCTGTAAAGGTTTTGATACATTTTCCCTCCTCTACCTCATCGT
>QNZV01000008.1 GCA_003978395.1 Sulfurovum sp. | reverse complement strand
CAAAAAAAGAGATAAAGTAGGATTTTAGGTTTATGGTGATCACGATTGGACTTGAACCAACGACTTCTTCCATGTCAAGGAAGTACTCTACCACTGAGTTACGCGATCACTTGAAGTATTTGTGGAGTGGGATTATATTTCTTTTTGACTTAAATAGAGGTTATCTATTTAGTTTGATTAAAAATTTTTGATAAAAATTTTTCTAGGTAAATGTTTTTTAATCTCTTTTAAATTCTTTTTTGAAGAGAGTATAAGAGTATCATTTGGGTCAAAGATTAATGTTCTTATTTGAATTGAAGTATTTAAGCAGTCGTATGCTTTTTGATATTCAAATAGATGATAATAACAGATGGCTAAATTATTATAAGAAGTTGCTGTATCTGGATGACTCATTTTAAGTAATTTTTTACGTATCTTTACAGCTTTTTGAAATAGAGGTAATGCTAATTCATACTCTTCAGCAGTTGCATAAAAATAAGCTAGCTCTTGATATGAGATTGCTGTTTGAACATTTTCTTCTCCGAGCTGTGTAGTTCTAATAGCTAATGCTTTTTTATATAGACTCTGTGCAAGTTCAAGCTTGTTATCTTCAAAGTAAATATTTGCCATTTTCCCATACAAATTAGCTATTTGAGGATGATTTAAATCAAAAAGTTTTTCCCATATATTTAGTGCTTTTATATAAAGCTCTAACGCTTTTGGTTTAGAACCATCATTTACATAGGCATCTGCTAAATTAGTATAACTATTTGCAGTTTTTTTATGCACTAATCCAAAGGTAGCCTCTTGTAATATTAAGGCTTTAGAGTAGCAATCAATAACTTTTTTATTTAAATTCTTATTTTTATATAAACTGGCTAAAATATTGTATTCATCTGCTGTTGGTTCTTTTAATGAAGGAGGATTAGTAGAAGATACTGAGATTATAGGGGTTATATTTAAAATATTGCTGTTTATAGTTGAAATATTCCCTAGCATGCCCAATCCTTTTATCTCTCTTAGTTTATAAATTATATCTTTTTTTATTTAAATAATAATCTAATTTTGACTCTTTTATTTTGATAGTATAGATAAAATACTCTTTATAAATATTTTTATGATATAAATAACAATTAATGTTTTTTATTAATGTAAAATATTAAAAATAATAAAAAAATACTTTTAAATTCAATTTTAACCATCAAAGGAGTATAATCGCGAAATTTTTCTCGATTTATGCCATTTTAAGGTTTCATCATGTAGTATGGGAAAAGTTAATTAGGACTAACTTTGTCCTAATTGAAAAAATATGAGTAAAACTCAAAGGAATTAGATGAAAGTTTATTTGGATAATAATGCAACAACTATAGTTGATCCTAGCGTAAAAGAAGTGATGGATCCATTTTTTGTAGAAAAATATGGTAACCCAAACTCACTTCATGCTTATGCAGGAGAGACCCATCCTCATATCAAGACTGCTATGGAAAAGATTTATGCAGGAATTCAAGCATCAAGAGAAGATTCAGTAGTTATTACGTCATGTGCAACTGAAAGTAACAACTGGGTATTAAAATCTATCTATTTTGAGTATATCTTAACAGGTAGAAAAAACCATATTATCATCAGTGAAGTTGAGCATCCATCTATTATTGCAACAGCTAAATTTATTGAATCTATGGGATGTAAAGTAACCTATTTGCCAATTAATGCAGAGGGTTTAATTGAAGCACAATCAGTTAGAGACAACATAACTTCTAAAACTGCTTTGGTCTCTGTCATGTGGGCAAATAATGAGACAGGTGCTGTTTTCCCTGTTGAAGAGATTGGAGAAATTTGTGCAGAGTATAACGTTCTTTTTCATACAGATGCTGTTCAAGCAATAGGGAAGCTTCCTGTTTCTGTGCAACAGTTCAATGTAGATTATTTAACCTTTTCGGCTCATAAATTTCATGGACCAAAAGGTGTGGGTGCTTTATACATCAAAAAAGGTCGCGAAATCATGCCTCTTTTCCACGGTGGTTCACAGATGGGTGGTCTTCGTTCTGGAACATTAAATGTACCAGGTATTGTAGGTATGGGAAAAGCGATAGAACAAGCTGTTGATGCTCTTGATTTTGAGATGAGTGAAATTAGAGAGATGAGAGATGATTTTGAAGATGAACTTTTAAAAATTAAAGATACTTTTGTTGTTACTCCTAGAAATAGAAGAACACCAAATACCATTTTAATCTCGTTTAGAGGAATCGAAGGCGAATCAATGTTATGGGATTTGAACCGTTCAGGAATTGGTGCAAGTACAGGTTCAGCTTGTGCCTCTGAAGATTTGGAAGCAAACTCCGTAATGGAAGCCATTGGTGCTGATGAAGATTTGGCACATACAGCTATTCGATTCTCATTGAGCAGATACACTACTCAAGAAGAGTTAGATTATACATTAGATGTGGTTAAAAAAGCTGTTGAGAGACTTCGAGAAATCTCAAGTTCATATGCTTATTCTCCAGAGGGACATAACTCTGGTTTAACAGCAGGGCATTAAACAGACTCTATGTTTGATTTTATCAAACATTTGGAATAAATATATAATAAGGAAAAATTATGGGAATAGATAGTTTAGTAGGTGGTACCATTTGGGATGAGTACAGCAATAAAGTAGCAGATTTAATGAACAACCCAAAAAATATGGGCGAGATTACAACAGAACAAGCAGAGGAGATGGGTGGTAAACTTATCGTTGCTGATTTTGGTGCTGAATCTTGTGGTGATGCTGTTCGTTTATACTGGGTAGTTAACCCAAATACTGATGTAATTATGGATTCAAAATTCAAAAGTTTTGGTTGTGGAACAGCGATTGCTAGTTCGGATACTATGGCTGAACTTTGTAAATATAAAACAGTTCAAGAGGCTGTAAAAATTACCAATATTGATGTTGAGTTAGCAATGAGAGACACACCTGATGTTCCTTCTGTTCCACCTCAAAAAATGCACTGTTCAGTAATGGCGTATGATGTCATTAAAAAAGCAGCGGGTCAATATATGAATGTTGATATGGAAAGTTTTGAGGAAGAAGTTATTGTTTGTGAATGTGCAAGAGTGAGTCTTAGTACACTTAAAGAGGTAATTCGTCTTAATGACCTTACAACAGTAGAACAGATTACAGACTACACCAAAGCAGGTGCATTCTGTAAATCATGTATTCGCCCTGGTGGACATGAAGCAAAAGATATATATCTTGTTGATTTACTTCATGAGTACAATCAAGAAAAATTACTTGCAGGTTCAACACTTGGTGGAGCAGAAGTAACAATCTCTTTTGCTAAAATGTCTATCGTTCAAAAGCTTAAAGCCGTTGAAAAAGTAATTGATGATAATATTCGTCAGATGCTGATTATGGATGGTGGAGACATGGAAGTTCTTGATATTAAAGAGAATGGCGAAAACTTTGACATCTATATCCGATATTTAGGTGCGTGTAATGGTTGTGCTAGTGCAGATACAGGAACACTTTTTGCTATTGAAAATATTCTTAAAGAGAAACTTGATACAAATATTAGAGTTTTACCAATTTAGTATTATAAATATGGACTTAAAGTCCATATTAAATTGTATTTTTTATTTTAGATTGCTATAATCAAAAAAAAAGGTACTATCATGAAATACTTCCTCTCTCTTTTTATACTCCTGTCTTTTATCTCTTGTTCCAAAACCACCAAAATTCCTAATAAACAGAATAATAATACAACGCTCTCTTATGTCTCAAAAGAGTATCTAAAAACTTTGGATTTTAAAGGCAAAGAGCTTATCTCTATACCTATTGGTAAACACTTCTATTACATTCATAAATCAGGGAAAAAAATGCTAACACTAACCTATGATAATGGAGCAGATGAGTTTCAAGATGGGTTAGCACGTACAAGGGTAAATGGTAAAATTGGATTTTTTAATAGAAATTTAGAGATGGTTCTGCCTCCTGTTTATGATTTTGCCTTTCCTTTTCATAATGGAAAAGCTGAAATATGTACAGGATGCAAAGAGAAGAGTGATGGAGAAAATAGCCTCTTGGATGGTGGAACGTGGAAAAAAATAGATAGAAATGGTTTGATTATAGAGTAAATCTTTCATTAATATTTTTTTTTTGATATAAGAGAGTTTGAGTAGCCTATTCAAGCCGTCCAATCTCTGCAATCAAATCTGTAGGAAGCATTGCATAAGATGCTCCATCATAAGCATTTGCTCCTGCTGTCAATGCTAAAGAACCTTGAACAGCAGAGGTTAAAGCAAGGTTTCCTTGTGCTAACAATGCTCCGATTAACCCACTAAGAACATCGCCACTTCCACCTTTACTTAGATTGGGTCTTCCATAAGGGTTAACAAATAGAGTACTGTTTTGAGCGATAATCATATTTGCTCCCTTTAAAAGCAATGTTACATTAGGAAAAATCGAACAGAACTCTCGAACTTTTTCAAAACGGTTGGCTTGAAGTACAGCAATATTGAGTGGGCTATCAATGGTCATATTCCATAAATTTACAAACTCTTTTGGATGTGGGGTCAAGATAACATCTCGCTCTTTTTGTTCCAAAAATTCCAAAATTATCTCATCTGAAAAAACACCTGCATCTAAGATAATAGGAGCATCACTATCTATAATATCTTCAACTATATCTTTTTCAAACTCATCAAATCCCATTCCAAAAGCAATAGCTGTTGTATTGTATGGTAGTTGAGAATCTTGCATCAATGCCAAAGGAAGAGTAGTCTCTATATTTTCACTAATCAATGTTACAAGCCCCACCCCAAAACGCAAAGCAGAAAGCCCTGCCATAATAGAAGCCCCCTCTTTTCCACCGACTATTACAGCCAAGTGTCCAAAGCTTCCTTTATGTGTATTGGCTCGGTTTCGACTTGGTAGTTTCATATCCAATTTTTCAAGCAGATACAAATTAGTATCAAATCCCTCAATATATTTTTGATGAGAAACCCCCAAATCCACACAGATAATCTCCCCCACATAATCTTTTGCCATATCACTGTATAAACACTCTTTTAATGCACCCATCGTTATCGTCACATCACAAAACAACGCCATAGGCAAAGGGTTACCATCAACATCAATTCCCGTTGGAACATCACAAGCGATTTTAAATCCATCAAGAGCTTCAAGTTCTACAATAAGTTTTCGTGT
>QNZV01000169.1 GCA_003978395.1 Sulfurovum sp. | reverse complement strand
TTTAAAGAGAACCAACAGTTTAGGTACAATCCCAATTATATTTTGAATGTTGGGGATGTTATCTCTGTTAAAATGTGGGGTGCTTATGAGTTCTCTTCTGAACTCTCTATTGACAAACAGGGAAATATTTTTATTCCAAAGGTTGGAGATGTTCATCTGTTAGGATTACCCAATAGTGAGTTAAAAAATAAAATTCAATCATCAATCAAGAGAGTTTTTAACAATAATGTCTATATCTATGCCGACTTAAAACAGTATCAACCTATCTCTGTATTTGTCTCAGGTTCGGTTCAAAAAGTAGGACTCTACAAAGGACTCTCTACCGATTCTTTGTTACAATTTATTGATAAAGCAGGTGGAATTATTCGTGGGCAAGGCTCTTATCGAAATATTACTATTTTGCGAAATAAGCAAGTTATTAAAAATATTGACCTCTATTCCTTTCTGCTTAATGGTCAAATTGATATGTTTCAGTTTAAAAATGGAGATGTGGTTTTGGTAAATCCTGTTCGTAATTTTATTGAAGTAGGTGGAGATGTCAATCGCCCTTATATCTTTGAACTCTTTTCAGATTCTACAAGTGTTCAAGAGGTTATGCGTTTTATTATGCCAAAACCAACAGCAAATCGTTTTATGCTAACCAAATGGGAAAATGGTCAAGAGATAACCAATGAATACCCTTTAAATCAAGCAAGTAATCTATTTGTGACAAAAGGGACAAAATTAAAATTTTTCTCTGATTACTATGTGAATAATATTGAGATAAAAATAGAAGGGGAACATCGGGGTTCTAAAAAAAGAATGGTTAAAAAAGGAACATCGCTTTATGGTATTCTCTCTACACTTAAGTTTACTCCTTTATCTGATATTAGTAATATACATCTTTACCGTAAATCGGTAGCCAACACTCAAAAACAGTTAATCGAGACCATGCTAAAAGATTTAGAAGCCAGAGCCTTTACTTCGGACTCCTCTACAGTAGCAGAGGCAAATATCCGAAATAAAGAGTCAGAGATGATTATGAAGTTTGTTGAGCGTGTTCGTAAAGTTAAACCTTTAGGGCAAGTAATTATTTCCAATGAAGACAATCTGGATAAAATCTATCTTGAAGAGGGAGATAAAATTGTTATCCCTAAACATTCAAATATTATTGTGGTTCAAGGAGAGGTTAATATTCCAAATGCATTGGCATATAAAGAGAACTACACCATTGATGATTATGTAGATGCTTGTGGGGGCTATGGAGAGAGAGCCAATATGGATAAAATATTATTAATTAAAGCAAATGGTAGAGTTGTCCAGCACACTTCAGGAGATTTCTTTTCAGACTCCTCTGATTTAAAAGTAGAAGCAGGAGACTCTATTTTAGTATTAGGTAAAACAGACTCTAAAAACATTTTAATTACGTCAAGTGTTACACAGATACTGTATCAAGTAGCTGTGGGGGCTGCTGTGGTATTGAGAGCGTTTTAATAATTATCTCTTTATGGTATAATACTCTAAAAACGGTGGAGTATTATAAATGATAAAACAAAGTTTTAGGTTGAGCATAGGCTTATTAATTCCATTTTTATTAATCTCTTGTTCAAATGAAGATAAAAAAGTAGAGAAGGAAAGTAAAGTTATGAGTCAAAAAGATAGTGTAAATTCAGGCACTAAACAGATTGAAATACATACCATGTTAGAGGTTGCTTATTATGGTCAACCTCAACTCATTCAGCGTTATCTTGACCATGGACACAGTATAGACCAAGAGGATAATAATTCCAAGGCAACACCTATCTACTATGCCATTCAATCCAATCAAGTAGAGACAGTTAAAGCTTTTATCTCATATAATGCAGATTTAGAACATCGTAATACCTTAGGGCAGACACCTTTACATATGGCTGTAAGCTTGGGACGTTCTGCTATAGTTGATTTATTATTAGAGAGAGGTGCGGATATTAATGCTAAAGATAATAATGAACTAACACCATTAATTTACGCTATCGAGAATAAACACCCAAATATTGCTCAAAAACTGATTGAAAAAGGTGCTTCCCTTGAAGCTGATAAAAAATATAATTTAACTCCCTTGCATATTGCTATTCAACATAAAGATATTAAGACATTAACTCTTCTATTAAATCAAAAAATAGATATAGACCATCAAAATATTGATGGATATACGCCTTTACACTATGCTGTTATTGCTAATAGTTTTAAAGCTGTAGAACTTTTGGTTAATAAAGGTGTAAAATTGGATTTACAAGATAAAGAGGGAAGCACTCCTTTATCTGTGGCTGTCTCAAAAAATCAGATTAAAATTGTTAAGTTTTTATTATCTCATGGTGCAGATAAAACAATTAAAGATAAAAATGGGGAGAGCCCTTTAGATTTTGCTAAAAAAAGTTGGAATCAAGCACTTAAAAAGGTTGTATTAAATGAAAAGAAATAGTTCAAAAAAGGCATTTACAATTATTGAATTGATGGTTGTTATTACCATTATTGGTATTTTAGCATCTTTGGTTGCTCCTAAATTTATGGGTAAATTAGAAACAGCAAAAGTTAAAACAACCAAATCACAACTAGAGATGTTCTCAACAGCACTAGACAGTTTTAACTTAGATACAGGACGTTATCCTACAGAAAGTGAAGGATTAAAAGTTCTCTGGACTAAAAGTAAAGATATTCGAGGGTATGATGGTCCATATCTTCCTAAGCCTGTTGATGCAGATGCTTGGGGTAATCCTTATGTTTATAAAACAACTTCAGGTAACCATGCTTTTGATATTATTTCATATGGTAAAGATGGTAAAGAGGGTGGCGATGAAAAAAATGCTGATATTTCACTCTGGAATAATTAATTGGAAGCACTGTTTTTAGAGAAAAAATATTGTACAGAGATTGAACTTGAAAAGGTTTATGCTGTACAGAAAGAGTATCAAGGTCATATTGGTACCATTCTTCTTAATTGGGGTATTTTAACCCAAGAACAACTGTTAGAGGTCTATTCAGAATATTTTTCTATACCTCTATTTGATAGAAATAATTATGGAAATGCTCAAAAAATTGAAACCACAATTCCTAATGATTTTTGGCTTAAATATAATCTATTTCCTATTAAATTAGAGAGTGAAATAATTTATCTTCTAACCGATGACCCCTATAATATTAAAATTTTCTCTTTTATTGAACAAGAGTTAAATCTGGAAACGCGTCTTTTTTTAGCCAATACTCAAACTTTAGATGAGTATAAAATGTTATATGAAGAGATAGATGAAGATGGAGGGATAGAGTACGATGAAGAGATAGATAAGCTTAAAGAGTTGGCTTCTGAAGCACCTATCATTCAAAAAGTAAACGCTATTTTTACAAGAGCAGTGAATATGCATGTTTCAGATATTCACTATGAATCTTTTAAGAATGGTATGCATGTACGATTTAGAGTTGATGGAAAACTACAACTTATAGAGCGTATTAATGCAGGACAAAAGGCTTCTATTATTGCGAGGCTTAAACTTTTATCTGCTATGAATATTGCTGAAAATAGATTGCCTCAAGATGGTAGAATCTCTATTAAAGTAGCAGGAAAAGATATTGATATTAGAGCCTCTTCCATTCCTACGGCAGATGGAGAGAGTTTTGTTCTCCGACTTTTAGGAAAACAAGCTGTTACTTACTCTTTAGCCTATCTTGATTTCTTTGAAGACCATGTTCAGCTTCTTCAAGAAATTATGAAAAAACCTAATGGTATCTTCTTGACCACAGGACCTACAGGTTCTGGTAAAACAACTACGCTTTACTCTATTTTGAATGAACTCAATACAGAAGATACCAAAGTGATTACAGTAGAAGACCCAGTAGAGTATGAGCTTGATGGTATTAGTCAAATTCAAGTAAAAAGTGAAATTGATTTTACCTTTGCCAATGCCTTACGTTCAATTTTAAGACAAGACCCAGATGTCATTATGATTGGGGAGATTCGTGATGAAGAGACGGCTCAAATAGCCATTCAATCGGCACTAACAGGTCACTTGGTTCTTTCGACTCTACATACCAACTCTGCTTTGGGTGCTATTTCAAGATTGCTAGACATTGGTATGGAGATGTTTTTACTTAACTCTTCTATTAATGCCGTTATGGCTCAACGTTTGGTTAGAAAGCTATGTCCCTCTTGTAAAAAAGAGTCACAACTCTCTGATGAAATAAAAGAGGGTTTAAAAGTTGATGAACTCTTAAATTTATATCCTGTTGACAAGGTAACTATTTTTGAACCAAATGGTTGTGAAGAGTGTAATTTTACAGGCTATAAAGGAAGATTACCCGTAGCCGAAATCATTCCTTTTGACAGCAGATTAAAAGATGAGTTTGAAAAAAATGAAAATTTTTCAGATATAGGAAAATTAGGTTATAGGTCTCTTCGTGAAGATGGTATTTTAAAATACCTTGTTGGTTTAACATCCCTTTCTGAGTTGAGTGCTTTATAATGAAAAAAATAGTTTATGAATCATCGGACTCAATGGGTAATCTGGTTAAAAGAGTATTTATTGGTGAATCTGATGAGTTTCAACGCTATATTAAACATAATAATCTTTATATCTATTCGTTGAAAGAAGAAGAGATAAAGATTGAGAAAGGCAAGTTTAAACATAAAGATTTCCGAGACTTTTTAGAAGAGTTTCTCTATTTGATTCAATCTGGAATGCCCATTGACCAAGCTTTAAAAAATCTTTATAAAGTAACAGCAAAAGCAGAAACGAAATTTTTTATAGACCGAACATTAGCTGGAATTAAAGATGGTACTCCTTTTTCAGCCTCTTTAGAGAGTGCGTTTGCAGAGGTAAACTATGAAGTCGACTCCCTTGTAAAGTCTCTTATTACCATAGGTGAAGAGATAGGGGAACTTGATAAAAGTATCGAAAGAGCTTTGGAGCATATGAAATACCAAGAAGAGATTACTTCTCAGATTTCTCAAGCCATACGCTA
>QNZV01000089.1 GCA_003978395.1 Sulfurovum sp. | reverse complement strand
GTAGGCTTTCTAATATCCAAGTTGATAAGCAAGGTTTTATATTGAGCCATCTCTAAAATTTTAGCCAGATTTGCACATATGGTTGTTTTCCCTTCATTTGCAATGGTTGATGTTATTAAAATTGTTGTGGCACTATCACTTTTTTTAATAAATTGTAAATTTGTTCGTAATGTACGAAATCCTTCTGTAAAAGGAGATTTAGGGTCTGTAGCTACTTTTAATTGATACTTTTTTTGTTTGTAAAATGGAATAGTTCCATGAATAGGTAAAGTTGTTAATTTTTTAATATCTTCTTGATTTTGGATACCATTATTTAAACTGTTTCTAAGTAACGCTAATATCAATGAAAATATAAATCCAACAAATATACTCATCAATAAAATAAGTGAATTTTTATTTTTTGTAGGTTTATTAAAATTATATGCACTATCAATTATTTGATAATCCGAAAGAGTTGCAAATTGTATAATTTTATTTTCAGCTTCTTTTTTTAATAAATATTCATACATTTTTGATTTTACTTCATAGCTTCTTTTAATATTAATAAGGTGCCGCTCTTGAGAAGGTAATTTTTTTAGTTTATCTTCATAAGACTTTTTACGTTTAATAAGATTACTATTTTGATAGCTTATATTAGTCTTTAAATTTTTTAAATTAAATTTTATTTTATTTCTAATATTCAATATTTGTTTTCTTAAGCTTTTTAGCTTAGGATGTTTATCTGTATATTCTAAAGTTAACTCTTCTTCTTCTAGTTGATGCTCTTGTAATTTTGTGATTAATTGTAATGTATTTTGATCTTTTAATTTAGATAAGGATGGTGCTATAGCATCTAAATTATAATTATTTTCTACAAAATTAATTAAATTTCTTATAAGTCTCTTTTTCAGATTGTTTTCCGAAATTTCTATTTCAATATTACTTAACTTCTTTATCAATATTGACCCTTGAATAGACGGTTTTACAATGCTCTTTGATACTTGATATCTCTCTAGCTTTTTTTCAGACTCTTTAAGCTCTTTTCCAATTTTATTAAGCTCGTGAACAATAAATTTTAATGTTTTAGTATTATGTTTATTTTTATTGGAAATACTAAGTTCTATGAACTTTTTACTTAATGCATTAACATAAAGCTGTGCTCTAGTGGAAATATTATCTATATAAGATATTTTAATTAAAGAAGTATCTTTCTCTAGTTGATTTATATTTAAATTAGGTTTAATTATTTTTTCAAAGATTTCTCTTGCCTCTCCATTAAGTACAAAATATATAGGAGTATTAATATCACTTTTCTTATCTATAGTTAAAGTGAAATATTTATTTATAATTTTTTCTCCATATTTGAAAGTTCTGTTATGTTCTAAGCTAAAAAGCTTAGTCTGAAAAAATTTATTTTCTATTTGTTTTTTATATGAGTTAACATATTTAAGAATAAAACCTTCTTTTTGTGGAATTAAAATTAATTTTTTTCCTATAATTTCATTATTTAATATTTTAATATTTTTAATCTTTATAGGAATATTATTATATATTTCAGTTTTTTTATATTGTTTCTCTATAAAATATTGTACACTAAAATCAACTTCTTTTAATACATGTTGATTTATATTAAATGTCTTTAGAAGAGTAATTTCCTCTGTTACATCTTTTGATTTAGTTGCAATGGTATTATTAATTAAATCTTCAGGTTTAGTTTTAATATATGGTTTAACTTTAATAATAGCATAAGAACTATAAACAGTAGGATTAAAATAAATATATATTAATCCTAGAGTCATTGATATTATAGTAATAAGAAATATAGACCATTTATATCTGTTTAAAATTATAAAAAGTTCTTTAAATGAAAATTCGTCGATGTCTATATCTTGATTTTCTTCCATACTTTTAAACCTTTCTAATTTGAGAGAAATTTAATACTAACAAAAGGAGTTAGTACATGACCAATAAGATTAAATATAGGGTCAATCTCTTTAATACCTGTATTGAAGGCTTTCATATTATTTGGTGTAACATATACAATATCATTTGGTTTAATCATTAAATTAGCCATTTTCAAGGAGTTTATATCTGTGAGATTAACAACTTCTGTCTTACTCCGTGAATTATCCCCCTTTCTAATAATTAGAATAGATTGTCTATTGGCAGTGTCGGTTAAATCTCCTGCTTTTGCAATAAGTTGTAATAGTGTAATTTGCTCATTTATAAGTTTAATTTCCCCTGGATTTTTTACCTCTCCTATGATATAAGCTTTTTTATTTAATACTTCTACTTGTACATCTGGTTTTTTAATATATACCTGTAATGCATTTTCTATAGCATCTTCTGCTTCTGTTTGTGTCAATCCTGCAAGATGAACACTTTTTATAAGTGGCACACGAATATCTCCCCTAGAGTTAACTAAGAGACCTCTTTCTTGTTGCTGACTATTGATAGTTGATGTACTTAAATCAGCATGTTTATATACAATAAGAGAAATTCTATCATGTGGTTGAATCTTATATTCAAATTGAATACTATTTAGTTGATTTAAAGTCTCTTTACTTATTTGTTGCGTATTGTTGTTCTCTATTTTTACTTGATTGAATAAAACAAAATCTTTTTTTGTTGTACAAGCAGTAAATCCAAATAAGAGTAGTGTTAATATAAATATTCTCATAGATGAAACTCCATTTATTATATTTGTCAATTGAATAATAGTGAAAGAGTAACAAAAAAACATGTAAAAACGCATTAAATAACTATTTTTAATATAAAAACATTATTAGCTATTTCTAGTATATCTTTCAAATTTAAAGTATAATTTTACCATAAAATTTTTAATTTAATTAGTAAAACTAATATAATATTAATATTTATCCTTTGATTATCTCTGATAGTCTTAAATAAATATTTTCATTGGTATAAATTTTACCAAAAGTAATTTGATGTTCTACAAAATGCTCTTCTGTTTTATTATCATGCTCTTGTATTAATTTTTGGTACTCTTTTGCTGTACTTTTATTTAGATGAATTTTATTGGATTCTAAAGAGTTTGGGTCTATTAGTTCAAATGTTCCATTTAATAGAGGATTCTCTTCTAGTCTATCTCGAACTATTATGGCATAAATTTCATTTTTATGGGCAATATCACTTAAATCTATATCTCCATAAAAATCTCCTATCATAAAGATGAGTGATTTTTGACGAACCACACTATTTACAAAATTACAGAAGTTTTTGTAGTTCACTTCTTTGCCTAAAGTATCTATATTTATAGCATTATCTACAATATTATAAATAATGCTATTACTTTTACTTGGTTCAAAAAAGAGTTCTGACTTATCTGAAAAGAATTGGCTCTGTAATCGGTTATGACCTTTGAGTGCAGAAAAGGAGAGTAGGGCTAAGATTTCAGCTACAATTTCTTGTTTTAGTTTATATGAACCAAAGTTTATACTCCCCGATACCATAAAAGCTAAAACAATATTAAGCTCTCGTTCTTCATTAAAGACATTGGTTTTTACTCCTGCTCCTTTAGCTGTCGCTTTCCAATTTATTTTTCGTATATCGTCGCCATGGTCGTAGTCCCTAATCTCTCTAAAATCGAGTCCATCGCCTTTAAAAGCTGTGAGATGTTCTCCTAAGTTTCCAGAGAAGACATCTTTTTTTGCTCGAAGCAGTATCTCTTGTGCTACTTGGTTCATTAGGGTACTTTAATGGTCTCGATAATAGTTTTGATAATATCATCGACGGTAATGTGCTTGGCTTGTGCTTTGTAGTTGAGTATTATTCTATGACGAAGCACAGAGGATGCAATGTAGCTAATGTCTAAAGGGGTTACAAAATCATTACCTCTAATTAGTGCTATAGCAGAGGAAGCTTTGTATAAATCTATAGAAGCTCTTGGACTTGCTCCGAACTCTATGTACTCTGCAATTCCTTCACACCCATACTCTTTTGGAAAACGGGTGGCAAAAATAATTTTAGTCATATACTCTTTTATAGCCTCATCTACGTGGACTTTTTTCAAATCTTCTTTAATTGTTTTTAAATCTTCCCATGAAGCAACAGCAGAGACCTCTTCAAATCCACTGATTGCCACACGATTAACAATCTCCATCTCCTCTTCAAGAGTATTATATCCTACTACAACCTTTAGCATAAAACGGTCAAGTTGTGCTTCAGGTAGACGATAAGTTCCCTCTTGTTCAACAGGATTTTCTGTTGCCATAACTAAAAATGGTTCATCTACTTTAAATGTTGTATCGCCAATGGTTACTTGTCTCTCTTGCATTACCTCTAATAACGCAGCTTGTACTTTAGCAGGGGCTCGGTTAATCTCATCGGCAAGTAATAGGTTTGTAAATACTGGTCCTTGTTTTACCGAAAACTCTCCAGATTTAGGATTGTAAATCTCTGTACCTGTTACATCACTAGGAAGTAAATCAGGTGTAAACTGAATTCTTTTAAAATCAATTCCTAAAGCTTTGGATAGAGCATTAATTGCTGTAGTTTTTGCCAAACCTGGTACACCTTCAACCAAGATATGTCCATTGGCAATAAGTCCAACCAATAACGAGTCAATCAACTCTTCTTGACCAACAATGATTTTTTTCACTTCTTCTTTTATAGTATTTATTTTATTCATAATATAGTTTTATTCCTATGGTCTGTTTTTAAAATTATAAAATTATTTTCTTAACGGTTGGTTAATGTGTGTTTATCTGTTCTTCGTCTATATCGTTGTTTGTAAAGAGTCTAATCTAGCCTAAATTTAATATAGTTACATTAGAATGGAAAAAAATAGAGATAAGGTATACATATGAAGTTATATTATTATACATTTACAAGTCATAAATATGGGCTAGATAGAATGAAACGTGCAACAGTTATTTTAAACAAATTAAGAGCAAATGGTATTGATACCATGCTTTTGGTTAATGATTTTAGAGCAGGATTGGTTGCTCGTGAATTTGGTGTAGCTGAATCGATAAATATTGAAGGTATTCAAGATATTGATGCTATTGCAGAGATAGGAGATTCTATTATTATTGATTCTCCTGAAGATGACCATGGTCGATTGGT
>QNZV01000086.1 GCA_003978395.1 Sulfurovum sp. | reverse complement strand
TTAATAACATTTTTATCTTTTATCTTTTCATCTTCAAGAAGCTCAATAACAATTCTATGTGCCTCCTCTTTATGCTTCTCTAATAGATAAAAGAAATCTTTTCTAGTCTTTTTTTGTTCAATATCCAAGGAAGAGAGATTAATACTAATATTCATTTTTGTATCATAGAGAGCTTGAAAGGAGTTTTCTAATACAATAGAGGTAATTTTTTGATAATATTTACTCTCTTTTGCCGTATCCAAGAAAAAATAGGGAGATAGTATGTTTTGTTCTTTGTCAATAAGTCGTACTAATGATTCATATTTCTCTATCTCTTTGGTTTTATTGTTAACAATAGGTTGAAAATACGAGACTATATTATAGGAGTCTATAGCCTCTTGTATCATTTTAAATGTTTTAAGTTTTTCATGGGCTTGTTGTTGCTCTTGTTCAACCAATTCATTGGCAATAATAAAATCTTGTTTGTTTTCTAGTAATTTTGACATGCCTACTTTTGCATTTTCAAAAGAGTTTTTTCCATAAGAGAGGCTAACTAAAATAGATAAGGTGTAATCAACTGCACCGATTTTTATTTTTGCATCGTTAACCTTTTTTTGAAATATTTGAACTTGACTATAGAGATTTTCTATTTTTTGATTTGAATTATACTCTTTCGCAAAAACAAATTCTCCATTTTCAAGGAGATAAATCTTGGAGAAATTACATTTATCGGGAATATGTTTCAATAGCTCTTTTGCAAAAATATTTTGAAGTTTTTTACTAATTTTTAGTGTTAGAAAATTATTAAGATATTTAAACTCTTCTATTTTTATTAAAACAACAATGCTACTCTTTAAGCTATTTAAAAAATTGTGAAATTTCTCTTGTGGATGAATGGTATTGACAATATGGTATGATGAGGTTTGAGTGTTTTTTTTAATAGAATATATCTGTTGTTTTAATTGCTTCATATTAATCGGTTTTGAAATAAAGCCTTGTACTCCATAGTTAATACTATTTTGCAATACTTTGGCATCGTAGTTTGTTGACGTTATAATAATAGGAACATCTCTATTTAAATCTCGAACTTTTCGTATAAAGTCTATACCATTTAATTTTGGTATATTTAAATCACTAATAATTAAATCTATAGGATTAGACTGAAATTTATGTAATCCCTCAAGACCATCTTTTGCAACGATTAAGTTATTACTGAATTTTTCGAGTAAACTAGAGGTAGCTTCTCTAGCAAAAGAGTTATTTTCTATATATAAGATATTAAAATTATGTATGCTACTTATTGAAAGAGGTGTAATGTGTCTATCCTTTATTTGAATATTTTGTAGTCTATGACAAAAAAGTGATAAAAATAAGATTTGTCATAAAAGTTGAGTTATGAAATATATTAAGGTTACTAAAATTAACAATTAAATGGAAAATATAACAATTATGAATATAATAATCACATTTAGCTATTTTCTCATATTATATCTAAATGTGATTAAAAAAAACATTTTTTTTAATTTTTTTATGTTGTAAAATATTTTAAGTTAGCTTATTTTTAGGATATTACACACTAATGTTTTTTAAGTATAATAGCTTTTAGAATTTAAAAGGAAACATTATGAAAGAAGCAAAAATACTATTCCAAAAGTTAAAAATTGTCTCTTTATTGGATTTGGCATTACTTATTCCCTCTTCGTACAAGGATAGTAATTTAAGTCAAACGATTGAATTAGGAAAGGTTCAGACCTTTGAAGCGAAGGTTGAAAATGTTTCGTTTGTTAATGGTAGATTGCGTATAGTATTTTATCTTCTAGAGTTTGATAAAGAGTTAAATTCAATGTTTTTTAGAGTGACTCCCTATCATCATAAACTTTATACTCTTGGTTCTCATCATTATATTCAAGGTAGAGTAGAGGAGTATAATGGGAATTTACAGATGAATCAAGCAAGGTCTCTTCAAAAAATAGGAGAGATTATTCCTAAGTATAGTAGTGTATTAAAAGATAGTAGTATGCATTCGTTGATAGCATGTTATATTACAGAACAAAATCTATATAGAGAGGGGTTAAATGCTCATGAAGTCTCAACCATTCTTGGATTGCATTATCCCACAAATAGAGAACAGATAGAAAAGTATGATAAAGAAGTTTTAAAATTTATAGAAGCGTTTAATTATATAAAAAAGTTAAAAGGTAAACGGGCAGATTTTCCTGCATTGGCAAGTTTAAATGGTTCTATAGATACGTTTATTGAAAATTTACCTTTTGAGTTAACAGCAGAACAAAAAATGGTTATTGCTGATATAAAAATAGATTTATCTTCTAGCAAAAAAGCAACAAAACGGATGGTTATTGGGGATGTTGGCTCTGGAAAGACGATGGTTATCTTGGCATCAGCTGTTATGGCATATCCTCAAAAGAGTATATTGATGGCTCCTACCTCATTGCTTGCACTTCAGATTTATGAAGAGGCAAAAAAATATCTTCCCAAAGAGATGACAATAGCATTAGTGATGCAAGGTAAAAAGAGTGAAGGAGACTATCTGGAAGTTGATTTTATTATTGGAACTCATGCTATTCTTTTTAAAGAAGATATTCCAAAAGCTCCACTGGTTATGGTGGATGAACAGCACCGTTTTGGAACGAAACAGCGTGCTATGCTAGAAAGTATGATGGCAAGTGAGGAGCATAAACCACATTTTTTACAGTTTTCGGCAACACCTATTCCACGAACACAGGCGATGATGCAGTCTGAATTGATTGATGTAAGTTTAATAACAACTACACCTTTTGAGAAAGATATTACAAGCAAAGTCATTGGTAAAGAAGATTTTTCAGAGTTACTAGAGGATATAAAAGATGAAATAGCTCAAAATCATCAAGTATTGATAGTTTATCCTTTGGTAGAAGAGAGTAGAGAGATTCCCTATCAATCGTTAGAAGAGGGGCGAGGTTTTTGGGAAAAGAGATTTGAAAAAGTCTATGTAACTCATGGAAAAGATAAAAATAAAGAAGAGGTACTAAGTGAATTCCGAGAAAATGGAAATATTCTCTTGGCGACTACAGTGGTAGAGGTTGGTATCTCTTTGCCACGATTAACTCTAATCGTGATTGTAGGAGCAGAGCGTTTGGGTTTAGCAACACTTCATCAGCTTCGTGGAAGGGTAGGGCGTTTGGGGTTAAAGAGTTACTGTTATCTCTTTACTAATAATAAAAAGAATAGTCGTTTAGAGTCATTCACACAAACAGAGAGTGGATTTGAGATAGCACGGTTGGATTTAAAGTTTAGAAATTCTGGGGATATTGTAGATGGAACGGTTCAGAGTGGAATACAGTTTAAATTTTTGGATTTAGCAGATGATGAACATATTGTAAATGTGGCAAAAGAGAGATTAAAAAGTCTGTAGGGTGGGTGCGTTTTTTAACGCACCAAAGTTATCTATTAATATAAACCGAATTTTCCATCAGCTCTTTTGTACATTACACGCATCAAACCATCATGGTCATTAAATACGATAAATTGTCGTTTCTTCTCAGCTTTAAGTGCATCAATAGCTTCGTCAAAATCGAGTGGTTTATGAAGTTCTAACTCCATAGGTACAAGCTCTACCTCTTCTGGTTCTAGGTCAAGTACAGCTTCGGCATCTAGTCCTAAATCTTTAAAAGACATCACTTTGTGACTTTTGATTTTATCTGCATGTCTTCTAAGTGCTTTTTTTGCTCTTTCAATAGCAATATCTGTGGCATTGTATACATCTTTATCTCTTTGAGTAATAACAATAGTGTTTTTATCTTTTAGATTAAGAACAAGTTCCACAGAAACTCCCTCTTTAGATTTGTTGTTAGCTGTTATAATAGTATTGCTTGAAATAATTTCTAAATTATACATGTTTAAAGCGTCAATACTTGTAGAGATATGTTCTCTTATAGAGTCTGATAGGTCAAAACGTCTTCCCACTATATTTTTACTCATTATTTATCCTTTTATCTTGTTTTACAAACAACATATCACATTTTGTTATTGTGAATGTTTTGTAAAGATATTATACCAAGAATAGATAAATAGATAGTAAATAGAGTTGTTAACTAATAACTATATTTAAATATAGTTAAAGTTTTTGTAGAGTTCTTCGGTGGAAGGTAATGTCTTTATTTGTGGGGTCATCAAAGTCTCTATATTTTATGTAGGTATCAATTACAAGTGATATAGTTTTATCAAATCCTGTAATACCATTTAACGTAGTGATAACATTACTTGCAGTACAATCAGTTAGTTCAGAATTGGTACCTATATATTTAATTCTTATATCTATATCATATCCATTTGGAGCTACTTCTCCAAAATGGTCAAGAATCTGCTCTACACAAGGATTAGGATTTGGAACAGTAGCAGTTCGATTACTATCTATTACTTTTAAAATAGCCAGTTCTGTATAGCTTCGAGCCAAAAGTTGAGCCTGTTCTTTTTGATACTGTTGTGTGGTCTCTTTTATTGTCTTTCCTGTAACATTCATAATAAGTGATGTAAGTGATGCCATAATGACTATCACAAAGATAGCTGTTATCATTGAAAATGCTTTTTTATGTTTTACTGCTTTTATCATCGTATTATTGCCTTCTCTTTACATGTACTAATATTATAATCTTTACCAATATTTTCAGTAGCACATAGTTTCAGTTGTATAATTCCACCACTTTGGGTAAATTTGAAAACAGATATATTGCTAATAAGTGTTGATACAGAAGCACTATTATCATCATATGTTTCTCCTAGCCAAGGTTGATAATTATAATGTAAATTAAGGTCATAAAGCCCATTTGTTTTTTTCTTTGGAACTAAAGCATACGCAGACCATGCCAATTGATAGCGTTCACTCATTATTTTAGTTTTATTTTTATCATCAAATGAAAGAGCTGTAGCATTACTTTCTGATACTACATAGATACAACTGGTATTATTATCTACAAGTCCCATACATTCACCATCCTCTTTATCTCCACTTCCAGTTCTTGGCTGAAATACAATAGCTGGATGTTGTGCTGAATTAAGACTAACCTGATTATTAGATAAATTTTTGATAATT
>QNZV01000131.1 GCA_003978395.1 Sulfurovum sp. | reverse complement strand
GATACTTTGTTCGTCAAAATTATTTGCTTGAGCAGAAGTTGCAAAGATAAAAGAGGCAGTTACCGTAGAAAGGAAGCCGAAGAGTATTGCTTTTTTGTTTTTAATTATCATGTTAGTTGTTATTAATCCAATCATTTTTATAAGAGCTACATTTTATCAAAAATTGCTAAAAGTTCACTAATATTAAGGGCATTAAAGGGAAAATATGTAATATAGTTTCGAATATAGAGTATTTTTTTTTATAAAAGTAAAAAAAAATACTTCTAAGGTTGACAATAGTAGACTAAACTTTGTATACTGTCATGATATAAAGAAAACTAAATAAATATTTAAAAGGATTAATGAATGAGTATTTTAGAAAAATTAACTCACCAGATGAATTCATCTATAGAAGCAGGTGTCTCCTTGGCACTGCATAATAAAAATCAAGAAGTAGACCCAATACATATTGTTTGGGCATTGTTGACCAATACCAATTCGCTTTTACATCAAGCATTTAACAAGATGAATATAGATAAATCAGCCATAGAGTTAGAGGTAAAAAGTCTTGCAGGTAAACTTCCAAAAGTATCGTCTGTGACAAAAGAGAACATTCGTCTTTCACAAAAAGCAGTTGCTTCACTACAAGAGGCAGAAGGTGTAATGACAGCTAATGGTGATGAATACCTCTCTGTAGATACATGGGTTATTGCAAATATCTCTTCAGATTTTATTATTGATACGATGAGTAAATATATAGATTTATCTGAATTAAAAAAGACTTTAGAGTCTATTCGTGGTGGAAAAACTATTGATTCTCAAAGTGCAGATGAAGCATTAGATGCTTTGGAAAAGTATGGAATAGACCTTAATCAAAAAGCTTTGGATGGAGAGTTAGACCCTGTCATCGGACGAGATGAAGAGGTTCAACGAATGATGCAAATTCTTATTCGTAAGACCAAAAATAACCCAATTCTTATTGGAGAGCCAGGAACAGGTAAAACGGCAATTGTTGAAGGGTTAGCACAACGAATTGTAGATAAAGAAGTGCCTTTAAGTTTACAAAACATGCGTGTGGTTTCATTGGATATGAGTCGATTAATTGCAGGTGCAAAGTATCGAGGAGAGTTTGAAGAGCGTCTGAAAGCTGTTGTTGATGAGGTTCAAGAACATTCAAATATTATTCTGTTTATTGATGAGATTCATACTATTATAGGAGCAGGTGCAAGTGAAGGAAGTATGGATGCTGCAAATATTTTAAAACCAGCTCTTGCTCGTGGAGAGTTACATACAATTGGTGCAACAACACTTAAAGAGTATCGAAAATATTTTGAAAAAGATACAGCCTTACAGCGACGTTTTCAACCTGTAAAAGTAGAAGAGCCATCAATTAACGAAGCTCTACAAATTTTACGAGGAATAAAAGAGCGTTTAGAATCGCACCACAATGTAACCATTACCGATTCTGCATTGGTATCGGCTGCAAAGCTTAGTGACCGTTACATTACAGACCGTTTTTTACCTGATAAAGCGATAGATTTGATTGATGAGGCAGCAGCTGAACTGAAAATGCAAATAGAGAGTGAACCAACAGATTTGGCTAAAGTAAAACGAGGATTATCGACTCTGTTTGTAGAAAAAGAGGCTTTACGGATGGAAGATGGAGATAAAAATGCTTCAAGACTCTCTGAAATAGAGAAAGAGTTAGCCAACTTAGAAGAGGAAAAAATCTCTTTACAGACTCAATTTGATAATGAAAAAGAGGTTTTCAATAACATTGCCGAGCTTAAGAGTGAAATAGAGTCTCTAAAAACAAAAGCAAGTATGTTTGAGCGAGAGGGAGATTTTTCAAAAGTAGCAGAGATTACCCATGGTGCAATTCCTGCAAAAGAGCAAGAGGTACTCGCCTTTGAGAATCAATGGAAGCAGATGATGAAAGATGGAACGCTCTTGAAAAACTCTGTAGATGAAGAGATGATAGCCAGTATTGTAAGCCGTTGGACAGGTATTTCTGTCTCTAAAATGCTTCAAAGTGATAAAGATAAAATATTAAATGTAGAGAAGATATTAAACAGAGAAGTTATTGGTCAAAATGAAGCACTAAAAGCAGTAGCACGAGCGATTAAACGTAACAAAGCAGGACTTAGTGATATAAATAGACCAATAGGCTCATTTATATTCCTTGGACCAACAGGAGTGGGTAAAACACAAGTAGCAAAGACCTTGGCAAAGTTCCTTTTTGATTCAGAAAAGGCTCTAATCCGAATTGATATGAGTGAGTATATGGAGAAACACGCAGCATCACGTTTGGTTGGAGCTCCTCCTGGGTATGTGGGTTATGATGAGGGTGGACAACTAACTGAAGCTGTTAGAAGAAAACCCTATTCCGTGGTACTTTTTGACGAGATAGAAAAAGCTCATCCTGATGTATTTAATACACTTTTACAAGTGCTTGATGATGGTCGTTTAACGGATAATAAAGGTGTAACAATAGATTTTAGAAATACCATTATTATTATGACATCAAATATTGCATCGGACAAAATTATGCAGTTTAGTGAACGAAAAGAGCGAGAAAAAGCTGTAAACGATGAGTTGAAACGACATTTTAAACCAGAGTTTTTGAACCGTTTGGATGATATAGTAATCTTTAATCCACTAGGTCTAGAAGCAATAACTTCTATTGTTGATATTATGTTTGAATCTATTCAGAAAAAGTTAGCAGGACGAGAGATAGATATTACTTTGACTCCTAAAGCCAAAGCGTATATTGCAGAGGTAGGATTTGACCCTGATTATGGAGCAAGACCACTGAAACGAGCGTTATATGATGAGGTAGAAGATAGATTGGCAGAGCTTATTTTAGAAGATAAAGTAGTGGAAGGCTCTTCTGTTGTGTTTGATGTTGTGGATGGAGAGATTTCTGTTATTATCTCTTAGTGTTTAGAGGAGGTTGGTTGGTTTAAATTCCAATACTCTTTATCATGAAAATCAACTCTCTCTTCTCTTTGATGAATGCTATAAAAATGTCGTATACCTTTTGTGTCTAACAGAATAACAGCTAGATTAAAAATAAGTTCTTTTTCTATAAACTCTTCATAGAACTCAAATTCAAACGAGAGTTTATAGGCTTCTTGCATTTTTGATGAGTCTATAAATGGTTCAGATATGTTTTTTTCTTCGTTCATTTCTCTTTTATAGTTACTAAAACTATAGAAATTCCAATTGGTCGAGGGGCTAATATTTAACTCATAATAGGAAGGCTTATTGCTGTGTGCTATAAAAAGTTCAAAACAGCTCTCTTTCCAAAGGTTATCTTCTCTTGCTTGTATGCAGGGTTTATTAAAGATGTAATTCTTTATCTCTCCTGAAACTGTAAACTCTAAAATTAACATTTTGTTGTCAATTTCAAAATTAGCTTGAATGTTAATATCTTTTTTCTCTTTGTTATGGTTTTTTAAAATAAAGGTCTGTTTTTTCATGATGAAAGTATATAATAACTCTATGAATAAAATTAAACAAATGTTAGATGATGAAGTAGAAAATCGAAATAACAATTATGAACTCTCTTATGATAAACCTGACCCATTATTAATCGCTTCTAGGCATAATGATGAAACTATTGCCTTGATTTGTGCCTTATTTGCTTATGGAAATGCAAAGCTTATTGTTAAGTTTTTAGACTCGTTAGATTTCTCTTTATTAGATGCTTCTGATGAGGTTATAAAAAAGAATCTCTCTAAACACTATTATAGGTTTCAAAATAGTGATGATGTTGTGGCTATTTTTATTGCTTTGAAACGGTTAAAAAAAATAGATACTATTGAAAATTTATTTTATAAAGGTTATAAAGAGAGTCATAATATTTTAGACGGTTTATGGAGCTTTATAAATGCGTTAAAAGAGGTCTATCCTTATGAGAGTAGGGGATATAAATTTTTGATTGGTTCTGTACCTAAAAAGATAAATTCAGCAGGTACGTACAAGCGTTACTTAATGTATTTACGTTGGATGGTACGTTCTGATGAATTGGATTTAGGGCTATGGTCAAAAATAGATAAAAAAGATTTACTGATGCCTTTGGATACGCATACCTTTAAAGTTTCACAAAAATTAGGATTATTAGAGAGAAAAACGTATGATATGAAAGCAACATTAGAGTTGACAACTAAATTAAAAACTTTTGATAACTTAGACCCCATTAAATATGACTTTGCACTCTATCGTTTAGGACAGGAAAAAGTGGTATAATTACAAAAAAATAATAAAATATTTTAATAAATAATTAAGGA
Source organism: Sulfurovum sp. (assembly GCA_003978395.1). Classification (GTDB taxonomy): domain Bacteria; phylum Campylobacterota; class Campylobacteria; order Campylobacterales; family Sulfurovaceae; genus UBA1140. The sequence goes on along the minus strand of QNZV01000131.1, from coordinate 894 downwards.
ATATAGAGATGCCATCAAGTCAAAAAATAGAAGAAGTTTTAGAGTATATAAAAGAGTGTAGCCCTGGGCAAGATGAATTTTATCAAGCAACACAAGAGGTACTTTATTCATTACGACCATTACTCAATGAAGATAGTAAATATTTAGAGCATAATATTTTAGAGCGTATTGTTGTTCCTGAACGAAGTATACTCTTTCGTGTTAATTGGGTAGATGACGCAGGAAAAGTACGAACCAATTTAGGATATAGAGTACAGTTTAGCTCGACTATTGGACCCTATAAAGGTGGGTTGCGTTTTCATCCAACTGTAAATCTAGGGATTGTAAAGTTTTTGGGTTTTGAACAAATTTTTAAAAATGCTTTAACAGGTTTACAAATAGGTGGAGCAAAAGGTGGTTCTAACTTTGACCCAAAAGGAAAGAGTGACAATGAGATAATGAGATTTTGTCAAAGTTTTATGAATGAACTCTATAAACATATTGGTAAACATAAAGATGTTCCAGCAGGAGATATTGGAGTAGGTGCTAGAGAGATTGGGTATCTGTTTGGTCAATATAAAAAATTGACAGGAGAGTTTGAAGGAGTACTTACAGGAAAAGGGCTAAATTGGGGTGGTTCAAAAGTACGTAAAGAAGCAACAGGTTATGGTTCGGTCTATTTTGCAGAGAACTTTTTGCACGTTTATGGTCAAAATCTAAAAGGTAAGAAATGTGCTGTTTCAGGCTCTGGAAATGTGGCTATCTATACCATTGAAAAACTCTATGATATGGGTGCAATTCCTATAAGCTGTAGTGACAGCAGAGGAACGGTTTATGATGAGAATGGTATAGATTTAGCACGATTAAAAACGATAAAAGAGATACACCACGCTTCATTAGAAGAGTATGCAACAG
>QNZV01000133.1 GCA_003978395.1 Sulfurovum sp. | reverse complement strand
CTATGCAAAAACAGGTGACGGTTTGGTATCGGCACTACAAGCATTTGCTTATATGATAGAGACCAATAAAACAGCAAGTGAAGCGTTTGATATTTTTGAACTTTATCCTCAAGAACAAGCTAACTTAAAAATATCGCATAAAATTCCTATTGATGAGATTAAAGGTGTCAAAGAACTTTTTGCAGAGATAGAGTCACAAGGTATGCGTTATTTGGTACGTTATTCAGGAACAGAAAACCTTATGCGTATTCTTTTGGAGGGAAAAGAGCAACACTCTTTACATATCATGATGGATAAAACAGTTACTTTCTTTAAAAAGGCATTGGCATGATGCGTTCTTTATTAATCTTTTTTTTAGTTGCTGTTGGTACATTTATTATTGACCAAAATCTAAAAGTAATGGCAATGGATGCTGTTAACGGTATAGAGTATTCAACTATTTTAAAAGGTACATGTATTGATTTGGAGCTACACTACAATAGAGGTGTAGCTTTTTCAATGTTGGCTTTTTTGGGAGATAATTTAAAGTGGGTACAATTAACTCTAATCTTAGGGATTGTTGCTTATGTATTTTATGACGGTTATTTAAAACAGCATGCTTTTGCTATAGGCTTAATTCTTGGTGGTGCTTTTGGTAATCTATATGATCGCTTTATTCATGAAGGTGTGGTTGATTATGTGGCATGGCATTGTGGTTTCAATTTTGCTGTTTTCAATTATGCTGATGTTATGATTGATTTAGGAGTAGCAATTATTCTATTATTTACTTATTTAGAGTATCGTAAAGAGAAAAAAGAGAGTATGAAGTAGGCTTTTTAGCCTTACTTCATTAGTAGTCTCAATGGAGAGTAGAGACCAATTCCAAGAATAAAATCATTCAATTCACTTATAGTTTGACAACCATTTCTTATAGCTTCATCAATAGTTTCTTTTGTAAATGTCAATTTCATAATCTATCCTTATTATAGTATTTTTTATACTTGACTAAGTATATCAACTATTTCATTAAGATATATTAAAAATATATTTTTTTATAAAATTAATTATATTATTTATGTAACTTTAAGCTTAGTAGATTATTTCAGCTGAACCATAAAGCTCGTCAACTTCATTTTTTAAATTCTCTAGGACTCTTTTTTGTTTTAACATCTGTTCAATACGCTCTTTTGCTTCTGAAAAACTAATTGTTCCTGCTGGTTTTTTATTTAAAAGATAGACAATATTATATCCATGTTTTGTTTTTACAGGTCTATTTAAGAGTGTTTTTCGTTTATACTTATAAGCTTTATTAAAAAGATTTTCTGGAGCAGAGCCTTTTCCAAACCACCCCATGTAACCATTTTGCTTATGTTGATGTGCCTCTTCAATAAAATCTTTATCTAAATTTGTAGATTTTTTTAACTTTTTGTGTATCGCATTTGCTTCACTTTGTGTCTGTACGATAATATCTGCTATCTCTATAGAGTCTGGATAGTTAAAACTTTGTGGATTTTGATTATAAAAATTTCTAATCTCACTCGCAGATATTTTTGTATTTTTAAATGCTTTTTGTTGATAGAGTGCTACAGCTATAGAGCCTTTTATTGCTCTAATCTGGTCTTTATCAAGTACCTTTCCTGTTTTTTTGTTGTACTCTTTTTGTGCTAGCTGTTTTTGATCATTAAAAACTTCTTGGAATTTAGGGTCATTTACCAAAGAACTTTTTAAAAGCTTTGCGTGAAGTAACTCCTCTTTAATCAGTTGTTCCATCAAGTTTGAGCGTTGAACATCATCTAATTTTTCATATCCTGGGGGGATAAGTGTGTCTGAAATCGGATGACCATTTACAGTAACCAAGGTTTTTCCAAAAAGAAGTGAGCTTAATAGTAGAGTCGTAACAAATAGTGTTATTTTCTTCTGCATGTTTAATTCCTTATTTAATCATAATTCACAATTTTAACATAATTATTGTGAGATAAATGTGTTAGTCCATTGTTTCAGCTACAAAAGTTTTTGTGACTTGTCCCCCAAATTTATAAATCTCATCTTCTAAACTAACATAGAGTTCATCTCCTGATTTTGGGAAAACCTGTACACTTTTATCTACCAAATCTTCTCCATAAGCACGAACAAAACAGGCTACCATTCCTGTGCCACAAGCCAAAGTTTCATCTTCTACTCCACGTTCATAGGTACGCACGTATAGTGTATTGTTCTCTACTTTACAAATATTTAAATTGGTATTGTATTTATCACGAAGACGTTTTGCTTGTTCTAAATCAAAAGTATCAATATTATCTCTAAAAACAACCAAATGAGGAACACCCGTATCAATAAACCACCATTTTTCATTCTCTTCTTGAATCTCTTCACTCAAGATAATAGGTTTTGTCATATCAGATACAACATAATTTCCGTTGACTGTTCCACGAATAACCCCTGCACCTGTTAAAAATTCTGCTTTTCCATCTGCTGAAATTCCTTTTTCCATTGCAAAATGAGCCACAGCACGAGAGGCATTCCCACACATAGTCGCACGGCTTCCATCAGCATTATAAAAATCCCATTCAAAATCATACTCTGGATGAGGAATAACAACAACCAATCCATCAGCACCTACACCATTTTGACGATGGCAAAGGCGTTTTGCTAATTTTGAACGATCTTTTTTCTTTTTTCTAATAATAATTACAAAATCATTACCGTTTGCTGAGTATTTAGTTACTGTCATTTTCTATTCCTATTTTTTATGAAAGTATAACATATGATTTATATTACTATGTTCTCAACGTCAACTCAAAAAGCCATTGATGTAGAGCAAAACAATCTTTATAGATTTTAAAGTTATGCTCAACAATTTTTGAGGAGTGAAAAATAGCATTTGGTTCAAAGGTTTTATAGGCATATAGTGCACCAAAGAGATAGAGATAGGCATAGTTATCTTCTTTGTCTAAGTCTATAGGATAGCGTTTAAACTTTGATTCAGCTATGTGGTAACCTTTTGCTTTTAAAGCTTCTAAAATAAGGTGTAACTCTTCTCTTCTTCGCTCATTTTTAATCTCTTTTCGGTAACTTGTAAGCAGTTTAGGTTTAAAATTACGTATGCCTGTTGCCACAAAAATTTCAAATGGGTCATAGTGCATATAAAAAGAGGCACTTTGCATTCGGTGGGTTTCCCCTTGCCAAAAGATAATACCTATTCTCTCTTTAATAGGGTCTAGCCGATGAAATCGTGCATCACGATAGATACGAAAAAGAGATTTATTGACTTTTGGAACAGCATTAATATTGGGAACTAAAATCTGCAAATGCTCCCCCATCTCTTGAATATAGGCTTTATTTGGAGCTACAATAAATTTTTCATACTCCTCTTTATGGTCGTCAAGCCACTCTTTTGAGTTATTTAAAATGATACTATCAAGAAACGCTAAACCCTCTTTGGGAAAGCCTTTAAATTGCATATGGTCTCCTTTTTTTCTTTTTTGGGGGTAGGTTTTGATACTAACTAAATAGAGGGCAGGCACCAAGGTCATCCCTATAGCCATTTGGGTTAAAGAAACATTTATCTATTTCAATATTAAATTAAAAAAATCTATCACAAAATTGAATCTTTTCAACCTATGCGACTGTAGGGGCATCTCTGCCCTCTATTGGCATAAAAAATATTATATCTAAAAAAGAGCATACACATCAATTACTTTTCCTCTTTGATGGCGATTTCTTATTTACTATTGGTAGGAGGTTTTCTAAGGGTGTTTTGGGCTAAGATATTTCTTTCTTTGTGATGTTTTATTAAGCTTGTTTTGTTAAAGTGTAAAAAAGAAAAAAGGGAATATAATGAATAAAGATAAATTAAAAGGACTCCTTTGGGGTTCATTTTTGGGCGATACCTATAACAATAATAGTGAACTAAGCCTTTATGGAAAACAGACTTTGTGGCTACTAGAACATACCCTAGAAAACAAAGTATATGACCCTTTTATTTTTGCTAATATTTGGCAAAAAAATATGAGTCAAGAAAAAAACATAGACAAAGCTTCTATGGACACGCTGGCAAACTTAAAATCAGGAAGAACCTGTTTGGGTGCTGGGTCAAGTTCACATGATTTATCTGTAATAGGAAGACATGCACCCATTATATTCTCTGTTTTGGGTATGGATGAGATATTAGAGAGCATCAAGTTTCATACCTGTTTAACCCATATGACAAAAGAGACCATTGAGAGTAGTAAGTACATTGCAGAGGTTACATTGGCGATGGTTTATAATTTGGATGTAGAAAATACACTAAAAGAGCGTTCAAAATTTTATGGAGAGATGGTGGAAGAGGAGGTAGATAAAGCGTTTAATCTCAAAGACAAACCTTATGAAGTTGCTCTACAGATATTGGGGAAAAATCCTGAAGTTGAAGGAGGATTGGCTTCTACTGTCTATCTTATTTTGAATTATCATCAAGATTTTGAAAAACTTTTAGAGATTAACAAAGAAGCAGGTGGTGCAACTGTAGCACGTGCAATGGTAGCAGGAATGGTTATTGGAGCAAGATATGGTTTTGAAAAAATTCAACCCTCATGGATAAAAAATATCCATGAGTACAATAAGCTACAAGAGCTTATTGGCTAATTTTTTATTTTAATATAGGAGTTTGGGTTTTAGGCAATTGAGGATGGTCAATTTTAGGCATTCGTCCCTCTAGTGTTTTAAAGAATTTCGCAATTTTATCAATCTCTCCCTTTTTAAAGGTAATTGGCATAAGTTTTAAATTTAAATTTTTAATACTTGTGGCATTTTTATTTACATGGTATCCAACTTGAACTCTTCCCATCTCTTCAATAGCCTCTTCAATTTTCCAAACTTCTCCATTGTGAAAATAGGGTGCTGTGAGGGTAACATTACGCAATGTAGGAACTTTGACCATCATCTCTTTTTTTAAAAAGTCTCCTACATCTCTAAATTTATACTCGTCTGCAAGTTCAAAGGGTCGTAGTTCTCCACCCATAGCAATACCTTGATGACAGGCAACACATCCCTTGTCCAAGAAAAGTTCTAATCCTCTCTGTTCATCATCGTTTAGTGCCAAATTATCTCCATTTAAAAAATCATCAAAACGAGAAGGAGTCACTAAAGTACGTTCAAAAATAGCAATAGTTGAAGCAACTTTATCTAAATCTATCTTGGTATCTTCT
>QNZV01000020.1 GCA_003978395.1 Sulfurovum sp. | reverse complement strand
TTATCCATGCATCCAACTGTCTAGCTTTCTCTTCTTGGCTATCCTCATCAAACCAACCAATAGCTGTTGGATAAATAAGGAGTTCAGCCCCTTTTAGAGTCATAAGGCGTGCAGCTTCAGGATACCATTGATCCCAACAAATCAATACTCCTAACTTACCTACCGAGGTCGCAATTGGCTCAAAACCTAAATCTCCAGGGGTAAAATAGAATTTCTCATAAAACCCAGGGTCATCAGGAATATGCATTTTTCGATACTTTCCTGCTACAGAACCATCTTTATCAAAAACAACTGCTGTATTATGATAAAGCCCTGCTGTACGTCTTTCAAAAAGAGAGGTAACTAACACAATTTCATTCTCTTCTGCCACTAAAGACCAGAATTGTATATCTTCTTCCCATGAAGAGGCATAATCAAAAAACTTAACATCTTCACTTTGACAAAAATACTCATTTTGATGCAACTCTTGCAAAACAACTAAATCTGCTCCTGCTTTAGATGCCTCTTTTATATCTTTTAGCGTCTCTACTACGGTTAACTCTTTACTTTTATAATACTTTTTTTGAATCAGTGCAATTTTCATATACTTACTTTTTGATTAATTTTAACATATCTTTAGTAATTAGAGATTATTTATTTAATATTATTTTTTTATATTAAATTTTATTTTAAGTTTAAATCTGTTATACTACACAATATAAAACATATGGAGCGAGGAGATAGCATGTTTGAACTTAATTTAAAGAATAAATCTTATCTACTTATCATCAGTACATTTATTTTAATTGGTTGTGGAGAAGCTTCTTTAGACTCCACTAGAGGAAACTTAACAAAGATAAATATCACTAAACAAGAGTTCCTAGATGCAATTAATAAAGCTCGTTCTACTTCAAGAGATTGTTACCCAAATAACCCAAACCGTGGATTTATGAAAGCAACTCATCCATTGATATGGAACAATGAACTCTATGCCTCAGCTTTAGAACACTCCAATGATTTAGCTAACAGTGATACTTTTTCACACTTAGGTTCAGGAACAAAATATGACATCACAGGTAATGGAAAAGCAAGTAAATTTTTTGAACGTATTCTTGCTAATGGTTATACAAACTACTACTCTGTAGGAGAAAATATTGCAGGGGGTCAAAAAAATTTAGAAGAAGTCATGAAAGAGTGGCTAAATAGCCCTGAACACTGTACCAATATTATGAAAGATACTTATAAAGAGATAGGTGTAGCTGTTGTCTTAAATAATGATAGTACTTATGGTATCTATTGGACTCAAAATTTTGGAAGTAAAACAAAATAAAAGAGTATTAAAAATACTATTGCTCAGCATCTCTCTTGATATTCATACTTGGGGAAGTCAATCTATTTCATGGAAGGATGCTGTGCAATACTATTTTAAACGCTAAAAAGGAATCTGCATTGTAGAACAATGAAGGCTACCACCCTCTTCAATTAAACGTGAGCATTCCACAGGGATTATCTCTTTATCCACAAAAAAATCTTTAAAAATTTTATGAGCTAATTTATCCTCTTTCACAGAATAAGTGGGATAGACTAAAGCCCCATTTGTAATCAAAAAATTGGCATAAGTGGCAGGTAATCGACTCATTTTATCATCAAATTTAGCAGAAACCATAGGTAAAGAAATTAAATTATATTTTTTATTTTCAATCGTTCTAAACCCTTCTAACTGCTCTTTCATCTTTTGAAGCTCCATATAATGTTCATCATCAACATCACTACACTCAACATACATAATCGTATCTTTACTCACAAATCGAGCCAAAGTATCTACATGTGAATCGGTATCGTCTCCAGCTAAATATCCATAATCAAGCCATAAAACCCTTTTTGCACCCAAATACTCTTTTAACTTCTTCTCCACCTCATCTTTAGAGAGTCCACCATTACGATTTTTATTACACAGACATGATGTTGTCGTCAAAATTGTTCCCAATCCATCCGATTCAATCGCCCCACCCTCTAACACAAAATCAATGCTATTTAATGGGGTTATTCCCATATACCCTTTTTTATGTAAAACTCGATTGACTTCATTATCCAAAGCAGATTCAAACTTCCCACCCCAAGCATCAAATTTAAAGTCTAAAAGCTTTAATTCATTATTTTCAACAATAGAGATATAGCCAAAATCTCGAATCCATGTATCATTTGTAGGCAACTCAATAAAGCTCATATTGCGTGTAGAGCAAAAGAGACTACTTATCTCTTGCCTACTATCACAAATAATATAGACAGAAGTTTTATAAGCTATCGCTTGTGCTATACGAATAAAAGGAACAAGTGCCGATTTTAGATTACTGTTCCAATCACTATTTTTATGAGGAAATGCCATTAAGACAGCTCTCTGTTTGTGCCATTCGGCAGGTAAAATTTTCATATTTTCTCCGTAGGTTTGACCATGTCAAACGTCAAAATTTGTTTGTATTATTTTTGTATTTAAAATTGCCATAAAATTAAAGCTGAGATTTAACGTTTGACATAGTCAAACCTACTCTTCCCCAAACAAAACCCCAAAAGGAATTGCCCAAAAGTCATAGCCATCTCGGCTCATAGGTAAAATTTCATCTCCACCATAAAAGATGTACCCTGCTTTAAAATTATCCCCTGTATTTTGTGCCAAGCGTACTAAACCTCTTAAGTACTCTGTTTTAAGTGTGGAAGATGCTTTTACCTCTATGGCTACGATGTTTCCATTTTTCTGTTCTAGTACCAAATCCACTTCAAAATCTCCATCACGATAGTGGTAGATTTTTGTACTCTTTTTAGAATAAGTTGTATGTTTTAGCAATTCAGCATAGATAAAATTTTCTACCAAATTTCCTAACATCTCTCTTTGTGAGACAATAAGTGAATGCGTATCAACACCTACTAAATTTGCAACCAAACCTGTATCAATAAACTGAATTTTTGGTGTTTTTACCTCTCGTTTACCTCTATTGGTAAAGTAGGGATTAATTCGTTTTAGTAAAAAAAGAGCTTCAAGTATCTCAATATCTGATTTTACCGTTGTGTCCTTGATGCTTAAATGTTTAGAGAGGGAACTGTATTTTAAAAGGTTACTTGTCATCGTTGCCAAAATTCGTAAAAGCTTGTTAATCTCTGATTTATTCTCTCGACTTACTTTTTTAACTAAAGATAAATCTTTCTCTATCCTTGCTTCTATGTAACTCTCAAACCAACTCTCTTGTGAACGTACTGATTTTCCTTGTACAGAGGGGTAACCACCTATTATCATCTGTTCTACCATAGATTCATACTCTTTTTTTATAAATTTAAATGAAGTAATTTTTTGATTAAAAAGCATATCTACCATATTCTTCTGAGTATTATTCAATTCAAAATAAGAGAGAGGAAAAAGTGATACCCCAACCATACGACCTGCTAAAGATTCTCTAATAGCAGACATTTTAAAAAGGTCTGCACTTCCTGTAAGTAAAAACATTCCTGTCTCATTTTTTTCATCTACTACAATTTTTAGAGCAGAAATAACCTCAGGAACAAGCTGAATTTCATCTATAACACAAGGGCTTTTAGAGAGCTGTCTTATGAAATTAATAGGGTTGTTTTTAGCTGTTAGGCATGTTGCATCATTGTCAAAGGTATAGTACTCCATACCTCTTTGTTTGGCTATCTCTTTAGAGAGTGTTGTCTTTCCACTTTGACGAGGTCCATTTATCGAGACTATTCTAAAATCGTCTAACAATTCAAAGACTATTGGGGTAATACTTCTACTTATATACATAGTAGAATCATAGCATATCATGAGTTAACATGAGTTAAAACATGAGTTAACATCTATTGAATCATGAATTAACATTTTATTATTTTCATTTTCAAGTTCCTTTTAGCTATAATCCCTCATGGCATTTATAAAAATAAACAAAGAAAATTTCTTTCATAATCTATCTCAATTTCTAACAAAAACTGGTTCAAAAGAGAGTATAGGTATTGTTTTAAAAGACAACGCTTATGGTCATGGCTTAGAACTTATGGCACAACTTTCCAAAGAGTTTGGGCTTACTCAAGCTGTGGTGCGTACTTTTAATGAAGCCCAAATTATCAAACCCTATTTTAAACATATTTTAGTACTTGGAGAGAGAGCTATTTGTGATACTGTTTGCTCATTTACTTTAAATTCCCTAGAGGATATTTCAAAAGCCGAGAAAGGCTCAATCGTTGAGCTTAAAGTCGATACAGGAATGCACCGAAATGGTATCTCTATGGATGAACTTGAAATAGCACTCAAAGAGATAAAAAATAAAGGGTTAATTTTAAAAGGGGTAATGACCCACAATCGTTCAGCAGATGAATTGAGTAGCGAACTCTTTTGGCAACAAAAGAGATTTGAAATAGTCAAAAGTGTGATAATCTTACATGGATTTAAAAATATACGTTATCACTCTTTTAACTCTGCTACCTCTTTACGTCTACCATGTAATCATCAAGAGATGATTCGTCTTGGAATTGGTGCTTATGGATATTCTGAACTCCCTACTCTATATAAAACGTTAAAACTAAAGCCTGTTCTCTCCCTTTGGGCAAAAAAAGTGGCTACACGAACTCTAAAAAAAGGAGAGAGAGTCGGTTATGGAGGGCAATTTGAAGCTCCTAAAGAGATGACTGTTTCTACATATGATTTGGGTTATGGCGATGGATGGATGCGAAGTAATGACTTTGAACCCTTTGTTACAGCAGAGGGTTTACCCTTACTTGGTCGGGTCTCGATGGATTATATTATTTTAGAGAGTACAAAAGAAGAGATATGTATATTTGATGATGCACTAAGTGCAGGAAAACAGTTAAAGACCATCTCTTATGAGCTAATGACCCAACTGCACAAAGATATAAAAAGAGTTGTTATTTAAACCATGCTCCATCTACATTGGCTTTTGCTAACTCTTCTATCTCTAAATCATTAGAGATAACCCCTAAAATTTGAGCATCAAACAGATAGTTTTGTGCAATAGGCATTAACTCTTTGGCTAAAGATTTAGAAGCTTTTATATATTTTGCACCTATTAAATTAGCAAATATTGCCTCTTTTATATTCGTTACGTCAACCATATATATTAGAGCATTTGTTTGACAATACTTCATCAATTCTATATCAAATTTTTCTATTTTCAATACACTATTTGATGGAGTTTTGGCTATCTCTTCTTGATTTTCGATTAGATAAAATGGCTCGGTATCAATTAAAGG
>QNZV01000043.1 GCA_003978395.1 Sulfurovum sp. | reverse complement strand
AATCACATCTATTATGTTACTTCCACGGTTATCTACATACATTTTAGGATTTTCAGACTCATGATTGGCTCGTGTTTTTATGATTTCAGCTGCATAACTCTTCTCATGTCCTGTGGCAATGTTTTCAATCACTTTCATGTTTTCTACATCTACTACGACAATTAGATTGTTCTCCTTGTCTCCAAAATATGCTTTGGTCATTGTTGTTTTAGATGAGGTAGTGCTATCTCTATTATTTTGTGTACCTTTTGAAGAATCTACTGGAGAAGTTGAATCACTTCCACACCCTACTAAAAGTAAAGAGGCTACGATGATTGAACCTATTGTTATTAATTTTTTCATTGTTTTGCTCCTATATACTGTTTTATGAGTGAAGTATATGATAAAGTTGTAAGTAAAGTATTAGTTTTTACACCAACCCCTAGAAAACCTCCCACCAATAGTATATTAGCTAAAAAAATTGTAACTATTCAGCATCCTCAACAACAAACGAATGCAATTTCCCAAGGAATAGTAATTTCAAGGCAGTAGAGGAAGAGACATTATGCTTACGACAAGTAGATAAATTTTATTGGAGTCAGATGTTAAAAAACTACTTTTAAAGGGCAGACACAGAGGTCGCCCTATAGCCGTTTATCTCATTCTAATCCACATATGAGCAACTAAAAATTAGAGATAACTACAACAATAATCTGTAATTGTTTTTACCTTGACATTAAATTTAGAGTTAGCAGGAACATTAAAGCTTTCTCCACTTTTAACAGCTATCCATTCATTAGAATCAGCCAACTTATACTCTAAATCTCCTGCTGTTATCTCCATAAGTTCAGCTTGGGCTGTTCCAAATTCATAGTCACCAATTTGCATGTAGCCTAATGTTTTTCTGCTTCCATCTGCAAAGTTTATTGTTCTGCTGGTTACTGCACCATCAAAATAACTGTTACCTTCTATCTCTACACTTACATTTTCAAAACTCATCTATTTATCCTTTTTTTAATTTAAATAATTATAGCCAATTACTATTGACATCCTACACACTCTTGACTTCTATCTTCTATATCATTAGAAGCTTCAGGCGATTGGCTTCGCAGATAATATGTAGATTTTAATCCATACTTCCACGCATTCATATAAATCTCATTTAAATATTTTCCACTCGCCTTATCTAGTGTAATAAATATATTCAATGACTGACCTTGGTCTATCCATTTCTGACGAATAGCACCTGCTTTAATCAATACATTCTGATTTAAATCATAAGAAGGAGTATAATATGCCCACGTATCTGCTGAGAGATTAGGAGCAACAACAGGAATAAGTCCTGATAGATTCTCTTCAAACCATTTACGTTTGTAAACAGGTTCAATTGCTTGTGTTGTTCCTGTCAAGATAGAGATTGATGAAGTAGGAGCAACTGCCATTAGATAACCATTACGCATTCCATCTTTTTTGACTTTCTCTTTAAGTGCCAACCAATCGTGTGTGTAACCAAAAAGTCCACCACGTTCAACCAATTTACAAGCCTCTTTATTTGCATTGTCAATAGGAAAAATTCCTTTTGACCAATCTGACCCTTGGTAGTTTGGATATTGACCTTTTTCAATAGATAAATCACTAGAAGATTTAATGGCATAATAAGAGACTGACTCCATCACTTCATCAATTTTAATAAAGTGTTCATTTGAACCCCACTCTATTTTGGATTCTGCCAACATTTGAGCCTCGCCCATCACACCTAAACCAATGGCTCTTGTCTTCTCATTTGTCTTTTTTACTTTAGCTAAAGGGTAAAAGTTCAAGTCAATTACGTTGTCAAGCATTCGAATAGCTGTTGGAATAACACGTGCTAAATCCTCCGTGGTATGTACTTTAGATAGATTGATTGACGCGAGGTTACAAACAGCTGTTTCGCCATCACTCTTCTCTTTGTCAACCATCCAAATCTGTTTACCATTTAAACTATCTAGTGCTGTAATTTTTTTGGCTGGTTTTATCATGCCATTGTCAACAGTGACAACTGTATCTTCTTCTAAAACTTCTACTGTTCCATCATTAAAAGTCAATTGAATTTTATAGTGGTTTGGAGATGTATTTTGGAATATCTCGGTACAGAGGTTACTACTTCGTATAACTCCACTATGCTTATTAGGATTAGATTTGTTTGCTGTATCTTTAAAGGTTAAAAATGGATTTCCTGTCTCAAAGTAACTTCGTAGAATATCTTTCCATAAATCTTTAGCCGAAATTGTCTCACGTGTAATCTCTTGATTACCAGACTCCAAATCCAAGTAACGCTCTTCAAACTCTTTCCCATAAAGGTTTGTCAACTCACGCACTTCATAGGGGTCAAATAGTGTCCAAAGACCATTCTCTTCTACACGTTGCATAAAGAGGTCATTTAACCATAACGATGGAAACAAATCATGAGCTCTTCTTCGCTCTTCTCCAGAGTTCTTCTTTAAATCAAGAAAGTCTCTAATGTCAATGTGCCATGGTTCAACATAGACGGCGATGGCCCCCTTGCGTGTGCCAAGTTGGTCAACAGCAATAGCAACATCATTCGCAATTTTCAAGAAAGGAACAATTCCACCTGCTGCGTGTTTATGTCCGTCAATATAAGAACCCATTCCACGAACTTGAGACCAGTCCCAACCGATTCCACCACCAAATTTACTTAATAATGCCATCTCTTTGTAGGCATCAAAAATACCCTCTATGTTGTCAGGAGTTGAGCCAATGTAGCAGTTATGTACATTAACTCCTGCTACACTATAAGAGTGGTCATCTTCTACTTCAATATTATAAACTTTTTCGTTTATATAACTCTCTTTTTTATCTATTATTTTCATAAAATATTCATTATCAAACCAAAAGTATCTTAGAGTAGATTTTGCAGTTTGATTAAATTTAATATTTTGAATATTTTTATCTACACTTAATACAAACTCTTTATCTTCTCTTGAAGATATTTTTAAATGAGAAGCTTTGATTGTTGCATATTTATGTTTTTTTGCATCTCTTTTCATATAAGGAGATAATCCACAACGAAGAGCTATTTCAAAGAGTTGTTTTATAAGTTTTTCATTTGACATAGTGAGTTGATAGCCCTCTTCTAATGCACAACCATCTCCTCTAATAACTCCAATCAATAGGTTTTTTTGTACTTTTGGATTAGAAAAAAGTATATCATTATTCAATATTTTTTTATCAAATCCTGTGCCAACTAACTCAAAAAAGAATAGAGCAATAATTTTACTATGTACCATAATATTTGTGCTATTGTCTCTATTCTCTTTAATATTAGGTTCAATATCAAATATCTTTTCTATTAATAGTTTTGTCTGTTCTATATAATTTATCTCTTTTGAACCAAATGTAAATGTAATCTGATTTACATCTTTTGATATATATCCCTCTGCTAAGAAGTAACCTAACAATAACATAAAGTCACTATCTAATTTAATTTTATTTTTAACAGATAAAATTTGATTGTTAAAAAAGCTTCTTTCCGAACTATAAAAAGATGAAGATGAACGCTTGAACATAATTTTATTTTTATGAACAACTATATTTTTTGTTGTAACATAATCACTAATATAGATGGTATCTTTTCCTATATATTTAGGATATGATAGTGATACAAAATCGCCCTTTTGTAAATCTTCTATTTTATGCCATTTTGAAGAGAATTTTTTATCTAAAAGTTCACAATCATTTTTATACTCTCCTTTAAGAGAGAAACATCTTTTATTTTTAGATTGATTTAAAATACAATGACTTAATTTTCTAATACATTTTATATCCTCTTTTTTCAAAGATAAAATAGGATGCTCTTCTGTAGCTTCTAAATCTGATAGTAGACCATTTATACTTAATCCTATTAAATTTCTAGCATAATCTCGAACAAATAGTTCATACACTTTCTTAAATCTATTTTTATGAGTAAGTACACTATCTCCTATATCAATTTTATCAATATCTTTATAACCTTGAATTGTTCTTACTTTAGTTCCTTTGATAAAACAACTGCTAAGCTGGTGACGTGGGGTTCGTGCATTACTCAAAGTAGGTGTGGCAGCCATTACTTCAAATTTTGATAAAATATCGTAAAACTTTTTCGCCCATGTTTGACAATCAAACTCATTTTGAGCCAAGAACATTGCAACACCCATAAAAAGATGTTGTGGTAGCTCTATTGCTTGTCCTTTTGAATCTTTTAATAAATATCTATCAGAGAGTGTACGAATACCCAAGTACGTAAACTGTAAATCTCTATCAGGCTGGATATAGTTATTTAAGTCATCTAAATCATATTTCTCTTTTAAACCAAGAAGTATACGCCCTTCACTCTCTCCATATTCAAAATATTTTTTTAGATGGAAATAGGCTTTTCCTTTGATTCCACCAACATTACGTCCTACTTTATGATAAAGGTCATAAAGAAAAAGTCGTGAAGCAACAAATGTCCAATCGGGTCTGTCAATGTCAATCTTGTCAACAGCTGTTTGAATAAGTGTCTGCTGAATATCAGCCGAACTCATCATATCTTGAAACTGTAAATTAGCGTCAACCTCCAGTTCACTTTGACTGACACGTTGTAAACCCTCTACTGCTTCACATGTATATTTTTGGATTTTTGTAATGTCTAGTGTTTCAACTCTTCCACTCCGTTTTACGATTCTTATCATACGCTATCTCCTTATTATAATTATATTTGATTTTTATTTGATTTGGATTTATGTTGGATTGGCTTCAGCCAACCCTACGAGATTAAAATTATTTAAAGACTCTAGCGAATATTTTATCTACATTTTTTGTATAGTAGTCAAAGTTAAAACACTCTCTAATTTGCTCTTCACTTAAAGAGCTTCTAAGCTCATCATCAGCCAATAGATATTGAAGATAAAGTGACTCTCCTTTATCATTAGTAGTGGACTTACCTTGTTGAATCTCTTCCCAAACTTTCATCGCATTTCTTTGAACAATTCTATAGGCATCTTCTCGACTTACTCCTGCAAGTGGAAGTTCAAGCAATACTCTTTGAGAAAATACCAATCCACCAGTTAGGTTTAAATTTCTCATCATATTCTCTGGCATTACTGTTAAGTTTGCAATGACATTATTTATTCTGTGCATCATAAAGTTTGTTGTAATAAACGCATCTGGTAACCAAAAACGCTCTGTGGAAGAGTGTGAAATATCTCTCTCATGCCATAGTGCTACATTTTCCATTGCTGGATTTACATA
>QNZV01000098.1 GCA_003978395.1 Sulfurovum sp. | reverse complement strand
TCTGATTCATAACCAACAATATCAATTCCAATATTGTTATTATCATGTACATAATTATTTAAAACTCTAAATCCATCAACATTTCCACTAATCGTAAATGCTTCACTTGAAGATAAAATACATTCTGAGATTTCATTGTTTATAAAATTTAGATTAGTCATTGCTGTTTTAGTATCTCCATAAACAGCTATACCATTAGCACCAACAGTACAACCACTAGACTCTCCACAAGTAGATAAGTTTTCAATATTATGAATTCTATTATTTGTGATATTAATATCATAAGATGTACCATGAACTAATAAACCCACAGGCATGGTAGAAAGCTTCAATCCTCTTGAAGTTTTAAAATTTCTAAGTTCAAAATTTTCAACCACAATATTATGAGCATTATATATACCAACTAAACCTTGTAAACCAATTGGATTTAGACCTGAGCCATCAATCACAGCTCCATTCTCTCCTTTTAAAACAATATTTGAATCTTCATCTCCTAAAAAAAGCACTCGCTCATTATAAATTCCTGACCTAACTATTAGTGTTGTATCATCATCCACTTCATCAATAGCAAATTGAATGGTTTTCCATGGATGAGCAGAAGAACCATCAGCATCATTATCTCCTGAGGGAGATATATAAAACGTAGTCTGACTATTACTATCTTGAGTAGTATCCTCTTTTAACTCATTAATATCTAGTTCACAAGCAGATAAGTATAATAAAATTGTACCTAATAGTATTGTTTTGTTCATCTTTCACTTCTCCTTAGCATATTTATAAAACTATATCTTCTAATATCTCTATTCTTCTTTAATAAATATATCCTTACGTACGATGTTTTTCTTTATTTAATATATATATATAAGGTTTATTTAATATAATATCTTTTAATATAATTTTTTAATACTATACTGACATATTTCTAATATAATACAATATAAAATAATAGATTAAAATGGAGAGAAGACTATGAAATATAAAATATATATACTAAACATACTTTTGTTAGGAAATCTTGAAGCATCTTCTTTAATTTCATTAAATGATGTCAATAAAAGTTCTCTAAAATTAGAAAAACTTAAACTAGAGAGTAAGATTCTTGAAGCAGAGTTTAAACTTAAAGAGTTAACTCAAAAAAATAAAAAATATAAAGAGATAACACTCTATCAAAATAATATAAAAAAACTAAAAAATGATGCCGAATTAGCTGAAATCAAAGCCAATAAAGTAACCCATGAAATCAATGTAAAAAAGGCTAAATGGGAGCTAAAAAAAGAGAAATTAGAATCAGAGCTTTCTATATTTAAAATGAAAGAAGAGCTTAGCCATTATGTAGATAAAAAACCTATTTACCTAGATAATCCACTAAAAAAAGATAATACATTAATTATTTCAGATAGGAGAATATCTTTAAATGGAGCAATAACAGAAAAAACAGCCATAAATATAACCAATAAAATAAACTATTATAACAATAAAGATAAAGATAAACCTATCTTTTTAGTTATTGATAGTTCTCCTGGTGGTTCAGTTATGGCAGGGTACCTTATTATTAAAGCGATGGAGAGTAGTCATGCACCTGTTTATGTCGTTCTTAAATCATTTGCTGCTTCAATGGCAGCAATTATTGTAACTCTAGCAGACAAATCTTTTGCTTATTCTCATGCTACAATGTTACATCATCAACCAAGTATGTATCAACAAGGAAACAGTAATCTAACAGAACAAAAAGAGAGTTATAAAAATTTAGAAAAATGGTGGAAATATTTAGCTACACCAATTGCAAAAAAGATGGGCATAACTATTGATGAACTTCAAAAAAAGATGTATGAGAAGTCATCAAAAGGAGATTGGTCTGAATTTGCAGTAGATGCACAAAAATTACATTGGGTTCAAAATATAGTTACTAAAATTGAAGATACATCAGTGGTAACAGATATAATTGAGGAGAAAGAGGAAAAGAGTAAAAATCTTACAGATATTGAGACTATTAGCAAAGGTGGAAAACCGATTCAATATCTACCTCATCTTACACCAACAGATGTCTATTTTATATATAACCCAGATGGATATTATCAAAGTAAATAATATCCAACAGTAAAATCACTCTTTAAAAATAATAATATCGTAATTGGTTGTTGTTACTACAGATTTGTTCGTAGGAACAGAGCCATTTCGATTGACTTTAGAAAGCTCTTCTCGTAAATCATTAATTTCTGAACTCATTGCATCCATCTGTTTTTTTAATTTTAAGATAACATCCACACCTGCTAAGTTAATACCCATTTTTCGTGTTAATTGTAGTACAAACTTAATTTTATCAATATCACGTTGAGAGTATAGACGCATACGTCCTTGAGTACGAGAAGGTTCAATAAGTCCTTCCTTCTCGTACTGTCTTAACGTTTGAGGATGTATATCTAAAATAGATGCAACCACAGATATAAGATAAACAGGTTCATCATAGCTATGCATCAGGAAGATTCTCTTCTAATATCTTTTTAAAATCATCATCCAAATCATCAATATTTGGTAAAACAATATTTGCTGTTAGATAAAGATTTCCTTTGAGTGATGTTTTTCTATCAATAACCCCTGCACCACGAACTCTAAATTTCTGACCATTTTTTGTATTTTGAGGTACTTTGAGTGTAATATCATCATTAATTAAAGAGGTAATCGTTACCTTTCCACCAAACAGTGCTGTTTTTAAATTAACATCCATACTCATATATAAATCATTATCTTTTCGCTCAAAAACAGGAGATGGGGAAACCTCTACCTTAATAAGTAAGTCTCCTCGTTTACCCATTCTTCCAACACTTCCTTTTCCTCGTACTCGAAGTGTCTCTCCACTTTTAATTCCTGCTGGAATTTTAATATCGAAACTCTCATTATTTAAAGATACATTGTGTTTTCCACCTTTAACAGAGACGTAAAAAGCGATAGTGATATTAATACGTTGGTCAAGCTCATCGGAGGAAGCGTTTCCTCCTCCAAAACCACCTCCACCAAAACCAGAACCTCCACCAAAGATACTTTTTAATAAATCATCTAAATCAACACTACTTCCTTGATTTTGTGCAAAATCATGGAAATTCTGACCACCAAATATCTGGTCACCATACATATCATATTCATCTTTTTTCTTTTTGTCTGATAGTACTTCATATGCTGCATTAATCTCTTTGAATTTTTCAATAGCAGATTCATCTTTGTTTACATCAGGATGATATTTTCTTGCTAATTTTCGATATGCTTTTTTAATCACATCTGCACTTGCATGCTCGTTTACACCTAAAGTTTCATATAAACTTTTTGCCATTGTTATACCTCAATAAATTAAATTAATATTAGGGTAAGTATATCAAAATATCTTAGTCTATGTCAATCAAGGTTTAACTTTTTCGCATCAATACAGAGACAATTACAATAGTCGGAATTGCTAATGAAAATAAATAGATAGGTATATTTAAAATATGATTGTTATTTAAATAAAAAAATCCAATAATTAATAGCAGATATGAAAATAGACGATAAAAAGAGAAAGAGGCTTTAGCATCTTTTGTTGTCTGCCAAATAGTTCGTCTGCTCTTTTTTAAATTTTGACGCTCTTCTTTGACAACTTCAACCAATGTTTTTTCACTATCATCTTTTTTTCTCTCTTCATCATAGAGGTCATAAGGGTCTTCTAGTGTATCTAAAGTATCACGTTCATCATCTGGAATTGCTCCTACACGTAAACGTCCTTGAACCATTGACCTATAACTCAACATTGAACCAAACATAACAAAAGCAGAAGGGATAAATCCCATTTGAGTATTAATAAGCCAATATTCATCTCCAAATAAGAGGCTCATAGTAATAATAAATAAATCAACAATAATTAAAGTAATAATAGCACTCTTCATTAGTATTTATCATCCTCATCTAAATCATCATACTTTTTGTGTCTATATCTAGGGTCATTAGCTAACTCATCCAAAGACTTTTTCTGTTTTTCATAAGCTTTATATACATTTAAAATAGCTGCAGATACACCCCAAAATACCCCCAACCACAATAACCATGGAATTTCAAATAAATTTTTCATTAAAAGACCAAGTCCAACACCTAAAAGTATAGCAACTACTATTGATATACCTAAACTTAGACCGTCAGCAGCAAGTACTATTTTCTTTAATTTTGGTTCTTCTTGATTTGACATAACTATCCTTTTTTCTAAAGATTAACTTTTTTCAACATTATATCCAAGGATAAATCTAACTTTACTTTAAAAGATTAAAACTTGTTTATATATAAGAAAAAAATTTTAAAAAAATATTTAAGTTTAAGCTAATATTTGCTATAGTAGAAAATATTAAATTAAACTAGAAGGAAAAAAATGAGTCGTCAAGAAAAAGAAATTTTGATAGAAAAACTTAGAAATGCTATACAATCATACCCAGGTTTTACCCAAGTTGAGAAAGGTTATGCCCATAAATATCTTCCTGAGTGGATTGGTAAAAAAGGAGAACTTGATATGTTTATTGAAAAATTCTCTGAACGCCATCTTGATGTTCAACCTTTTTTAATTGAAACAAAGTTTATAAAACAGATTGCTTAATATTATTGAATATCATCTCTCTCCCAACGCTCTGGGTCTAAAAATGTATCATCATGAATATGTTTAAAAGATGCTCTTATCATCTTAAAGACCTTTGAGTTATTTTTCTCTAAATCTTCTAACCATATTTTCATATTTGCCCTAGCATGGGGCATCTTTACATCTTTTAGCATGGCAGGACAAGCTTCATCTCCAATAGGTTGTAGATTATTCTCATCTGCAAAAGCTCTAAGTTGCTTTTCACGAGCCTCTATAAGTGGTCGAATCAGATGGAAGCCTCGGTTTGTTTTATAGATAGGTGCCATTGCTCTCATAGAACCATTATAGAACATGTTCATAAAAAAGCTCTCTACGGTATCATCAAAATGGTGTCCAAGTGCTACTTTTGTAAAACCATGCTCTTGGGCAAAAGTATATAAAGCTCCTCTTCTCATTCTTGAGAAATAAGAGCAAAATGATGAGTTTTCACGAATAGTATCATTAGATATTTCATTTATATTCGTCTCATATACAGTATGTTTAATATCATATTTTTTACAATGTTCAACCAAGTAATCATATTTTTCATTTGGCATTCCATAATTTACAGTACATGCTTCAAACTCAAACTTAAACGGGGCATGACGCTGAATATGTTTCAATATATGAATCAAA
>QNZV01000113.1 GCA_003978395.1 Sulfurovum sp. | reverse complement strand
TACATTGA
Organism: Sulfurovum sp.; assembly: GCA_003978395.1. GTDB lineage: Bacteria > Campylobacterota > Campylobacteria > Campylobacterales > Sulfurovaceae > UBA1140. Next base: position 5,396 of record QNZV01000113.1, on the reverse strand, counting down.
TTGGAAACATTTAGCTTCCCATTAGAAAACCACTTGTAAAAAGGTGCATTAGACTCATCTAAAACAGTATCATAGGGTTCTATCCAATCAATTTTTTTATCAGCAAAATCTTTCCAGTACCCTTCATAATCTTCTATCGCTCTATTTTGAAGTGCCCAATAAGCTTCCATAGAGTTTATTTTAGCATCTTTTGCAAATTCTGGATTAGGGTTAAATATCTGTTCTGTCATTTTTTTTCCTTATTGTTGTTATCAGTAATTTGAATTATAGAGGCTAGTTTATCATAAAAAAAGATAAATATGAATAGGAAATAGAGCTTTTTTTTAAATAGGAGTATTTTACTCCTATTTGGTGGCAATTGAAGATTTTTTGTTATCTTACATCTAATATTTAAGATAAAATTAGGTTATATTACAGATAAATCCTCTGACCAAAAGAACTCTATCCAACCATTAGGCTCTTTAACCCACCAAGTGGGTTCTATAGAGGCAGTGGGTTTATAAAAGATAGAAGCTGTAAAAAATTCTATCGTTGGATATTTAGTTTCTAAAACTTTTAATACTGAAGTCAATGTATCTCCAGAATCGACAATATCATCGACAATCAATACTCGTTTGGTCATCTGTAAATTAGGAATATTAAACACCGTCACTTCATCTAATTTTTCAGTATTATCATAACCTATAGTATTTATAGCATAGACCTCACGAATATTATAGTATTCACCCAACATTTGACCAATAGTTAATCCACCACGGGCAATAGGTAAAATAACATCAAACTCTTGGTCTATCATTTTAATTAAATTTTTCAAATCATATACTAACTCTTGGTATGGGTAATAGAATTTAATCATGTACTACCAACTCATTATATAAACTGTCTCTCTCCACAGGAGTAAATCCAGAGTTTTTAATCAAAGCAATAAAATCATCCAGTTCCATACCATTAGCACTTTTTGCTCCTGCTGCTGATTGGATTGCCTCTTTTTCTATGGTTCCATCAAGGTCATTTGCTCCGAACTCTTGGGCTATTAGAGCCAAATTTATAGTTGATGTTGCCCAATATGCTTTGATATTAGGGATATTATCTAACATAATTCTTGAAATGGCATAGGTTTTTAAAACCTCTTGACCCGATGGATAGTTTTTTACATTTAAAAAATTGTTATCTTTTTGATAGACCAAAGGAATAAAAGCATTAAAACCACCTGTTTTATCTTGCAAATCACGTAATCGTATCATATGGTCTATTCGATTGGCTCGGCTCTCTACATGACCAAAAAGCATGGTGGCATTGGACTCTTTTCCTCGATTGTGCCACTTCTCATGAATCTCTAGCCACTGCTCTGAAGTTACTTTACCTTTACATAAATATTCACGAACCTTTTCATCAAAAATCTCTGCACCTCCACCTGGCATAGAGTCTACACCATTTTCTATCATTTGGTCTAAGACCTCATCATAACTGAGTCCATATTGACGATGTAAAAAATCTACTTCAGCAGCAGTCATGGATTTTATGTGAACATTTGGAAATTTTTCACGTATTTTTCTAAAAGCCCCCATATACCACTCTACTCCATCATTTGGATTATGAGCCGATACTATATGAAGCTCTTTTGCCCCTTTTTCAATAGAGTTTGTTGCTATTTCTAAAATCTCTTCATGACTCATCGTATATTGATTTGGGTTTTTTCTACTTGCAGAGTAGGCACAAAATTTACAAATATCGGCACAAACATTGGTTGGATTGATATGACGATTAATATTAAAATAACTCTTTTTTCCAAATTTTTCTATGCGAATCTCATCTGCTAACTCGCCTAAAGTAAATAAATCAAGCTCATAAAGGGCTTCCCCCTCTTCTTGGCTTAACCTTTCTCTATTCTTTACTCTTTCAACTAAGCTCATTTTATCCTCTTTTTCTACTTTTATCGGTATTATAACAATAATAAATTAGGAGTGGCAAAAATGAATAATATTAAAACACAAATAGAGACGTTGATGTATGAGAATGCATCCGATTTTGAAATAGCCAAACTTTTAAAAAGAGATATTAAAACTTATTACAAAACCCTTGATGAGACTTTTTCAAAAAACAATGGAAAAGATTTTTTGCTCAAACATACACGAAAAATAGATACTTTAATAAAACTGGTCTATCAAGTAGCTATGCGTTCAATGTTTGGTACCTATATGCCAATGAAAAGTACCTTACCTATTACGCTTCTTGCTCTTGGCTCTTATGGGCGTGAACAACTCTGTGTCTATTCTGATATTGATTTAATGATTGTATATAAAGAGGTAGAAGGATACAATACCAAAGAGATGATAGAGAAAATTCTTCTTATTCTATGGGATGCAGGGCTAAAACTTGGTCATAGAGTTCATGAGGTTGGCGAACTTTTTGAAGTTTCACAAACCGATATAACCATTAAAACTTCTATGATAGAGTCACGTTTTATAGAGGGTTCTAGCCAACTTTGGCATCAAACACAAAATGAACTGCACCGAATCCGTAAAGATAATCAAGAGACTTTTATAGAAGCAAAAATAGAAGAGATGAAAAGCTTACATAAAAAATATCCTATGAGTATGGAGCCTAATCTAAAAGAGGGAGTGGGTGGATTTAGAAATGCAAATTTGGTCTATTGGATAGGAAATATTCTCTATACTGTACCAAGAATTAGAGATTTAGACAGCTCTATTGTTTCAGATAAAGAGTATAAAGAGTTTAGAACTGCTTTGGATTTTCTCTTTAAAGTACGTTCTGCACTGCATCTAGCTACAGGAAAAAAAGAGGATAGACTACGACTTGAACTCATTCCTACTGTTGCAACATACTTAGGCTATCAAGATAACCAAAAAAAACATATACAATTTGCGAGAAAAGTTATCTCTTGTCTCAAAACAATAAAACTTCATACTACTATTTGGATAAGTAAATTAAGTTCGTGTTGTGACGATATAAACATGCTACGCCCACAGAATCATTATGACTCTTATTTTGAACTCTTAGAGCAACTAAGTATAGCATCATCTGAACAATTTCCTGTACACCCTACTTTTCTAAAAGCACTTAACTGCAGTTTTAGGACTCCAAATGTAGAAGAGAGAGTCTATCCCCTTATGAAGAGAATCTTTCAAACAGAACATAGCCACCTTATTTTAGAAACTCTACTTGATACTCGGCTACTAGGCTATACTATCCCCTATCTAAAATCAATTATCAATTTACCTCAATTCGATGGCTACCATCAACATGCAGTTGGTGTCCATACGATTAAATGTATAGAGGCATTAGAGAATATTAAAGATACAAGAGTAAAGAGTATATATGATAATTTAGATGAACAAGAGAGACTCTTTATCAAACTCATTGTACTCATTCACGATGCAGGAAAAGGGCGTAAACGTCCACATGCAGAAGTAGGAACAGTACTGTTTAAAAGTTTGGCTAAAAAATTTAGATTAAATGAAAAAGAGATAAAAATAGGTAAAAATCTTATTTTATACCATACTCTCATGAGTACTACTGCCCAAAGAGAAGATTTATATTCAGAACAGACTATTTTAAAGTTTTCAGCACACTTTCCTACTCAAAGAGAGTTAAATTTTATCTATATTTTAACCTACGCAGATATGAATGGTGTAGGAACACCTATTTACAATGATTTTAATTCACGACTTATCAACACGCTATATCGACAATCTTGTTTAGTTATATACAATGTTACCTTAGTAAAAGAGACTACTAAACGTATTAAAAAAGAGAAACAACTTAAGTTAATAGAAGAGTTCCAATCTTTACCCAAAACGTTACAGAAAAAAACCCTAAAAATTACTTCTGATATGTTTTTTATAAAAAATACTCCTCAACGGATTATTAATATTGTTCAAAAAGCTCAACATCTAAAAAATTATGAATTTATTATCTCAAACAGCAACTCTTTAACCATTGAAATTTTACGAGAAGATAACCTAGATTTAAGTTTTTTACTTCATAAACTTTCCCATTTAGAGATTGTTCAAATGGATATTTACAAGCTTTTTTCAGGAATAAAATATTTTAGAATTGACTTTTCTGAAACTATTAACAAAGATGAAGAGCTTTATCTTGAAAAAATTATTAACTCTTCATTAGAAAAAAAACATCTTTTATCACTAACTAAGCCCAATATTGACAAAAAAAATATCTATATAGATTGTAACCATTCAAAAGAACATGCCATAATGACACTAAACTGTCCTAATCAAAGAGGGGTACTCTCTTATCTTATAAAAATATTTGACCGTCTACAGATAGATATTGGCTCAGCAAAAATTCACACAAAAATGAACAGAGTTAACGACCTTTTTTTAATCGAAAAGAATGGTAACTTTTGCAATAATACTAAGAAAATTATCAAAGAATTAACGGAGAGCTAAAGATGTGTGGAATTGTTGGGTATATTGGAGCAAGAGAGAAAAAAGAAATTTTATTAAATGGACTTCAAGAGTTAGAATATAGAGGATACGATTCAGCAGGTATTGCAATTATAGAGAATAAAGAACTTAAAAATTTTAAAACAGTAGGAAGACTTAAAAACCTAAGAGAAAAAACAAAAAGTTACCAGAGTGAAGGGTTTGGTGTATCTATTGGTCATACGCGTTGGGCAACTCATGGAAAACCAACTGAGCTTAATGCTCATCCTCACATGGGTGTGTACTCATTTGTGGTACACAATGGAATCATTGAAAACTATCAAGAATTAAAAACAGAACTTCAAAATGATGGTATCCAGTTTTTAAGCCAAACGGATACAGAAACAATTGTTCATCTGTTTGAAAAAAATTATAATAAACTTCAAGACGCATGGCAATCTTTTAAAAATACTTTAGAGAAGTTAGAGGGTGCATATGCCACTCTTCTGATTACAGAAGCAGATGTTGATACCATATTTTTTGCAAAACATGGCTCTCCAATGCTTATTGGATTTAAAGATGATGATATTTTCTTTGCTTCATCTGATACTCCAATTATTGGAAAAGCTACAGAAGTCTACTACCTAGAAGATGGAGAGTATGGTTATGCAAAAGATGGAAAGATAACTCTATTTGATAAAAATGGCGAAAAAACATTTACAAAACAAGCCTTGGCAACCGATAAAGCGATGGCTCAAAAAGATGGTTTTAGATTTTTTATGGAAAAAGAGATTTATGAACAGAGTCAAGTGATGAACGATACCATGATGGGTCGTGTTTTAGAAGATAAGATAGAGTTTGAAGAGCTAACTGAGAAGCTTTTTGAGAATATAACAAATATAAAAATATGTGCTTGTGGGACATCATATCACTCTGCCCTAACAGGTGCTTATCTGCTTGAACGAATGGCAAAAATTCCTTGCCAAGTAG
>QNZV01000117.1 GCA_003978395.1 Sulfurovum sp. | reverse complement strand
AAAAAGCGTTCATTCTCTTCTTTAAACTCTTTCAGTTCAAGAATTGTAACCATTCTACTACCTAAAGCCGTAGTACTAATCTGCTCTATCTTTTTACCTCTAAAATCTTTACGCAAAATATCCAGTTGAGTTAGTGGAACTATCTCTAACTTCTTAGGGTTCTCAAACAGAAACTCCCAAAGTTTAAAAGCCTCTTCCTTTTCTAAAATGCTTCTATTCCCCTCAACATCTTTACCCAAAAATCCATTTTTGTCTATAAAAAATAGTGTCCATTTTAGATATTTTAACTCTGTTAGATTATTACAAAGTGGTTGCTCTTTGTATTTTTTGACGATTAGATTTTTCCATCGGTAGAAGTTTTTTTGTTTTTTACCTGTTTGTTCTGTGTTCTCTTTTTTGTGGACTATGAATTTGATGTGGGTTATCTTTCTACTTGTTTTTTCAAGCTCATAACTTAACGTAAAATTGATATATTCACTTTGATTTATCTCATTAACAGCCACATCAATTACACGCCGTTGAAACATAGAGAATTTAGAATATTTTTCTTCTTCAATACCCATTAATAACCTAAAATCAGACATACTCATTTTAGGAATTTTAACATTAATATAATCTTCTGCCAACTCATAAAGGGCAATAGAATAACGGCTTCTTAATCCTTTTATAGCCACAAGATTAATTTTTGCAAATATTTTAGGGTCTAAAAGCATATTGATAATTTGATGAGGAAAGGAGTATGATATTATTCCATTTTTATATTCAAATCCAGCAATCAGAGTAAATGAACCCCATCTCTTATTTTGTTTATCTTTACCCAATATATTGTAAGTTACAACCGTTTTATTAAGTAGTCCTAACTCTTTTTTAAGATGGGTATGATTTTCTCCACCCATATCAAAAAAAAGCAGAAGTTCCTCTGCTGTAATAGTAAATTCTCTTAATTTCCTGTCATTTTTAAACTCATTTTTTGCAACTTTGAGCATATAGTTATAACTTTTTCTTTGTACAGTAGAAATTTTATTACTTATTTGGATGCTAGAACTGTGTTTGTCAATAATTATTTCATTTGTATTCATGTTTAACATTTTAACACCTTTTTATAAAGGTCAAAGTATAGCATGAAAAGAAACAAAACTAAATTAATTAGTTTTGTTTTACATTAGGTTTGTTTCCCTTTACATTAAAAAAGTTTCCATTAGACATTAAAAATGTTACCTTTCACATTATAAAAGTTTCTTTACAGCCTTTATAACCTATATATCACGGGCTTTGCTAACCTCTAAAAGAGAAGAAAGAGAGGGTAAAGGAGACTTAAACTATTGAGGGTTTGAGTTTAGTTCTCAAAAAAGGCTTAAAATTTGATTTAATCTGTTTGGATATAATGTTATCAAGAGTTTTCCGTATTAAGTACTCCTTGATAAATGTTCTAAATGATATTTAAAACTTTTTCAAAGAGTATGCTTTTCTATAATAATCTGAAGCACCTATCGTATTTTTTTCTAACATAGCTAAATAGGCTAAAGAACGATACGTTTCTGCCAATATTTTTTTTACACTTTTCTTCTCTATCTCTTTTACTTTTTTAGCTAGAGAAACTGCTTCAAATAGTTTGATTTCGGCATCCATAAGATTTTTTAAATATACTATCTCAATAAAAGCCACATCATTTAATGCTTTAGCTATTTCTAAATTATACTCTAAAGGTTTTTCTTTATTCATCTTTTTATATTCTAAAATAACTTTTTTATATTTTTTCTCTGCTAAGCTATAATTACCTTTTTCTTTTTCAAGATGGGCAAAACAAGCATCTATTTCAATAAGTTTAGGATAGTAAAGTTTAGAATTTTTATGCACCATTTTTTTATAAATTTTAAGAGCATTCATATAGTATTTATTTGCCTTAGTAAACTTTTTATTTTTTATCTCTACCATTGCTAAAGCACGAAATGAGAGAGCTTTGTAAAGATTTTGTTTTAAAATATTTTTAGCGATATATAAAGCACTATTATACCTTTCATGTGCCAAATCTATTTTATTGAGTAAAAGATAAGTTTTTCCTAAACTATTTATGGTTTTATAATAGAGTAAAGCAAACTTTTTTGGATTTTTTTTGCTTAATTTTTTATAAATACTAATGGCTTCCTTTCTTATTTGAATAGATAGTGTATACTCCTTTTTATCATTAGCATAAAAATTAGCAAGATAATTTAATGCCCAAGCAAGTTGTTTCTTCTCTATTTTTCCATCTTTAGACCTTTTTCTAAATTCAACAAGTAGGCTTTTATAAACTATCTCTGCTTTTTTTAATGACTCGTTAGCTAATTTCGTTTGATTTAAATCTTCATATACCTTTGCAAGTTTGGAATGAATAATAGCATTTGTCAATCCATGTTTTATAAACGCTTCTTCTTTTAATTCAGAATTTAGCTCTAAAATTTTAGAGTAAGACTCTTTTTCCTTTTTAATTTGACCTATATTTTCATAAAGCTCTCCTTGACTTGCTAATGTTTTTAATAGCTCATCTTTACTACTTGTATTTGAATCTAATGCTTTATCAAAACATTGTAATGCCAATGAGATATTTGAATCTTTAATAAAATTTTGAGCATAAACATTTAACTCTTTTACCGTTGCATTAAAATCTTTACTCAGATTTCCATCTTTTGCTACAAAACGTATACCACTCTTTCCTTTGAAACTTTCAACTAAGTTTTTAGAGCTGTACTTATCTTTCTCTTCATCGGATACCAAAGAAGAGATAACTGATGTTGTTATCTCCATAACCATCATCGTCTTATCATCAATAGTAGTACCATTTTGTTCAGAGAAGCTATCTTTAAATGCGTTTAATTTATCTATATCAATCTCAATATCTTTTACCACAAGAGTATCTGTAGAATTTATTTTTTCAGATGGGGGAGGAGTAGAGTTTGAGAAAGAGATTAAATCCTCTTGGTACAAGAACCAAAAAAGACGACCAACTAAAGCAAATAGTATAAAAATAGCCAATATGACCCACATTGTCTTATCATTTTTTTTCTCTATAACTTTTGTTAAAAAAACAAAATCTGATTCATAATGAGCATCTTTTAGTAATTTTCGTGCTTTTTTTAGTGCATCCTTATCTTGATGCGTCATAATTACTATTGTCTTATTGTCTCCAATCTTTGATTCAAAATCAAAACCATAAAGTTCATGTTGATTTAAAATTTTTATCATATCCCATATATGTTGATTGATTTGTACTGTAATGCTATGAATATTAGCCCCATAATTAAGACCTCCATGATAATTAACATCAGTTGGTTTATAGGTATTTGTTTTTTTTATCAATTAAATTTCCCTCAATTTTAAATAGAAATATATACTATTGAATTAAACTTAATATATTAAGAGTTCTATAAGATTTGTAAAAAATCTATCCAATCTTTTAGCCTTGATAGTTTCAATATTATCTTTGAGAGCCACTAATATTTTTTTATAGAATATCTTTATAATCCTGATATACAAGACAAAGAGCAGTTTAGGCTTTTGTTTGGGATGGACTTTTAATCATGAAAATATTTTAAATGGTAGAGTTCTAACTCTACCATTTTAAAAATAATTACTATCCCCAAATCCCTTTAAGAATATAAAACACAACGGCTGAAAGCATCGCTGCTACAGGAACCGTAATAACCCATGCTGCAATGATTTTTTTAACCATTCCTCGTTTTACATATTTCTCTTTTAACTCTTTTTTGATTCTTTTAGCTATCTTTTTCTCAGATTTAACCAGTTCAAAAAGTTCAGATTTTCTTTGGTAATTTTCTCCAATATTTGCTAACTCTTCCTTATATTTCTCAACTACTTCTAGTTGTGTATTGAGTTCAATACGTTTCTCATCTGTACCATTTCTATCCATCCACTCGCGAAGGAATCCCACACCAAATACACCACCAACGGCAATGTGTGTTGATGAAACAGGTAATCCAAGTTGAGAAGCAATAACCACGGTAATAGATGCTGCCATCATAATAGAAAAGGCTCTCATCTGGTCAAGTTCTGTAATTTCTGAACCAACAGTTTTGATAAGTCGTGGACCAAACAGTGCCAAACCAACAGAGATACCAATCCCTCCAACAACCATAACCCATAATGGAATAGCTGCTTTAGCAGAGATAGTTGTGTTCGCTAGCGCATCATAAATAGCAGCTAATGGACCAACTGCATTGGCAACATCATTTGCACCATGAGCAAAACTTAGTAGTGCTGCTGCAAAGATAAGAGGAATAGTAAATAGAGTGTTTATAGAGGCTCTATCATTTGAAAGTGAAGCAATTTTAGATGCTACACGAGGTGTAACAATAAAGTAGGTAATAAATGCACCAATAGTACCAAATATCAACGCTATACCAATAGTTGGTTTTTTAGTTTCTGGTAAAAATGGAAGAACATCTACTATGTCAACCCATACTTTTTTAAGACCTTTAATTGTGATGTAGGTAATAAATGCCATTGCCATTAGAGATACTAAAATAGGAACAATCTTTTTTGCTGATTCTAATTTATTATCTTTGAAAAGGATTTTTGATTTAATCACATAGAGAAACCCTGCTGCAATTAAACCCCCAAGAACAGGAGAGATAACCCATGACATCGCAATTTTACCCATTGTTCCCCATGAGACAACAGCAAACCCACCAGCTGCAATACCTGCACCCATAACTCCCCCAACAATAGAGTGTGTTGTAGATACAGGAGCTTTTAGAATAGTAGCAACAGTTAACCACAATGCTGCAGCTAAAAGTGCTGCTGCCATTGCGTAAACAAATATCATTGGGTCTCCTGAAAAAGCAGAAGGGTCAATAATACCTTTTTTAATGGTTTTAACCACATCTCCACCTGCAATTAATGCACCTGATGCTTCAAAAATTGAAGCCACAACAATTGCCCCACCAATAGTTAATGCACCTGCACCAACAGCAGGTCCAACATTATTGGCAACGTCATTTGCTCCAATATTCATCGCCATATACGCACCAAAGACGGCTGCCATCATAAGAAAACCAACATTTGGAAGATTTCCAAAGGTAGATTGTACATAGAATGCAACAGCAATTGCAAATCCTGCTCCAAGTAGTGTTTTAAGTATGTTCATGAGATTTAACTCCCCTTTTTTTTAGTTTGCCTATTCTATTATAAAAAAGTTACAAAATGGTTACATGAAAATTATAAAATTATTATTTTTATTTTTGTAACTTTGGTTAATCAATAATTATAATATTAATTAAATATTAATCTTAATTGTTCTAAATTATTTATAATAAAACTATTTTAAGCTAGAATATTTTTTAACTTATTTTATAAGTATAAAAAGATATAAAAAAGGAATGAAATGTTTAAATTTATAAGACTAATTATAGTTCTCTTGATG
>QNZV01000111.1 GCA_003978395.1 Sulfurovum sp. | reverse complement strand
ACCACTATTTTTGCCTTTTTACCCCTGCTTATCATGACAGGTAAAATGGGTGTTTTTATGAAAATTCTTCCTATTATGATTTCTATTTTATTGCTCTCTTCTCTTTTTGAGGCATTCTATTTTTTGCCACTTCATGCAAAAGAGTTTTTTTCTATAGGAAAATTAGATAAAACCAAACATAAAGAGAGTGCCTTGTGGAAGGGTTTAAAATCTTTTTATGTAGCTATTTTGAGATTTCTACTACGATTTAAAAAATTATCGCTTTTTATTTTAGTAACTTCTATTATTGTCGGAACAATAGGGATGATAAAGATTAGTAAACTTCAGTTTATGCCCGAGTTCGATGTTCAACAGGTTCAGCTAAATGGTGTGGTCAATATTAACAATACCCTAACCGATACCGAAAAGTATGTAACAATGATAGAGAAGAGGCTCATTGAGTATCTTGATAAGAATGCTGTTGATTCAGTCACTTCAGCTATTGGATTCAAGATGAATCCTGACCAGAGTTTTAATCTAGGAGATAACCTTTTTCATATCTTTATAAATTTACATGAAAAAGCTCCTGAAAACTTTTTTGATACCTATATAAATCCTCTTTTCTCACTGGAGTATGATGATTCAGATATGGTACGAACCAAAAAAGCACAACTTATTGCAAAAGAGATACAAGAGGGTCTGTTAGAAGAGATGAGAGAGATGAAAATAGATGGAGAGAAGCTTTTTGAAGAGTTCAATGTCTATACTCGACAGACAGGAATGGTGGGGAACGATATTGATATTGGTTTCTCTCACTCTAATCTTAAAAAAGTAGAGAGTGCTTTGGCTATGGTAAAAGAAGAGTTGTCTAAAATAGAGGGTGTGTCAGATATAGGAGACAACGCAAAAGAGGGTGAAAAAGAGTTAAAACTACGAGTAAATGAGTATGGACAATCGTTAGGTTTAAGCGAAGGGTACATTACTTCGGCTCTGCGTGGTTCTTTTTTCAAAGGAGAATATGGAAAGATATTTAATGAAAAAGGGCTTTTACGCATTAAAGTAGAAGATGAATTTAAAGATACCTCAAACAGTATCAAAGAGTTTAAAATAACTACTCCAGATGGTAACGTTGTCGTGCTTAGCGATGTTTGTGATTTTTATTACAAAAAATCATTTGTACGTATTTTCAAAGAAGATGCAGTGAAAGTCAACTCTCTTTATGCTCGTGTAGATAAAAAGATAATCGTTCCTGCTGAAGTAATGAAACGTTTAACTCCACTCTTGGATAAGATAGAAAAAGATGGGGTAAAAGTGATTATAAAAGGAGAGCAAAAAGCAAACAGCCAAATGATGAAAGAGATGTTACAAGCCATGGTTATTGCAATGTTTTTAATCTTTATTACCTTGGTATGGATGTTTAACTCCTTTTGGCAACCGTTGATTATTCTATCAATTATCCCCCTCTCTATTTTGGGTGTTTTAGTGGGTACAAAAGCGATGGGTCTAAACTTAACCATGACAGGTGCAATGGGAATGGTAGGATTAGCAGGAGTTGTAGTTAATGATGGTTTAATTATGCTTGAGTTTGTAAGAAGAGGAAAAAATTATGAAGAGATACTTGATTTGGCAGGACAACGTCTACGACCCATTATTTTGACCTCTATTACTACTGTTTTAGGGCTATCTACTTTAATATTTTTTGCATCAGGTCAAGCCCTAATTTTACAACCAATGGCAATCAGTTTGGGCTTTGGAGTTGCATGGGCTACCGTGCTAAACTTATATTTTGTTCCATTGATGTATGCTGTTATTTATAGGGTTAATAAGGAGTAGAGAAGAGGAGTCTCTTCTACTTTTAGAGTTAAAAATATTCCTTTTAATAAAAAATGCTAAAATACCCCAAAATTATTTAAGGTTGGCAATTGAGCAAAGCATTATTATTACTGAACATGGGTGGTCCAAATAGTGTCGAAGAGGTTGAGATGTTTTTACGAAACATGTTTTCAGATAAAAATATCTTGACTATGGACAGATACACAAGGGCATTGGTTAGAGAGATTATCATTTTTAACCGTATTGATGAGGTCAAAGAGAATTTTATTAAGAATTTAGGAGGAAAATCCCCTCTTCCTGAATTGACCAATAAGCTTATAGAAAAACTCAAAACAAAACTTGATATGCCCATTGTTCCTGCCATGCGTTATGTGCCTCCTTTTGCTACAGAGTCTCTTATAAGATTTAAAGAAGATGGCATTGAAGAGCTAATTTTATTCCCAATGTACCCACAATACTCAACCACCACCACACTTTCATCTGTAGAAGATATAGAAGCACGTTGTGAAGCGTTGGAATACACCCCTAAGATAACTGTTATTGACCCTTATTATGATAATTATGATTACATCTCAATGTCTGTAAAAAAAATTATAGAAGCTTTAGGAGATAAAGATTCCAAAGAGTATGACCTACTTCTTTCGGCTCATGGGTTACCGATGAGTATTATAAAAGCAGGAGACCCGTATCAAAATCAAGTAGAAGCAAATGTTTCAGCTATTAAAATTTATTTACACGAGCGTGGAATAGAGTTTAATAACATTAAATTGGTCTATCAATCAAAAGTAGGAAGTTCTGCATGGCTAGAGCCAAACTTAGTGGATGTGTTGCGTAACCCTTACCATAGAAAAGTACTTATCTATCCATTGGCATTTACCATTGACAATTCTGAAACAGTTTATGAACTCGATATTGAACACCGTGAAATAGCCAATAAGATAAAATATGATGACTATCGAGTGGCGAAGTGTTTTAATGATGATGATGAGTTTGTGGAGTTGGTGGTTGAGTTGGTTTTAGGGAAATTAGAGTATTAAAAACATAATGATATTAAAGAAAAAAAGGTAAAGCTGATGTCAGAGATTGGAAATAGACAAAATAGAACTTATTGGCATATTCAACTTCATCCAAATAATATAAATTGGAATAGAGAAAAAGAGTTATTGGAATTTACATCATTAATTGGATTAGGTGAATGGAAAAAGGGTGATAAGCAAATTAAACGATTTAAGGATGAGATGAGAAAAGGAGATATAGTTCTTGTCAGACGGGGTACTACTCCTATTGCATTGGTTGAAGTAATTGGTAACTATAAACGCAAGGTAACTAATATTAAAGCTTTAGATTGGTTTGAACATCGTAGAGAAGTAAAAGTATTAGATTATGCAATAGATGATATGCCTCATTTTCCTCAACCAAGAGGAACACTTCAAAAAGCTATTAATAGAAATACATCTTCATATAAATATATTGATGACTGGTATAAAGTACCATTTACTGAACTTTATAAAAATAGTAAATATTCAAATCAGTTAAATGATTCTAAGATTGAGATATTAAGACAAATATTCAAATATTATAAATTAAAAAAGTGGTTAGGATGGGATAATAATTTAAACAAAGTCCATTTAGAAAAATTATTCTCTTGGATTTCTATCTCAAATGAACAAAATCCTATTATCAAAAACATAGAAGATATTCCTAAATTAAATGAGTTTATAGATGATAAAAAAGCATTAAACGAGATGGAAAAGAGAAGAGATATATTAGATGGACTAAAACGAATGTATATAACTAAACATATAGAGGGATTAGAAGGAGCAAATAGTTATCTACTTGAAGAGGATATAAATATTCTTAAAAAGTTATTACCTAAAGAGTCTTCTCTTGAAATAGAGAGTAAAAATATAGATTTAGCTTTTGGTAGAAGTGAGGTTAGATATTTTGATTCAATTTTTATAAAAAAATATAAGATTTTTAATGAATTCAAGATAGCAAAGCTTAATCGAATTAATATCTTTGCAGGATTTAATAATACAGGGAAAACTACTTTGTTAGAAGCGATATATCTTCTAACTAAACAGAATAATATAGGAGCTTTTTTTGAATTAGTTAAGTTGAAAAATAAATTATCTAAACTCAATACCTCCTATTTAAATAGTTATTTTCAAGATATAATTGAGATTAGTGGAAACTTTAATAAGATAGAAACAAAGATAAAATTTGAAAAATTTGAAGCAACAAATATAGATAAAAAAGATGATTATATCTCATCTTATAAATTAATTTCAACTATTGAAGATGATATTAATAGTAATATAATACATACTTTTGAGTCTAGTCCTCTGATTCGATATGTAGATAAAATAGAGATTTTATGTAATAGTCTCTTTAAAAGCCCATATTTCTATAATCAAGAAGAAATCATTAATACACATAGTAAGAATGTAGAATTAAAAAAGTTTGATTTAGTTGTGGAGTTTATAACTAAACATATTGATAAAAATATCCAAGATATAAACTTAACTGAAAAAAATGATATTAAAAGATTTTTAGTTGACTCAAAATCTTTTCCTAAAAAATCAGTAGATATTACAAGCTATGGAGAGGGATTACAACGAATTTTTGAAATAGCATTGTCTTTTGCTTATTGCAAAAATGGTGTACTTTTAATTGATGAACTTGAAACAGCTATTCATTATTCTCTTTTAGTTGATTTTACAAAATTTATTCAAGAATTAGCGAGAGAATTTAATGTACAAGTATTTATCACTTCTCATTCTAAAGAGTGTATTGATGCTTTTGTAAAGAATAGAGTTTATAATGAAGATATTAATTTTTATACAATGGTTAGAGATTTAAATGATAAAATTCAAACAATTACTTATGATGGAGAATCACTTTTAGATGAATTGGAACAAGATTTAGAGGTACGAGGATGGTAAAGAGTAAAGCTTTAATTCTTTGTGAGGGTGGTAATGATGTTGGATTTTTAAATAAATTTTGTAAATATTTAAAGTTAGACATGAAGAGAATAGTTATTCAAAAAATAGGTAAAGAAGCCGATAAAAATGGTAAAAGTGCATTTTGGAAAGAGGCTACCTATAGAACAATTAAACAGCAAGTAAATTTAGGAATGTATTCTAAAATTTTATTTATTGTGGATGCTGATTATCCTGAGAATGATGTAATCTATGGTGGTTTTGATAATAGTAAAAAAGGATTAGAAAAGATAATAGAGACTTTAAAATTTACAGAAAAAGCAAGATATTTTATTGCTTGTGACCCTATTAATAAGATTGGAAATCTTGAACATTTGATTTTATCAACTATTGATGATAGAAAAAAAGAGTGTATTAATGAGTTATTGAAATGTGTTTTAGAGATGAATGTTCATAGTGATAAAAAGATAATTTTGTCTAGTTATGAAGCAATTTTTAAAGAGAGTCCATATAATTATACTCATGATAATTTTAAAGAATTGAGAGAATTAATATTATGGCTAATAAAGACAGAGTAACTATTCCATGCAAACCATAAAAACCCAAACCCAACACACCTACGAGATAAAAAAGTCAAAGTTCATTGCTCATCTGGTGCCAATAGATGATTTTAA
>QNZV01000031.1 GCA_003978395.1 Sulfurovum sp. | reverse complement strand
AATGAAAAAGATATTGAGGAGAGTATAAATATTTTAGGTAATTTTATTGTATTAGATATTCCTAAAAAGAATCTATCTTTTGATAAAAGAGTGAAATATTATAAAAAATCAAATCTTTCTGAAGTTCAGAAAATTGCAAGTCAATTAAATTATATTACTTATCATGAATTAGAAGAACGAGATAATGAAATGAAAGAAAAGCTAGTCAACTTTTTTAAAGGTGTTAAATGAAAAAATTAGAACTAATAAATTTTAAAGCTCATAAAAAATCTGATGATGGCAAAACACTACAGATAGATTTAACTGATAGTAAAAATAATTTTCTTTTATATGGTGATAATGGAGCAGGTAAAAGTTCTATTTATGAAGCTATAAAGATTATTTTTTTTAAAGATAGAATTTCTGAAGAGATACCTAGTGCAAATACTGAGGAAGAGCAAGAACAGATTAATAGTGATTTTTGGAGTCAATATAATAATAAAATTTCAAATGAAAATTTTGAGATAAATATAAATGATAGTTCTTATTTAGAGTTTTCGATTGATGATTATCAAACTTTTATGTTTTCATTAGATGAATTGTTTATTGAAGATAGCATTAAATTAGATAATCTATTAACTAAATTATATTTTAATTTGAATAGTGATATAGATGTTTTTTTTAGTAGTAACTATCAAACAATTGAAGATGGTGTCAATAGTTCATTACAATCTTTTAGAGAAAATATAAAAATCGAAATAGATAAGGAAGATGACTATACTATTAAAGTAATAGATACTCATAGAAATTTAGAGAGTAAAGTTGAAATAAAAAAATATTTTAATGAGGCTAAATTAAATTTAATAACTCTTTTATTGATTTTTGAATCAATAAAAGTTTCAAAAGATGATGCTTTAAATAAAATTTTAGTGTTAGACGATTTTATTACAAGCCTTGATGTAGCTAATAGAACTTTTTTAATGCAATATATTTTTGATAATTTTAAAGATTTTCAGATTTTACTTTTTACTCATAATGTTTATTTTTATAACTTAATTATGTATCTTATTAATGATATATATCTTAAAGATAATCAACTGAATAAAGATAGATGGACTTTTGCTAATCTTTATGAAATTGATAATAGTCATAAGTTATATATTAAAGGTTCTGTTGATAGGGTATCAGATATAAGAATGGCATTAAGTACTTCGACAATAGAAAATACAGGAAATAAAATAAGACAAAGATTTGAAGTATTGCTTTATGAATTTTCAAAATTATTTATGATTGGAGCAGTTGAAGATAGTAAGAAAATATTAACACGAATTGCATATGGTCAAAATTTATATTTTAAAAATAAAAAAACAGCATTTGATTTAATTTATGAGTTAGAAGAAATTTTAGACCTTGATAACCCACAAAATCTTCAAAATCGTTTAAAAGGAAAAATCCAAAGTTATAAACAAACTGGATTTAGAGATATTCAAGATACAGTTAGAAAATTAAAACTTTATCAAAAAGTCACACTTCATCCTATGTCTCATGGTACTATTGGTCAAAGTTCATTTACAATGAATGAAATAAATGAATCATTAGATTTATTAGAAAAGTTTGAAACATATATAAACGGTTTGGCTGATAAGGGTGTTGATGGAGCCTAATATATAGTATGATAAAGATAGAAAAATTAAAACACCCATTCCAACCTTTAGTTTTCAAAGACAGCAAAGTATTGATTCTTGGCTCTTTTCCTAGTATTGACTCTTTTGAGAAATCTTTTTATTATGCACATCCACGCAATCAATTTTGGAAGATTTTATCGGAACTAAGTAGCTATCCTATTAATAATCGTGACCAAAAAATATGGTTACTTAAAGTTTCAAAAATAGCTCTTTGGGATATGGTCGAAAATTGTACGCGTGATAGTTCATTGGATAGTTCGTTAGAAGAGATAGAGGTTAATAATTTAGCAGAGTTTTTAGAAGAGCATCCAAGTATAGAAAAGATAGCATTTACAGGGCGTTTAGCTGAACGATTGTTTAAAATACATTTTGATTATTTAGAGATAGAGACTCTCTATTTGCCTTCTCCATCTTCTGCTTATGCAAAAATGAGTTTTGAACAAAAATTAGAAAAATATAGAGCGTTATTGGAGATTTAATGGCAGTTTGGGCAATAGGGGATATTCAAGGGTGTTTTGATAATTTTCAAAAGATTCTTAAAAAGATAAAGTTTAATCCAGAAGTGGATGAACTTTGGGTTGCAGGAGATTTGGTTAATCGAGGGGATAAATCTTTGGAGACTCTGAATTATCTCTACTCTATTCGAGACTCTGTAAAGATAATATTGGGCAATCATGATGTAGCATTGATTGCTATGTATGCAGGTATTAAAAAACCACATAAGACACTGAAGCCTATTCTCGATGCACCAAATGTAAAAGAGCTTATTGATTGGCTTCGTCATCAGCCTTTTTTACATCTTGATTATAAGTTAGGTTATGTGATGGCTCATGCAGGTATCTCTCCTCAGTTTGATTTGGGTATGGCGATTACTCATTCAAAGCGTATAGAGAAAAAACTTCAAGGACGAAATTATAAAGCGTGGCTAAAACATATGTTTAAAAGCAGTTCAAATAAATTTAATGCAAAATCAAGTGCTTTAGATATAGAAAAATATATTTTAAGCTCTTTTATCTCTATGCGTTTTTGTAAAGATGATGGAAAGTTAGATTTTAAACAAAAAGGCTCGCCTACAAATATGAAACGTTTAAATAAAGGATTATACCCTTGGTTTGCTTGTCCTGCACGAAAGCCTATTCCTCTAAAAATTATTTTTGGTCATTGGTCAACATTGGTTAATGATACAAATTTAGACTACTATTTTGATGGCAATGTATTGGGGTTAGATACAGGGTGTCTTTGGGGTAGAAAATTGACATGTGCAAGATTGGATAAAAAAAATCTACATATTGTTCAGATAGATTGTAGTAAGTCAGAATTATAATTCAATTTTCATAAATAGTAATTTTCTGTTTTTAATGATTCCTATCTCTTTTTGACAAGCCAATGAGGGTAGGGAGATATAACTTTTATATATTTTGCCTTGATGAAAATGCCCTTCAATAATTAAAGAATTTTTAGGATATTTTTCTATGATGGCATCAAATCTCTCTTTGTACCCTTTGAACTCTCCACAAATTTTTTTTCTTTTTAGTTTTTTTATTCTATGGTTGATAATCTTTTTATCAAAAACTTTTAATAAAATAAGTGTTGTTTTTCGCCTAAGTATATTTGAGTAGAAGTTATATCCAAATCCTGTTTTATGTTTATCTCCATGGCTTATATAAACATTTTGTTGATTGAGTTTAAAGTGAACGGGTTGTTCTCTTCGTGTGTAGACTTTGAGATTTGGAAAAATCTCTTTTAAACAGAAGTCATGGTTCCCCTCTATGTAGATAATCTCTATCTTTTTTGAGAGTTGGTTAATCTGTTTTATGGCTTTTGTTGAAAAGGTTTTTATATATTTATTGTGTCCAAAGAGTAAATCAAAAATATCACCCATTAAAAAAAGTTGAGGAGTTTTTACTCTATTTGTCTCTATTGCTTCTAAGATTTTTAAAAAATCATCTCCATAGTGGGGGTAGTGAACATCTGCTATAAAAATAGCATTCTCTTTTATTTCGTTTGGCAAGAGTTACAGACTCCATAAAGATTTATTTGAGAATGGTTAAGTTTGAAATTTTCTATAAAAAGAGCTTCTTGTGTTCTTTTTGTCATTTTAGTATCTTGAATAGTTCCACACTCTTGACAAATAAGGTGCATGTGTTCATCTTTTTTGAGTTCATATTTTGATTTTTCGCCATTCATAGGAACTTCTACGATTACATTGTTGGTTTGCATCAAAATAATATTTTTATAAATGGTTGCTAGTGAAAGAGTAGGGTAAAGTTCTTTTACATCTTCATAAATTTCATCTATATTGATGTGTCCTGCATGGTCGATAGATTTTAAGATAGAAGTACGTTGTATGGTGGCTTTTAAATCATTCTCTTTTAGAAGTGTAATATAGTTGGTCATGATTTTTTGCCTTTATTTTTTTGTTTTTGGAGTGATGGGTAGACACAGAGGTCTACCCCTACGATTATAGGTCGTCAGCGTGTTTTGCAAGATAGTCAGCAACACCCTCTGTGTCTGCTTTCATACCTTCATCACCTTTTACCCAACCAGCAGGACAAACTTCGCCATGCTCATTTGTAAATAGCATTGTATCTACCATTCTAATCATTTCGTCAATGTTTCTTCCTAATGGAAGGTCATTTACTACAGCATGTCTAACTGTACCATCAGCATCAATAAGGAATGAACCTCTAAGAGCTACTGCATCATCAAGAAGAACGTCGTAATCTCTGGCAATTTGTTTTGTAATATCTGCTACTAGTGGCATATCAACTCTGCCAATACCACCTTGATTTACTGGTGTTTCTCTCCATGCAAAGTGTGAAAATTGGCTATCTACAGATACACCAATAATATTTACGCCTCTTTCTCTAAACTCTGCTGCTCTTTTTGAAAATGCAATAATTTCAGAAGGACATACAAATGTAAAATCCAATGGATAGAAGAAAAGAACTGCACCTTTTTCTCCTAAGTTATCCATCAAGTTGAAATCTTCAACGATTTGACCATCTGCTAGAACTGCTGTTGCTGTAAAGTCTGGAGCTTTATTTGTTACGATCATTTTATAATACCTTTTTAAATAATAATTTTTATTAACAACGAAATAATATCTCATTAAAATTAAAATCAGATAAAACTACTCCTCTTTATCTCTTTTTTCTTTGATTATCACTTTTACAGGCTCTTTGGTATTTTTACCTATAAAAGGAGCTGATGCTTCAATTAATAAAGGTACAATCTTTTTTAGGTTTTTTGACTCTCCTATACTTGACGCATCTATACGCCATAGCTCTTTGCCTGTTTGACTCTTGGCGAGTATAGTCATATAACGGTTATAGTAGCTATATCTTTTACGGTAGCTTCGATAGTAACCAACATCATTCCAAAATGGATTATAATGATGACCATAAAAACCATAACTATTTCCAACTGATACACCTACCGTAACCTCTGGTTGGCTATAGGTCTCTACCTCTTCTAGTAGCTTCTCTATACCATAATCAAAATAGATAATTTGCTTTGCTTCTGATGATGATTGGCGTTGAGTATACCCTTCTGATAACAGAAGTTTTACCAGATGGTTACTCTGTTCTTGAAAAAGCAGACTGTTTTTGTCACTATTCTTACCCAAAACTTCAATCACAAATGAGCTAGGAGCAACTTTTAAGTTAGGAGCTGTAATAGCATCAATAGTCACTCTATATTTACTGGTTATTGGAGAACAACCCGTTGTAAATAGAACTGTTATAAGTATTATGATAGAGAAAAGAATTTTA
>QNZV01000035.1 GCA_003978395.1 Sulfurovum sp. | reverse complement strand
AATATAGCTCCTCTTTGTTTTCTATATTGTCAGATTTATACTTTTTTACTATTTGGCACATCTCTTGGTGTGCCTTTGATAATTTATGAGCCATATTGCATCTTTTGGGCTATTTTTTCACCGATATATCTAAAATCTGTTTCTGTCATATCCTCTTCAAGTTGTAGAATTTCAAATATATGATGCTTTTCTTGGAGATATAGATACTGCTATTTATCAGGAGACATCTCCTATAATCGATATTACTGATCTTTATATAGTGACTCCTATTTATCAGGAGACCTCTCCTATAATCGCTCAAACCGAACCTTATATAGAGACTCCCATTTATCAAGAGAGCTCTCCTATAATTGCTCAAACTGAACCTTACATAGAGACTCCTCCTATCATTGTTCAATCTCAACCTTCTATAGAGGCTCCTCCTTTACTTATTAGAAATAACCCTTATTCAAAGCATCCTAATTATATTGAATATATTTCCTATAAGAAAAATAATAATTCAAATATAGAAAAAACTCTTAATAATATCGAATGGAAAGCTAAAAGCTTTTTAGGTACACCTTATGTGTGGGGTGCAACTGGTCCCAATAAATTTGACTGTTCAGGCTTTACTCAATGGGTTTATCGTGATGTCGGAATTAAAATTCCAAGAGTATCAAGAGACCAAGCACGTGTAGGGGAATATGTAAGATATGAAAATCTTCGACGTGGAGATATGGTTTTCTTTGATACAAAAAAACATCGTCAAGGAAAAGTAACTCATGTGGGAATATATTTAGGAAATGGAGACTTTATTCATGCCAGTTCAGCAGGAAAAAAAGTTGTTATTTATAATTTTAATAAAAAAGAGTTTTATAAAAAACGGTTTTTATGGGGTAGACGTGTAGCCACAACTAATTCTAAATATGCATTAAATTAATCACATTTTATATAAAAAAGCTAAAAAAAGTAAAAAATAAATTAAATATAACATTTTTTCCTATTATTTAATTGCTTGTTTTTCTTTTTTTGCTATACTGATACTTACTATTTTTTCTTAGGGGTGTCTGTTGCATTTTATTAAAACTATCTTTATCTTTACTATTACTATAAGTTTGGCTGTTGCTATTGAGACAATGACAATTAATACAGCCAAAGAGTTAAACTCTATCAATAACTCTTTTCAACAATCAAGTTCAAATTATAAGAACTTTAATAAGAATGTAACACTTTCTGAAATTATTTACAATGAAAAAAGCACAAAAATGCTTATGGATATGTTGATTAATAATGAAGCTAAAACATTTTCTCATCTTTCTCATAAAAAGTTTATTCAAAATATCTATCAAAAAAATAGCTATTTACCATTTTGGTTTGATAGTTATGGAATAAAAAGAGCAAAAGTCAATGAACTTTTTAAGGCGATAGATTCTGACGTTACCTTAGAGAGAAATGGAAAAATAAAAAAACAGTTTAGATATTTAGATAAAAAAATCTTAAATACAAAGAAACGTGTTTTAAAAAATGAATTAAAACTTGACCTAGAGTTATCTGCACTCTATCGTACCTATGTAGGCTATCATATTTCTGGAGGAATTGACTGGTGGAGTTTTCAAAAGAAACTCTCCTATTTACGTAAACAAAAAATAGCAGCAAATTGGGCTACATACAATCCTAAATATAATATTTCTGATTTAATGCTAAATTATTCTCTGTCTCATGTACTTAAAGTTACAACACCTACCAGTTTCGGTTATCAAAAGATGATTAAAGAGCTTAAGAGACTTAGAAGAGTTCAAGCACAGGGAGGATGGGGAAAAACGCCTGCCTCTTCCAGATTACGTTATGGTCGTTCTGGTTCTGCTGTAAAAAAACTTAAAATACGGTTACAGAAAGAGGGAGATTACACCTGTTCTCAACTTAACAGTACTTATGACCAATGCCTAAAAAAAGCTGTGAAACGTTTTCAAAAACGACATGGACTTAGTGCTACAGGAACTATCAATAAATATACTAGAGGAAAATTAAACCTATCTGTTAATTGGAAAATAAAAAAGCTTCTCTTAAACATAGATAGAATTAAAAGATTGCCAAACCAACCTGAAAATAGATATATTCTAGTCAATATTCCTGACTTTAGACTCTACTATAAAGAGAATGGTAAACAGAAATTAACTATGAGAGTCATTGTTGGTGATAAAAAACATCATACACCTATTTTTTCAAATAAAGTATCATTTATTGTACTAAACCCTTATTGGCTCATTCCTGATAGTATTGTCCAAAAAGAGATGATTCCTAAAATGCTTAAAAATCCTAAGTACTTAGAAGAGAGAGGCTATGAAGTTCGTAAAAATTATAAATTTTCTCAACCACCACTAGATACGTCAAAGATAGATTGGGCAAAAGTACTACGTAATGGTCAAACAAAAAAATATAAGTTTATGCAACCACCTGGACCTAAAAATGCTCTAGGAAAGATTAAATTTAAATTTCCAAACCGTTATGCTGTCTACCTTCATGATACTCCAACAAAAAGGCTCTTTAAGAAAGGAAGACGTGCTTTTTCACATGGATGTATTCGTATTGCTGAACCAAAAGCATTATTAGCCACATTTGCAAAGCATGAATCTTCAGTTAATTATAATAATGCCAAACGTATTTTACGAGGAAAAGAGAAAACACAACTTAATCTTTCAAAAAAAGTTCCTGTGCATATTGTCTATCTTACAGCATGGATTAACACTGATGGACTACTACATTATAGACCAGACATTTATAACTATGACTCAAAACAGCACAGAACCAATTATTAAGAGAGACTATTTTACTCTTAAATTAAAAAATAACTAATTAAAAGGTTATTTTTTACTATAATAATCTTTCTAAGAGAAGGGAATAATTAGAAAGATGAAAATAATGAAAAAGCTGTTAATTACACTACTGTTACTAAATACTATAACTGTTACTCTAAACGCAAAATCTACCATTTTAAAAAATGATAATAACATTACATATCTGTTAAAAAAACAATTTCAAAAAAATAGAACTTCTCTTCTTAAACATATTAGCAATAAACGTTTTTTACGAAACTTTTACTATAAAAATAACTATCAACCCCTATGGATAGATAATAGTGGTTTAAAACCAAAAAAATATCAAGAACTTTTTTTTAATATTAATAATGACATTACACTTAATAGCAATGGACACATATTAAAAAAAACCGAAATATTAAAAAAAGAGATTGACAATAATATTACAAAAGAAGAGATTTTTCGTATGGAAGTACAACTTACTTCTCTTTACTATGAATTTTTGAAACATACTATTTATGGAGAAATCCAGTGGAAAAACTTTTCAGGAAAGCTACATAACTTAAAACGCTACAGAATAGATGCAAAATGGTTAGAAACACGACCAAAATTTAATTTACAAAAACTATTACTTAATCCTAGTATAAGCAATACTATTGCAGAGATTCAACCCAAAAATTTTGGATACCAAAAATTACTTGAAGGTTTAAAAAAACTTCACAATATAAAAAAGAGTGGTGGATGGAAAAAACTCCCTTATTTCAAAGTTCTTAAACTAGAGAGTACAGGAGAAGTAGTTCTAAAACTAAGAGAACGACTTAAAGCTTCTGGAGACTATATACCATGTGAAACAAATAATACCACAAGCTCTACCAAGAAAGTCAACAATGAAAACAATACATCATTTGAGGAACCATACATTGACCCTAACGCAATTTTTGGAGAGTGTTTAGACAAGGCTGTAAAACACTTTCAAAAGCGTCATGGTCTTGAAGTTGATGGTATCGTAGGAAAAGGAACACAACGTGCATTAAATATCTCTGTTGATGAAAAAATAAACAAAATTTTACTAAATATTGACCGAATAAAATGGCTTCCTCGTCATGAAAATAAACGATATTTAATTGTTAATCTTCCTGAGTTTATGTTACACTATATTGAAGATAAAAAAGTGAAGAAGAATATTCGTGTTATTATAGGAGATAAAAAGCACCCTACTCCAATATTCTCTCAAAAAATTTCCTATGTTGTACTCAATCCTTATTGGAAAATTCCACCAGGAATTGTAAGACGTGAAATCATTCCTCACATGATTAAAAATAGATACTATTTAAGAAAACAAGGTATCATTGCCCATAGAACATGGAGTGAACACTCAAAAGTTATAAATGTAACTAACCTATATTGGGAACAATATCTTTGGAAAGGAGTCAAATTCCCTTATCGTCTAATGCAACCACCTGGACCAAAGAATGCTTTGGGAAAAATAAAATTTAAATTTCCAAATCAATTTGCTGTCTATCTACATGATACTCCAACACGGCATCTATTTAAAAAAGATTTCCGTGCATTTTCACACGGTTGTATTCGTGTTGCAGAGCCACGTTCACTTTTGGAAACCATTGCTTCCTTCAATAAAAATATTCAAATGGATAAAGCAGATAAAATATTAAAAGGAAAACGAAAAGTTCAATACAATATTAAAAATAAACTTCCTATATATTTAATCTATTTAACAGCAGGCATGAATGATGATAATCAATTAGAGTTTAGAAACGATATTTACCGTTATGATGAATTTATGAAACGAAGTATCAATTAAATACTAAAACTATACAGATTTACTTTTAACTTTTTTCATATTGGTTAATTGTGTGGCTTGATTTTTTATTTTAACTTTTAGGTTATTAACTTCTTGTTTCAATTGAGAAATCTCTTGTTTTAAAATTGTATCTGAAGAGGTTGAATTATATAGCCCCTTCCAATACTAATAATATTTTATCATAATAAAATTAATAAATTATTTTAAGTTTATATTTATTTAAAATCGGACAAAATACGACCAAAAACTCCAATATAATACTCCTATCAAACAAATATAGGAGCAAAAAATGAACTTAAAAGAATTCGGTTTCACTGATATTAATCATGAACTATTACAAGATACTAATACACCTTATAAAATATATGCAGAGCTTTTAGATAGTACGGCTCAACAGCAATTTATTGATGTACTTAATGAACCTTATGTGACTTATGGGGCGTTGATGCCTGATGCTCATGCAGGGTATACTATGCCTATTGGTGGGGTTTGTTCTACCAAAGATATGGTAGTACCACAGTTTGTAGGGTTTGACATTGGGTGTGGGATGTGTGCTTATAAGACCGACTATACCAAAGAGCAGATTGAGGCAAATGCAGAGAAGATTTACAATGAGATTGTTGAGCGAATCCCTTTGGGTTTCAAGACACATAAAAATCATCAGCCACTAAAAATTGACCTACCAAAAACTGATTTTTCTGACCATGTTTTACAAACCACTGGGCTAAAACAGGTGGGAACACTTGGTGGGGGTAATCACTTTATTGAGGTTGGGTATGGAGCAGATGAAAATACTTTAGATGAGTCTCCTTTTGCCTACAAAAACATCTTTGAAGTGATGAGACTGCAAGATGAATTGGTGGAGGTTGA
>QNZV01000168.1 GCA_003978395.1 Sulfurovum sp. | reverse complement strand
TGAAAAAGATACTATCTTGTACTCATAACTTCTACTTAATAAATTATATTTCCCTCCTTGCCGATTAGGCACGGTAGGAGTTTACAATTAATCTTTATTTACATGTAACTTTACAATTCTATCTGATTTATCAATTGTTGTCTGTCGATGTGCAATCGTTATGATAGTCTTATTTTTAATGTATTTGTCTAAGGCAGTTAGTAGCTTGTCTTCTGTATTGGTATCCAGTGAAGAGGTTGACTCATCAAAAATAATAACATTAGGTTTGTCCAATAATACTCTTGCAATTGACAAACGTTGTCGCTGTCCACCTGAGAGTTTTGTACCATTTTTACCTACTATTGTATCTAACTTTTCAGGAAGCTCATCCACAAACTTATAAAGTTGAGCCACTCTTAATGCTTCATACATCTCTTCATCACTGTACTCTCTTCCTAATGATAGATTGTAACGCAAGGTTGAGTTAAACATTAATGGAGATTGAAGTACAAACCCAATGTGTTCTCGTACTTTTTCATACCCTATCTCTTTTATTTCGACACCATTATAAAAAATTTCTCCACTACTTAGAGGGTAAAGCCCCATTAATATATTGGCTAGAGTACTTTTACCACTTCCTGTCTCTCCTGTGATAGCTACTTTTTCCCCTGATTCTATTTTTAGATTAAAATCTTTTAAAACTGTTTTGTTCTTATCATAAGCAAAGGTTACGTTTTTTAACTCTATTGAAGCAGTCTCTTTGTTCTTAAATGGGTCGATTTTCATCTCATATTTTGGCTCTTTTTTGAGTTGCATAATCTCATTTAGTCTGCTCATGGCCTCTTTTGCATCTTGATATTTTTGAGTAAATCTAAGTAGAAGATTAATAGGCTGTATAACCATACCTGCATAGATAAAAATTGCCATCATCGCCCCTATGGTCATCTCTCCTTGCAAAACAAAGTATAGAGCCAACATTCTAAATAGTGTATCAGAATAAGTCATAAGCAGTCTAGCACCTGTTAATGATTTTTCCCACTTTACATTATACTCATAACTTTTATCTCGTATATCAGTAGCATCACTATTTACCTTATCAAAGAAATGATTTTCTCTGTTTTGTACTCTAATCTGATTGAATAGCTCTAAACTCTCTACTAGTGAGTTGTTGAAATTTGCAATTTTCTTATTTCTCTCTTTCATGAGTTTAGAAAGTTTTTTAAAGACTTTGATAAATATCTTAACCACCAAAGGGTTTAAAATCAAGATAACCAATGCCAACTTCCAGTTAAGATAAAGCAGAACAATTGACATTCCAATTAGCTTTAAAATCGCTGTAAAGATGTAACCCATACTGCTAGATAAAAAGCCAATAACCACGCCAATATCTGTTCCCATTTTGGAAGAGGTCGCACCCGAACCCAACATATCAAATTCACTCATCGAGACATCTTTGAGGTGTAAGAGTAGTTTTTTACGCATATTAAGCCGAATATCTTCGGTCACTTTATCCAAATAACTCGCACGAAAAACTCCTAGCAGAGAGGTAATGGCATGAATGATTAAAATAGCAATAAATACTATCACTATATAATACTCAGGCGAGTTTATAGTTATGAAATTGCTAATAAAGGCAACGAAGCTTCCCTCTTTTCCCATAATAATTTCATCAATGATAAATGGGATAAACAGAGGAATAGGCACACTCATAAGTGTTATCAGTATGGCGATAATATTGGCAATAATAATGCTGTTTTTATGTAGACGAACTTGTTGTAGTAAGTAGTCAAAAGTAATCAATTTGTCTCCTTGTTATAAGAATGGTTATAAAAGTAGAGCTGGGGGAAGGGTTTACGCGTGATTGCGTGTTTAGTTTATAATGTGAAGACATCTCCTTTATTTAAAATTTTTTAAATAATAAAGATAAAAGTATATATAAAAAATATTAACTAATTATTAACGGTTTGGTTGATTTATTGTTTATTATAGTTATACATTACCCTAAAATATAAAGCACTAACTCATCCGATATAAAATAATTTTTATTTTTATAGATATTTTTATCTTTTGTTAATTTCTCTTTCTCTACTAAAAAATCAGCTCGTTGTTTCATCAGTTCATCTAAAATATCTTCTTTTATTCCAATAGTTGAACGCAATCCTAAAAAGAGTTTTTCGGTTAATAGTTCTTCTTCTGTTAGATGCTCTTCATGGATGTTTAGTGGCTCTTTTATATAGATGTCTATATCGGTTGTGGGGTAATAGCGAATGTTTTTTCTAAAACCAACTGCTCCTGCACCTACGCCCATGTACTCTTTGAGTTCCCAGTAGCCTTTGTTGTGTCTACTTTGGTATGTTCCAAAATTAGAAATTTCATAATGGCTAAATCCCTGTTTTGTAATCTCATCGGCTACAAAAAAAGCCAACTCATCATCTTCTTGGCGAACAGTTGGGGTTTGAGCAAATTTTGTTCCCCCCTCAATGGTTAACTCATAGGCTGAAATGTGATTAATAGGAAGTTTAAAGGCTTGGTCTATGTCCGATTTTAAAAGCTCTTTTGTATCGCCTTGGTAATTATAGATGAGGTCTAAAGAGAGGTTTTTAAAACCAACCTCTTTTGCATCGTTTATTGCTTGTATCGCATTTTGAGGAGAGTGAACTCTGTTTAGTTCTTTAAGTTTTGTTCTATTAAAGCTTTGTACTCCAAAAGAGACTCTATTTATACCTAAGTTAAACATGCCTTGAAGCCATTTTTTTGTAGCTGAATTTGGATTGGCTTCGGTGGTTATTTCAGCATCTTTTTTAAGTAATGGCTGTAGTAAATCGAATATGGGTTTATATAGCGAGGGGGTAATAGTCGATGGAGTCCCTCCACCTATAAAAACAGTTTCGATACTCTGCTTTGTAACTTGAAAAAGTTCGAGTTCATATCTTAGCTGTTTCTCTAAAGCGAACATATAGCTCTTTCGTGTATCAAATTTATCAACATAAGAGTTAAAAGAGCAGTAGTGGCATTTAGAGTCACAGTAAGGGATATGAATATATAGAAGCATTGTTACACCATTTATTAATCAAGATTTGGATAGAATTTTAGCGAAATAATGATGAAAGATGAGTAATAGAAATGGCAACAAAGAAGCGTTATCGCCCAAATGTTGCAGCTGTTATACTCTCTTCAGATTATCCACAGAAATGTGAATTTTTTTTAGGTAAACGTTCTGATGTGAAGAACACGTGGCAATTTCCACAAGGTGGTATTGATAAGGGAGAGACTCCAAAAGAGGCCTTACTTCGTGAATTACAAGAAGAGATAGGCTGTTGTGATGTAGATATTATAGCTGAATATCCCTATTGGATAACCTATGATTTTCCTATTGGTGTACTTGCTCGTAAAATGTATCCATTTGATGGGCAGACACAAAAATATTTTTTGGTTAAGTTACATAACTGTGCCGAAATTAAATTGGATGATTTTCACGAACCTGAGTTTGAAGATTACAAGTATGTAGAGTATAAGCAGTTGCTAAAAAAAGCGACTTTTTTTAAACGACACGTTTACAGACGTGTGATAGAACATTTTATAAGGGAAGGACATATAGTTAATGTTAATCGTACATAAATATGGTGGAACAAGTGTGGGAAGCCTAGAGAGAATAGAGAACGTGACAACACGTGTGGCAAAAGCCAAAAAAGAGGGTAACGACATTGTCGTGGTTGTCTCTGCAATGAGTGGAGAGACCAATAAGTTGATAGATTATGCAAATCATTTTTCATCAAATCCTTCAAAACGTGAAATGGACATGCTTTTGAGTTCAGGGGAACGTGTTACAGCATCACTTTTAGCGATTGCACTACAAGAGCAAGGTGTACCTGCTATTGCAATGACAGGTCGCCAAGCAGGAATTATGACAGATAACAATCATACCTATGCACGAATTGAGACAATAGACCCAAGAGCAATGCAAAAAGAGCTTGATGAGGGCAAAGTAATTATCGTAGCAGGATTTCAAGGAATTAATGAATCGGGTTCAGTAACAACGCTTGGACGTGGTGGTTCAGACCTTTCTGCTGTGGCTATTGCAGGTGCATTAAATGCAGATGCTTGTGAAATCTATAGTGATGTTGATGGTATCTATACTACAGACCCAAGAATAGAGCCAAAAGCTAAAAAAATGGATTTTATCTCTTATGATGAGATGTTAGAATTGGCTTCACTTGGAGCAAAAGTTCTACAAAACCGTTCAGTAGAGTTGGCAAAAAAATTAAATGTTAAGATGGTAGCAAAGAGTTCTTTTTCAGATGCAGAAGGAACAGTAATTGGAGAGGAGACAGAAGATATGGAAGCAGTTTTAGTAAGTGGTATTGCGTTGGATAGAAATCAAGCAAGAGTAACAATTAGAGAGGTTTCAGATAAACCTGGTATTGCAGCAGAGGTTTTCTCTAAGTTGGCAAAAAACAATGTAAATGTAGACATGATTATTCAAAATGCTTCAACTACAGATGGAACAACAAATCTAGGCTTTACCGTTCCTGCTTCTGAATTAGACCAAGCAAAATCTGTAATAGAAGCATTTGACCATGATATTGGTGGAATGGATTTAGATGATTCTGTCTGTAAAGTATCTGTTGTTGGTGTGGGTATGAAATCTCATGCAGGTGTGGCAGCTACAGCATTTTGTGCTTTAGCCGAGGAAAATATTAATATAGAGATGATTTCTACATCAGAGATTAAAGTATCTATGATTATTGCAGAAAAATATGCAGAGTTAGCCGTTCGTACACTTCATGCAAGTTATGATTTAGATAAATAATGACCTCATTATTAAACTGGACTTTAGATACCATCCGAAAAGAAGACTCCTCTTTTTCTTGGATGGAAGAGTGTCGTTATGATTGGGTTCCTGTCGTTCAAGATGCTGTCTCTAAAATATTAGAGGGGCAGACAATTCTAATTTTAACAGATGATTCCAGAGGATGGTTTGCAAAATATGTAGCTAGTAAAATGAATAATTTAGGAAATGAACGACCTTTTATTCCTTTGTATACTCTAAAATCCATGTTCCCAAATTTAGATAGAATGAAAAGCACCCAAGAGTTGGATTTACTCGAAGATATGTTAAGTATCTCCTATCCTGCTGGATATTTCATTTGGTACATTGGTTCAGCCGAGAGTTCTTATACGAAGTTTACATTTAGAAGCGATGAAAATTTTTTATGGATTATTGATGGAGATGTTCCAAACAGTTTCTATATTCGTAATGGTGGTTTATCCTTGGATATTCGACTGATTCAGCTTTTTAAACTCTTTAACAAAACTATTGATGCTTCACTATTTGGTGAAATAAAGTTACAATAGTATGTATTTAGCTTCAGGTATTATTATTACCAAACAGACCGAGCATACAATCGCCCAACTTGAATCCGAGCGTACTGTAGAGCAGTTTACTTTTATAAAAAATGAAGATGAAAAAGGCAACTTAAAAGAGTTTTTAGTAGAACAAGCCCAAGAAGCCATAGCAA
>QNZV01000107.1 GCA_003978395.1 Sulfurovum sp. | reverse complement strand
CATGAAGTTTATGGACTTTTTTATTGAGATATTTATCCCATACTTTTCCCATACTCTCTTCGAATTCAAGCCAATAATGAAGCATCTTTAATCTCCTATGATTTGGCAGGTTCTTTAACAAAGAAACTGTAAAAATAGGTAAGTAGACCAGTAAATACAAGTAGACCAAACCCAGCACGAACCATATAGATACCATTGATAGATTCCTGTGACTCCATAAACCCTATAAGGTCTGTACCCACACGTTGATCCATAATTTGTACGATACCTGCAGCACTTAATGCCAAGGTAAGACCGAGCATACCGATGTTCATCATCCAAAAAGAAGTAAGTTCAACCTTTTGTGCTTTTGCACAATTTCCATGAGGACGACCTCTGAGTATAGGCATAGCATAAGAGATGACAGTAAAAATAATCATAACATACGCACCGTAAAAAGAGAGATGACCATGTGCAGCCGTTAGTTGCGTACCATGTGTGTACATATTAACAGGGGCAAGTGTATGAAAGAATCCCCAAACACCAGCACCAAGGAATCCCATAACAGCATTACCTTTTGCCCAAGTCAAAGCAATCTCATTATCATGCTTTATTTTTCTATCTCTAGCCATGGTAAAGGCGAACAAAACCATAAGCAAGAATGGTAAAGGCTCAACAGCTGATGAGATAGACCCAATCCACAACCAATACTCAGGAGCACCCATATAGAAGAAATGATGCCCAGTTCCAAGGATTCCAGATACCATAGTCATCGCAATGATGAGGTAGAGCCATTTATCAATATGTTCTCTATCTACCCCAGTTACTTTGATTAGTACAAATGCCAAGATTGCACCTAAGATAAGCTCCCAAGTTGCTTCTACCCATAAGTGGACAGTAAACCACCAGAAAAACTTATCCATAATAAGGTTGTCTGGCACATAGAATGCAAACAAGAAAAATACTGCAAGACCTAAAAGACCTGTTAAGAGAACGGTAGTAATGACAGTTCTTCTTCCCTTAAGGATGGTCATACTAACATTTAAAAGGTAAGAGAGTACGACAAGAACAATTCCCACTTTGGTAGGCAAGGGTTGTTCTAAAAACTCTCTACCCATCGTAGGTAAAAGATTGTTAAAGGTAAGCTCTGTTAACTGTGCGTAAGGTACAAACAAATAGCCTAGAATAGTAAGTACACCTGCTACAACAAAGACCCAAAAAGTAATCATTGCTAACTTTGGACTCCAAAGTTCATTTTCTGATTCTTCGGGTATGAGATAATATGTGGCACCCATAAAACCAAACAGTAACAAGACTATGAGTAAATTTGTATGTACCATTCTTAGTACATTAAACGGAATTAATGGGAATAAAAAATCTCCCCAAATATATTGAATACCCATAAGTAAACCAAAAAGAATCTCTCCAGCAAGAAGAATCAATGCAAAAATAAAATACGGTTTTGCGACCGATTGTGATGTATATTTCATAGTTTTCTCCTATCCTTCAATGGTTGGTGGCCAGTCATTGGCGTCTATTTTAGATGTCCAAATTAGAAAATCTGATAAATTATCAACTTCTGTTGGTGTTAAATGAAATTGTGGCATTTTTCTTCTGTTTGGTATTGCTAATGGTTGTGCTGCCATCCATCCTTGCATATAGGCTTTAAATGCAGTTTCATCTGAAGCCCCTCTTCTTTGAAATACATTCATGAGTTCAGGTGCATAATAGGCTCCCTCTCCCACAATACTGTGACATCCAACACAGTCATTTTTCTCCCAAAGTTTCTTTCCAGCTACAACACTCTCAGTCATATTTTGCTGATTGGAGCGTTTTGGTATTTGATGTACGGTATCAAAAGTCAAAGCAATAAATATCATAAGTGCAAATGTACCACCACCATAATAGATATTTTTTGCCATACTTTTCGTTATACGTTCAGTCATGGATTATCCTCTTTTTAAATTCTACCTATGAGTAGTAATTGAAATAATACCCATTACAATTTAATACTACCTTAAAGTAGTAATTAACATATTTATAATATAATATAGGAGTTAAATAAAAAAGGGGTCGTATGCAATTGAGTAATACCTCGCAATACGCAATAAGAATGTTGGCTTATATGGCAGATAAAAAAGATTCTTCACTTATAAATGCTACAAAGTTATCTGAAGCACTACAGATACCTTATAAGTTTTTGACAAAAATTATGACAGAATTGGTAAAAGCAGATTTAGTGGTATCTATTAGGGGTAGAGAGGGTGGATATACATTAAAAAAGAATGCTTCAGATATTATGGTGGGTGATATTTTAAAAGTATTTAATGACTCCATGCAAGATGAGCAGTGTGTTTTAGGAATAGGGTTTTGTAATGGAATGTGTAAATGTGCTCTGCACGACCAATGGATGAAACCAAAACGTTTACTCCAAAAAATGTTTAGAGAGTCAAGTTTGGAAGATATTGCAGGAAGAGGATGTAAAATATAATTTTAAAAACAGGGACTTATATTGCAATAATCCCCCGTAAAACCTGTGAAACCCCCAATCCCATAAAGGTTCCAACTATATACCCCATCATTGCCATTAATACGCCAATAGGAATTAACGCCTTGTTGTATGCTCCTGCCAAAATAGGTGCAGAGGCTACCCCTCCAATATTGGCTAAGGATGCAACACCTAATGAGAATAAATCCAATTTAAAGAGTTTTGCAAAGATTATCATAATGGAAGCATGAATAAGAATAATCATAAACCCTGCTACAATATAGAGTGGGGCTTGACTAAGCTCTGCAAAATTGGCACGTGAAGCGATAAGGGCTACGATGAGATAGAGCATAATGTTTGCTAGTGGTTCGGCTGATGCTTCTTTACTCAGTGGGGTCATTCCAAAACCTATCCCTGTAAATGTAGCAAAAATAACAATCCATGTGGTGTTGGTCAAAAAGCTTGTGGTTGGAAGCAATGGGGCGATAGATTGAGCAATAAGCGAAACCATAAGGGCTAATCCCAACATCATAAACAGAGAAGGGAAATTAATGGCTTTTTTCTCTTTTTCATTGTCAAGTGTAGAACCCAAGGTCTCCAAAATTGAACCGTCTGCTTTTGTCCACGCATTGAACTGTTTGGCAAAAGGAACTAAGGCTAAGAGTATCATAACCCAAATGGCATAGTCTATAGAGTCAATTAACAGCACATAGCCCATTTTAGAGTCGGGCAACTCTAAGGCTGATTGAATAGCAACCATGTTTCCCGTACCTCCCATCCAAGAGCCACTCAATGCTCCAAATGCTTTCCATGATTCAGCTTCAAAAAAGCCATTCATCAGTGTAAACATCACAATAAATCCTAACGAGATACTCACAGAAGCCAAAAAGAATGTGAGCAGAATTTTTTTACCTAATTTAAAAATTTTTCGTATATCGCTTTGAAGCAACATTAAAAATATCATGGCAGGTAAAAGGTTTGATTTAAATGCTTTATACGTTGCATTAATTTCATCTGTTTTTGTCCATATCTCTAAAGTAGAGAGTGTCATTACGGTAAAGTATAAAATAACAATGGCAGGTAAGTATTCAAAAAACTTGGCTTTGCTTTTGGCTTCCAAAAAGACGAGCATCGAGGCAATAAATAGTAAAATGGTTAGATAGGGGAATGCTGTTGTTATCATTACTATTCAACCTCTTTTAATTGAGGTGCATATCTCTCTTCAATCTCATCTAAAGATTCAGATGCCACCTCTAAACGTTCAAATAATGCATCAACTTCAGATTGAAGTTTTCCAATATTTTGTGAAGCTTCTATCATGGCTGAGTTCTCTCCCAAATTGGACGCTTGGATAAGTTTTTCATTTTCAACCTCAAGTTGCTCTTCAAGCTTTATAATTTTATTTTCACAAAACTCCAACTCTTTTTTGTGTGGAGCGTTCTCTTTACTTCGTGCATTTATGAGTTCTTTTCTGAGGCGTTTTTTCTCTTTATTGTCAATTTTTGGTTTTGAGCTTTTTACTTTTTTTTCAACTACTCCACCTTCCTCTTCCCAACCAATTTTCTCTAAGAACTCATCATAGCTTCCATCAAAAAACTCTGCTCCACCTTTGTGAAAAATAACCAAAGCATCAGCCAAACGGCGTAAAAGCATTTCGCTATGGGTAACCATAATGGTTGAGCCTTTAAACCCCTCTATGGCTCTACAGAGTGAGTCTATAGAGTACATATCCAAGTGGTTGGTCGGTTCATCTAGTAGAAGTAGGTTTGCTTCTGTGGCGATAATTTTTCCAAGCATTACACGGCTTCGCTCTCCACCCGATAGAACAGAGATTTTTTTATCTGCCAACTCTCCTGAAAACATCATTGTTCCACAAATACTTCTAACTTCGGAAATACCTATTTTCAAACTGACCGAGCTTAACTCTTCAATAATGGTTGATGATGTGTTGAGCCGTTCAATATTTGTCTGTCCAAAATGAGCCATAGTCGTTGAAGGGTGGAAATTTAAAGCACCATCTTGTAAAGGTAACTCTCCTGCTATGTAGTTCAAAAGGGTAGATTTACCTTTACCATTTTTACCAATAATCGCTAGAGTTTTACCATTTTCTAAAACAAAAGAGACGTTCTTAAAAAGTTTTTCACTCTCTTTGTACCCAAAACCCAAGTTTTCAGCACGTAAATTAATTTTTGCAGGGGTCTCTTTATAGTTAAACGAGAAATTTAAATTGCTTTCACTCTCTAAACTCTCCATCTCTTCCATTTTATCAAGAATTTTCTGTTTAGACTGGGCTAACGCTGCAGTTGAAGCACGTGCTTTATTTTTAGCTACAAACTCTTCAAGCTCTTTACGTTTTTTCTCTTGGTTTTGGCGTGTCTTTTCATAGGTCTCATCACTTAGTGATAAGTTTGCATCATACTTTTTTGTATCGCCTTGAATGATATGTAGCATTTTACGCTGAATACCCATGGTATATGTGGTGACGCTATCCATAAAATCACGGTCATGAGTAATCAAAATAACCTCTCCATCAAAAGTACGAATAAACTGTTTCAACCAACGCAAAGAGAGTAGGTCAAGGTAGTTGGTAGGCTCATCAAGTAGCAACATATTTGGTTCAGTTGCCAAAAGTTTTGCTAGATTAATACGAATCTGATACCCACCCGAAAAGCTCATGGGGTCTTTTTCTAAATCTTCACTACTAAACCCAAGCCCAAAAAGAATCTTTTCTATTTTATAAAAATTATATTGCTCCTCTTCGCTCAAAACCAAAGAACACTCTTCTCTAACCGTTTTTTCTGTAAAAGTTAAGTGTTGTCTTAATGTTCCTATTTTATAGTTCTTAGGAATAGAGACATCCCCACTATCATGGCTCTCTTCATCTAGTATAATTTTAAAAAGAGTTGATTTTCCTGAACCATTACGTCCTATAAGTCCTATTTTTTGATTGGAGTTCATTTTGAGATTAAGGTCTTTAAAAAGGGTTTGCCCACCGAAGCTTTTACTTATATTTGTCAGTTGTATCATTTTGTTCCGTTATGAAGAGATTAA
>QNZV01000046.1 GCA_003978395.1 Sulfurovum sp. | reverse complement strand
TGGGGAGTTAAATATCTTGTTAAAACAGGCAAGAGTATAAAAGGTACGAGTTTATTTAAAATATCTGATATGGTATAGATACTGGTATCTTTAAAAAACTTACTTTTTATTATTGTTTTCAACTTGCTACACTCTCTTTTATATATATCTTATTACTATGTTTAGGTCGTGTTTTCTCTTTGCGAGGTAATGTGTAGTCTCCATACTCATCTCTTAGATACTTGTCATAATTAAATGGAGCAGGAAAAATATGATTTTCAAATTCAACTTCTGTTACAGGGAGAATATCTCTCTTATCAAACTTTTTCAAAGTTATAGCCTCTACCTCTGCACCTCTTACTATAAATTGATTTTTTTCGTTGTGCAGTTTATTCAATAATTTAATATAATAGGGATATATATCTATATTATTGTATTTGAAATAAAATCTATTTTTTCTAAATAATGCTCCTAATAGTCTTAAAAATGGATAGATATAGAGGGTTCTATTGCTAATATAATTAACAACAAATATATCAATAAATATTCCTTGATGATACTCTATAACTTTTCCAACCTCACTATGTTCAATAAATAGTGTATCTCTATTTCTAATTTTTGCATAATATTTAGGATATTTGGAATCGTTTTTTTTTATTTGTAAGAAAAGGTTAGGAGGTAGCTCTTTGGAGTAGATTTCTAAAAATTTTTCATAATCATCTCGTGGCATAGTAATATCTATATCATCATCCCAAGGGATAAATCCTTTGTACTCTACTGCCCCAATTAGAGTTCCACAGTCTATCCAATATGTTAGATTATTCTTTTTACATATCTTATCAAAATCTATTAAAATACTCAACATAATCTCTTTTGCTTTGGTTAGAGAAATATTTTCAAATCCTTTTTTTTTAGCATTTGAATACATACAGTTAATCCTTGTTGTTTTATATTGACAAGTATATAGGAATTTACCTTTTTTATGATTAAAAAATGTGTTTTTTTATTTAAAATAGTTTTTACATGTTGTATCTATTCTTTAAATATAACTCTATACTTACGCCAAAAAAGCAGTACAAAACTTTAAATATAGGGATTATATAATTGAAAAAGATACTATAATAGTTAAGAAGATAGATGAAATATAAGTTTATATTATTGGGAGAATTATAAGGGACATTTCAACTAACAAGTTTAGCATATTTCTATTTCTTAACTACAAAAGAAGTTTAACAAAAAATAACTTTTGTTAAACTTAAAAATATTTATTATTTTTCTAAAATATGCTACAAATAATTTTTGTAATGATGAATCCACCAACAACTAACCATATAAACATAGAAAGTGCTGTGTAGATAGGTGCTAATCCTAGCCCTTTGAACTTGGCAAAACGTGTTCCCATACCCAGTGCTGTCATTGCCATTGTAAGTAAAAATGTATCTATTTGATTAATCGTTGCTACAATAGTTTCAGGTACTAAATGAAGAGAGTTAAATCCTGCTACACCAATAAAGTAGACAG
This sequence comes from Sulfurovum sp., assembly GCA_003978395.1. Lineage (GTDB taxonomy): Bacteria > Campylobacterota > Campylobacteria > Campylobacterales > Sulfurovaceae > UBA1140. The sequence continues at coordinate 4,052 of QNZV01000046.1, read as the reverse complement.
CAAACCAAGGAATAACCAATTTTACATCTGCACTATCTCCACCCTCTTTTTTGGCAACATAACTTAGATAAAATCCAAGTACAATAAGCATTGGAGCAATCATAATAACACGGGTCATTTTTACAATAACAGCTGAGTTACTCATCACTTCAGGGGCATTTGGAATAGAAGCAGGAACAGCAACCACTTGTGCTACTTCGTGAATTGTTCCACCCACATAGATACCAAATTCACGAGCTGTCATATGTAAAAATCCACTTGCATGTTCAAAAATTGCTGTGTATAGAACAGGGTATAAAAACATAGAAATAGTACCAAATAGAACTACCATTGATACAGCAATAGCTGTCTTATGCTCTTCTGCTTTCAATACAGGTTCTGTTGCCAAAACTGCTGCTGCACCACAAACAGATGCCCCCGATGCTGTTAACATAGAGGTATCTTTTTCCATTCCAAATACTTTATGACCTAACCATGTCCCTAGAATAAATGTGGTAGACAACATAATAAGTGAGACCAAAAATCCTTCTAATCCCACTTCTCCAATTTGTTGAAATGTAATTCTAAAACCATAAAAGACAATAGCAAAACGGAGAATTTTTTTCCCTGAAAAAGTAATTCCTGTCTCCCATGCTGAAGGAAACTTGTTGTGAAGTGTATTTGCATAAAAAATACCCATAACAATACCAATAACCAAAGGAGATAGTCCTAAAGCTTTAACTGGAGCTAGTCCAGATATAAAAGTTGCTGCTGCTGCAAAGATAGCAACAAAGAGAATACCACTCATTGTTCCTGTACGATTTTCGGGAGAAAATGCCATTTAAAATCCTTTTTTTTTAAACCTCTAAAAAGGTTCAATTATTTTTATTATAATAAGAAAATTATACTGTTTTTTTGATGATATTAAAAATAAATTTTTTTTATAAACAAAATAAACAGTATTGTACACACTTATATTATATCATTAGGAAAACTTTATGGCATTTAAATACGCAGTAGTATTAACAGGAGGGATTGCAACAGGAAAAAGTACTGTTGCTAAGTTTTTTTTATCAGAGGGATTTAATATTATAGATGCAGATAAAATTGCACATTTTATTTTAGATTTACATCAAGATAAAATTGCAGAGCTATTTGGACAACATTGTGTAGTTGATGGTAAAGTAGCTAGAAAAGAGTTAGGTAAATTAATTTTTGCAAATCCCTCTGAAAAGTTACGTTTAGAAAAACTTTTACATCCTCTAATTTTTGATGAGATAGAGAGACAATCAATAGAGTTAGATACTCTAAAAAAGAGATATATTATAGATATACCACTCTTTTTTGAGAGTAAAGGTCGTTATCCTATTAAACGTTCAATTGTTGTATATACAGAACCAAATATACAACTCCAACGATTAATGTTACGTGATGGCTCAACCAAAATAGAAGCACAACAAAGAATAGATTCTCAACTGCCTATAGACGAAAAGCGAGATTTGGCTACTTATATTATAGATAACTCTAAAGATTTAAAAAATCTTCATCAGGAGTCTATTAGAGTCAAGGAAAAACTTTTATTAAATTAATTTTTATATATATTTTTTACTATTTAAAATTATTTTTAAATATTACAACTTTACTCTTTTTATCTTAAAACTTCTTAAAATATCTTTTTTATAATCTGAAATATTTTAAGATTTTGCTATATTAAAAGCAAAAAACGAGGAAACAATGAATAAAAAATTAAAGATTATAACCTTGTCTACTCTTGTGGCTATTTTTTCAGGCTGTGTACCTGCACCTAGACCTCAAATCTCTTTGGGGGAAATTGTTGGTGGAGTAAAAAAAGAACCTATTGCCACTCAACCTGTTGTGGATAAAGAGTATGGAGCAAAACCTATAAATTATACTAACTCCATTAGAGCCTATTTCTCTACTAAAATAGCTCGTGGAAATCTATCTATTTATAAATATGGAAAACCAAAACGTGCCTACAAGAGAAAAGGGTTTGCCTATGGTGGGGATATTGCATGGAAAGGTTGGCTTGTCGAGACAAGTATTGCTACACCAACACGAACAGGTAGGCTTTTAACCCCTAAACCCTATATGGTACTCTTTTCAGGAGAGCAGATAGTAGAACATATCTTGGGATATTCACATAAACTTTTAGTGAAAGTAGACAAATAGAATGGCAAATTTTAATACTCATTTTATGGTAGCATCAGGAGTTTCAGCAGTAGTATCAGGAACACTGCTCTCTATGGAGGTAGTTTCTCCTGAACAAGCTGTTTATGCTTTTGGTCTTGGAACGCTTGGGGGATTGTTGCCCGATGTTGACTCTGCACACTCCACTTCAATTAAAGTAGGATTCAATGTATTGTCTCTACTGATGACGATTATGCTTATTTTTGTAAAATCCTCTACCTATTCACTGGTCGAAATGTTTATTGTGGCAGGTTTGGTTTTTGTAGGAATCCGTTATGCTCTACTTGATATATTCCGTAAGATTTCAAAACACAGAGGGATGTTTCACTCTATTCCTGTCGCCTTTATCTGGGGTATTTTAGTGGCTATCTTGATGCAATATTTCTTTGGCTTAAACTCTTTGGTCTCTTGGGTCTATGGATTTATGATTACCACAGGCTATTTTGTGCATCTGATTTTAGATGAAAGCTACAGTGTTGACCTTAGAAATAAACGAATAAAAAAATCATTTGGAACAGCACTAAAGTTAGGCAAATTTAAAAAAACTTCAGATAAATTTCATACAGCTATTATCTATGCGATGATACCTCTATTGATGACCATTGCACCCGATACCTCTTTGATTGAAAATGCACTCTTTTCACATGATGCTTGGCTTACCTTTAAAGATGTTCTAATTCCCTATGATGGGAAATGGTTCTTACATTAATAAGATATAGGATTATAAAATGACAATATACACTATAAAAAACGACTCATGATAAAAATAGATAAAGCCAAACATAAAAAAATTTTAAAGATTTCACTTCCTGCTGCATTTAACTCTCTGCTCGATATGCTTCAAGTTATTACAGACCTTATAATGGTAGGAACAATCTCTGCCTTTGCCGTAGCTGCTGTGGGGATTGGATTGCAATCGCTTATGTTTGTATTTGCTGTTCTTACACTTTTTCATGTTGGGACAAATGCACTTATATCCAGATTTTATGGGGCAGGTGAGATGAAACGAGCCTCTTTGGCACTATCGACACTCTATCTCTTTGCCTTTGGATTATCTCTTGTTGTTGCTCCTTTGTGGTACTTTGGTTCATCGGAACTCTATGTTTTATTTGGAGTAAGTGATGAGGTTCGGGAATTGGGGCAGGGTTATGTTCAAATTTTGACATTAATGATGCCTTTTATCTTTGTAAAACTGGTCTTTATTACGGCTCTCTCTGCAACAGGAGATACAAAAACTCCTATGTTTGTAAAATTAGTCTCTATCGTTTTAAATATTGGATTGAATTATCTTCTGATTTTTGGACATTTTGGTTTTCCTACTTTGGGAGTACAAGGTGCTGGAGTAGCAACGGTCATTGTCAATATGTTAGAACTTACGGTCTACATTTTTCTCTATAGTAGAAAAAGAATGCCCTTTACACCAATGGTTCATTTTTCCAAAAATTTACTAAAGAGAGCATTAAAAGTAGGGCTTCCTGCCTCGTATGAACGTTCATTAACCATGGGGTCGTTTATGCTTTTTACAGCCATAATCGCTGATTATGGAACAGAAGTGATGGCAGGTTATCAGATTGGGTTACGAATAGAGGGTCTTGCTTTTATGCCAGGGATTGGGTTTACCATTGCGGCAATGGCACTAATGGGTCAAGGACTTGGAGCTAAAAAGCCAGAGCAGTCTCGTGAAGATGTGCTGTTGGTTCTAAAATATGCCATAGGACTAATGTTTTTTCTCTCATTTTTTATGATTTTTACCCCTGAGTTTATTGTAGCCTTTTTTACAAATGATACTCAAACCATCAAAGAAGCCTCTTTGTATCTAAAAATAGTTGGTCTCTCTCAAATACCTTTGGCATTTAACTTTGTAC
>QNZV01000088.1 GCA_003978395.1 Sulfurovum sp. | reverse complement strand
CAACAACAAGCCCATGAAAAACTTAAAACATTTAAAATGATACAAGAGGCTATAGACTCCTATAATATAGTCTCGTATTTTCAACCTATTGTTAACAATAAAACCAAAGAGATAGAGAAATATGAATCATTGGTACGACTGATTGATAAAGAACAAAACATACTCTCTCCCTATTTTTTCTTGGATACAGCCAAAGAGAGTAAGTATTATCAAAAAATTACCTCTATTGTATTAGAAAACTCCTTTCAAGCTCTCTACGATACAAAAATGAACATTAGCATTAATCTCTCTTCCTTGGATATTGAACAAAAAAAGACTCGAAAAGATTTCTTTTATCTATTAGAGAAGCATAAAGAGGAGGCACATAGAATTGTTATTGAGCTTCTTGAAGATGAAAAGATAAAAGATAAAAATGTTATTAAACAATTTATAAAAGAGGCAAGAGTATTCAATGTCAGAATTGCTATTGATGATTTTGGAACTGGTCTCTCCAACTTTTCAAGGATTTTAGAGTATCAACCAGACTATATTAAAATTGATGGTTCTCTTATTAAAAATATAGAACAGAATAAATTCTCTAAAGATATGGTTGAAACCATTGTTCATTTTTCAAAAAAGCAGAATATTAAAACCATTGCTGAATATGTGGAAAATGAGAATATATTTAATATTCTCTGTGACTTAGGGGTAGATTACTCACAAGGTTACTATTTTGGAAAAGCAGAAGTTCTAGAACCTCCTACTTCTTCTCTCCTGTAACTACAGAAAACGAAATATTGACTATCTCTTTGTGCATAGAGATAAAGTCATTAAGCTCTTTCAAACTCATTGCTTCTATCTTCTTCAAATTTTCAACAGACGAGCCTAAAGGACGATTGGTATAAAACTCTTGAAAAGCACGACCCAAACGCTGAGATAAAGTCTCATTACGAAGTGGTTCTGAACCCACTATAAACTGTTTAGCAGAGTTTAACTCCTCTTCTGTTACCCCTTTTTCTAAAAATAGATTGACAACATCTTTGACCGATTGTACAGACTCATCACCACTCTCTATTTTAGTTTGCAGATAACCAGAAAAATAAGAGTGTGTTTTATTGATAGAAAAGCGACTATAGACAGAATAAACCAACCCTTTTTTAACACGAATCTCTTCCATTAAACGTGAACCAAAACCAGAACTTCCCAAGATAAATGAAGCCACTTGAGCCATATATCTATCTTTAGAATCATAGGGTATATTCAAGGGAGAGCCAAAATAGACGTACGCTTGTTCACTTTTTTTAATCGTCTTTTGAATTTTTTTCTGAGCCAAAGCTTTCATAGTCGGAATCTCATTACTTTTAACATGAGGAAGTAGAGATAGCACCTCTTTTACTAACTTTTTTGCCTCTTTTTCTGAAATATCTCCACCCATAACAACAATAGCATTCTCTAATCCTAAATGTGTAGCAACATCTGTTTTAATATCATTAAGTGTAATCATTTCAACACTTTTAACCGTTCCCGAAGAGGCTTTGGCAAGTGGTGTATTAGGAAACAACATTCCTTTCATTTTTAATGAAGAGATATAATCAAAATCGCTCTCTTTACGCTTTAAAGAACCTATGGTTTGTACCTTAATCTTTTTTAGAATATCTTCACTATAATTTGGGTCTTGAAGAAGCTCTTTTAACAACTCTATACCATAAGAAAATTCACTTTTTAAAGAACCAACCTCCATAACGAAAGTCTCTTTACCAGCATGTACACCCAAAGATATAGCTCTACTTTCAAGTTTTGTTGCAAAACCTGTACTTCCATCTTTTAGCGTTCCCTCATTTAGTAATTTAGCTGTTAATTTTACTAGTCCATCTTTTTTATCCGTTAATGACCCAGAATTTTTAAAAATTAGTTGCATTGATATAATGGGTAAATTTTTATCCTCTTCAAATATAAAAGGGACTTTGGTATTGTTTACATCTATATGGCTAAGATTAGCACTCATTAATATTCCTTGTATTGCTATTATTAATATAATTATTTTTTTCATTATTTGTTAAAACCTCTCTAAAATATCGTAAGCTGTATTACGCTTTGCAGGGTGTTCTCCTACATCTCGAATCAACTCTATCATTTCTGATTGATTCATAGTATTTTTTGCTCCTGCTGATGAGACTACATTCTCTTCCATCATCGTAGAACCCAAATCATTTGCTCCAAATTTCAATGCCATCTGTCCAATGTAACTACCTTGGGTTACCCAAGAGCTTTGAATACTTGGAACATTATCTAAAAACAGACGAGCCACAGCCAAATAACGCAAATATTGATTTGGTGTCGTTTTGGTAATTGTTGGAAGTTCTCTTTTTAGTTGTGTATGGTCACTCTGATACGACCACATAATAAAAGCTCTAAATCCACCTGTTTCGTCTTGAAGCTTACGAACATGCTCAAAATGCTCTACAATCTCACGAGTAGTCTCTACTGTTCCATACATCATGGTAGCAGTCGATTTAATTCCAAGTTTATGAGCCTCTCTATGAACCTCTAGCCACTTCTCTGTCCCCAATTTTTTAGGAGCAATAATATCACGAACTCTATCCGAGAGTAACTCTGCACCAGCACCAGGGATAGAGCTTAATCCTTTCGCTTTCAATCGTGCCAACACCTCGGTAACACTCAAATGAGAACGTTTTGCAATATAGTCAATCTCAATAGCTGAAAAGCCATGAATGGTAATCGTTGGATATTTATTATGAATATGCTCCACCAACTCCTCATACCACTCCAACTCCAATTTAGGATGCACTCCACCCTGAAAAAGTATCTGAGTTCCACCAATGGCTATAAGCTCATCAATCTTTTGGTCAATCTCATCAAAGGTCAATATATAGGCATCTTCTTTTTTCTCATGCGTATAAAAAGCACAAAATTTACAATCAACCCAACAGATATTCGTATAGTTTATATTCCTATCCACCACAAAGGTCGTAACCCCTTTTGGATGAAGTTTTTTCTTCATCTCAGAAGCCATACGCCCAAGAGTTTTCAAATCTGCATGTTCAATAAGCTCAACTGCTTCATCTACTGTCATTCTTCTATTTATTAAAGCATTCATATTCTATCCTTAAATAATCTTTGTGATTATACTATTTTGTTTTATTATAATCTTTTAAATATCAATAATATGAAATTTTAATCTAATGCTATATGATAGGGGGGAATGTAATCAGATAAAGGGGGAGAAAATATAGTAATACTTTTACTCTATCTTCTCATTAAATTTATTCAGGTTTCTCTTTAGGAACTTCTTCCTCTTTTGGTTTTTCAATGTTTGCAGACTCTTCTTTACCTATAGCATCTAAAACAGCATTTATAAACCTTGGAGACTTATCATCTGCCAATGCTTTTGCCAATTCAATTGCTTCGTTAATAATGATTCTTTTGTCTGTTCCATCCATCATAATCTCAAAAGTAGCTAAACGCATAATAGATTTTTCTACTTTACCAATGGATTGATAATCCCAACCTTTAAGATGTTTTTGAATTTCGGAATCAATAGTTAAAAGATTATCAATAGTTCCTTTAAAAAGTCTGTTTGAAAACTCTCTCTGTTTATTACGTATTTTATCTTCTTCTAAAATTACATCTGAATATTTTGATATATTCTCATTACCTAAATCGTAAGCATAGAGTAAACCTACTACTGCTGTTCGTGCTTGATGTCTTGTTGCCATATATTATTGTTACCTTTTTTTAAATCTATTTATTCTTTATTTTTCTAATTCTGTATACAAATTCATCATCTCAATAAGTCCAGCCATAGCCTCACCACCCTTATTTCCTGCTTTTGTACCTGCACGTTCAATCGCTTGTTCAATGCTATTTACTGTCAATACACCATAAGTCACGGGTTTTCTATGTTTCATTGTTGCACTTGCCACACCTTTAGTAGCTTCTGCTGAAACATAATCAAAATGAGGTGTTGCTCCACGAATCACTGCTCCTAAACAACATACAGCATCATACTTACCCGACTCTAATGCTTTATCTAAAGCAAAAGGAATCTCGAATGCACCTGGAACCAAAATTAAATCTAAATCATCTGCATTTCCACCATGTCGTGCATAAACATCTTTTGCACCCTCAACCAATCTATCTGTAATAAAATGGTTAAATCGGGCATTAATAATTGCCACTTTCTTGCTTTTGTCTACGCTTAAGTTACCTTCTACTATTCTCATTGTACCTCTTTGATTGATTTTGATGATAGTGTATCTAAGGCTCACTTTAATCCATCTTTACAACTAGATAACAAGGAAAGTTTTATCTTTATGTAACAAGATATTCAAACATTACCTCATCAAGATAGAACCAATGCTTCTCTAATCTGCATGTATGCTATTAAAAATTCAAACATCATTCTCCAAATAATTTCCATAAAGAGAAACATCATTATAAATACAGATATAAAAAAAACTCTATATTTAAAACGCATACTTCCCCACACAATCTGTTTAGCCACACGATAACTCTCTTCCATCATAGTAACTTTATTTATAATCCAACGAGAAGCAAACCAAATAAATATAGGCATAACAATAGCCCCAATATAATAAAAAAGTAGTAGCATAGTTGGACTTATAAATGTTTTGAATGTTAAAAAATCCTGCATATCGTTACCTCTTACTTTCTCATTTCTTATTTTCTTCTATTATAGCATATTATAAGAGCTATTTATATATAATCTCAACCGTTATAAAATATATAACAATTAAAATTACAGGAAATAATATGGCAAAAATATGTAGTGGCGAGTGGATGAATGAATTAAAAGAAGCATGGAATGCAGACCCTGAAGTAAGTGGTGCATTAGCAGAGATTAATTTTAATTCGGTAATTGCTTGTGGATTTAAAGAAGATGATAAACCAAGGGGTGTTTTCATTGTCGAAAATGGCATCTGTACTCGTGCTGGAGACTATAATGGCGAAGAACTAAGTTGGGATATGAGAGCAACTAAAGAGAATTGGGAAAAATGGATTAAAAAACCTTTGACTATGACAACAATGGGCATGGCTGTAACCATGGGTAAATTAAAATTTGAAACAGGTGATTTTGGAGCAATGATTAAAAATCCAAAAATGGCTATTCCTTTTGTTAAAAGCTTTGGACTTATGTCTAAAATTGGTGGAGAGTAAAAACTCTTTTGTTCTTTAACTGGTAATGAAGCTCTTGCTTCGTTACCCTATATAAATTTTATAATCTCTCTCGAACCACCATCAAAGCAAAGCCCAATCTGTTCTCTCCGTTCCAAAGTAAAGGATTTGTAGCTCTCTTGTCATCTCCCAGCATTCCAATACCCCATATTTTGTCATAAGGACTCGCTTCAACAATTATTTTTTTTGAAGTAGAGAGTAAAAAATACTTCAAATCTTCATTTTGAGAAAATTTAGCCATGTTTCCTTTTACCACCACATCAAAAGATTTTTGACTCCATATCTTGTCATCAAAATTTTTAACCTCTCGACCCAAAGACTTAACCTCTTTGGTTGTTTTTGCTTCTAAAATTTTCTCTACCATAGAGCTGTCAAAAAGCCTAGCTTTCTCAGCCATCATATAGTGTTCAGCTGTCTTATAATAAACCTCATCAATGGTAAAACCTACA